>JAFVGS010000038.1 GCA_017474845.1 Prevotella sp.
AAGCATAGTGGATTTGCCAAGCCGAGATAACAATCCGACAAACAGAAAGACCGTCAGAATGGCCATTTTTGAAAATTTAACAGCACTGGTTCAAGGCGTTTTAGGAAGTCTTAATCTTCAAATAAACTATCACATGATAGCCAAAGAACGCTAAAAACGTTTAATTTTATTACTATTAGAGAATGAGTCTTTGTTCCCTGTTTGTTCCCGAAGCATATATAAAGGCAAAAAAATGAGAGTTACACTTTCGCGTAACTCTCTGTGAATCTGCAACCTCCGCTTGTGGACCAGCCAGGGCTTGAACCTGGGACCTCCAGATTATGAGTCTGTTGCTCTGACCAACTGAGCTACAAGTCCGAGTTTTGCGATGCAAAGGTATAGGAAAATCTTTAAATATCCAAATTTTTAGAGGGAAATCACAAAAAATAAGTGGAAAATAAGTACCTTTGCACTCCAATGGAGATAATTCGTGACATAGAAAAGACGAGAATGGTGGTAAAATGTGCGGCCACCATCGGCGTGTTTGACGGTGTCCATGCTGGTCATCGGCAGGTCATCAAACATCTGGTTTCTACCGCCAAATTCCCTCATCTGGCGTCGATGGTCATCACTTTCGACCGTCAGCCCAGACAACTGTTCGACCCTCAGTTTCGTCCCCAGCTGCTGACGACGCAGGAGGAAAAGGAACGGGAGATCGAGCAGTTGGGTGTCGATTTCTTAGTGGTGTTGCCTTTCACAAAGGAGATGGCGCAACTCTCAGCCCGTGACTTCATGGCGAAGATCCTCAAGGAGAAGCTGAATGTGAAAAGTCTCCAGATAGGCTACGACAACCGCTTTGGACATGACAGGACGGAGGGTTTCGATGATTACTGGCGCTACGGTCAGGAACTGGGCATCAACGTGTATCAAGGCATTAAGTTGTCATTTCAGGATTATCACTTTGCCATCTGCTCGTCAAACATTCGCAGCCTGTTGGCTGATGACGGTGACATCGAGACGGCTACCGTTATGCTACAACATCCCTACCAGATCTCCGGCAAAGTGATGCCAGGCGAGCATATCGGCCACCAGTTAGGTTTCCCCACGGCCAACATAGAGCCCGACAACCCCTTCAAACTGATTCCAGCCTGCGGCGTGTATGCAGTATGGGCTCAGATTATTAATGGAGGGGTAGCGATGCCTGCGATGATGAACATCGGCACACGACCCACCTTCGACGGCAGAAACCGCACCTTAGAGGTGAACATCCTGGACTTTGACGGCGACCTCTACGGACAGACGGTACTCATCACGTTTGTGACAAGACTGCGTGAGGAAAGGAAGTTCGAATCGCCCGAGGCTTTGGTGGCTCAGCTGAAGATAGACCGTGAAAGGGTGAAGAGAGCCACAGATTACACAGATAATCACAGAAAGAAAGAGATTAACACAGAAAAGTGAATCCTATATGAAGAATGCCATTATCTATACGTTTGTGTTCCTCGCCTTCCAGGTGATGGGTGGCTTTATCGTCGACGGCATCTGGCGATGGGCTTTCGGAAAGGGTGCCATGAGCGACGCAACAGGCATCATTGTCACGACGGCAGTGTTCACATTCATCACTGTGGCCGTATTTCTGCTGGCCAGATGGTGCGAAGTGTCACGGAACTGGATTCGGAAACGTCCCTGGGTGACGCTGATATGGTGTGCCGTCGCGGCCATCGGTGCCATCATCCCCTCCATCTGGTTCCAGGAACACATGCCCGAGCTGCCGAATATCGCCGAAGATACGTTCGACATGATCATGAAAGAACGCTGGGGATATGTCACCATAGGACTGTTGGCGCCTTTGGGCGAGGAGTTGGTATTCCGCGGAGCTATTTTGCGGTCACTGTTGAACTGGTGCAGCAAAGCCTGGACAGCCATTGCCATCTCGGCACTGCTCTTTGCCGCCGCCCACATGAACCCGGCCCAACTACCGCATGCCTTCGTGATAGGTCTTTTGTTAGGATGGCTGTATTACCGTACTAACAGTATCATTCCAGGAATGGTGTATCACTGGATCAACAACTCTGTGGCCTACGTGATGTATAACCTCTACCCCAATCCCGACCTCACGCTGACGGATCTCTTCGGTTCTGAACGGACAGCGCTGATGGCAGTGGGCTTCTCGCTCTGCATCTTCCTGCCGGCTCTGTTCCAGCTGAACATGAGATTGAAAAGGTGAAAGGGGAAGAAGCGAAGTGGGCTGCGACCTCTCGGTGCAGCCCATAACTTCATTTAGTACTTAATAAATTTGAGAGAATCGAAACTTCACAGTTTCATAATAATATAGAAAGCATAGAAAAAATTCATTCCAGATAGGTGGAGTTCTCCTTGGCGGGTGCCTGGATGGTGTCACTCACGTTCTCCGCCTGGATCGTAGTCAGTACATTGACCGTATCTGCCAGTTCCTGCTGGGCCTTCACATAAGCTCCCCGGGGATCTTCCCAGATGTCCCATGGTGCCTGAGCAGCATTGCCCAAGGTCAGGACAATGGCCACGATGGCGGCGGCCTTGAACAGAGGCATCAGGCGATCCTTCAGCGAGACGGTCTTGGCCACAGGAGCCTCTCCAATCTGCTCAAGGATACGGGCATCGAAGTCCTCGCCCAACGGTTCTTCCTTCTGCATCTCACAGACGAAGAGCGGCTGGAACTTCCGAAGATTCTCAGGAATATCCGGCTGGCTGAAGAACGTACGGAGAATCGACTCCTCCTGCAGAGTGGTCTCACCCTCCCAGTAACGTTCCAATAGCTGTTCGATGTACTTATAATCCATAATTCTCTGTCTTTATAAATTGCTGCTTGATCTGTTGTCGTGCCCTGAAGATATTGATTTTCACCTGCTCCTCAGTGACTTCCAGTATCTGCGCTATTTCCTTGTAACTCTTGCCCTCGAACTCCCGTAGCTGCATGCAACTGCGCTGTTTCTCAGGCAAGTTGTCGATGAGCTGCCTGACAAGTGCGATGCGGTCGCGCTGCATGGCCTGTTCCTCAGGATTGGATGAATAGCTGTGGTCGGCTGTGTCGCTGCCCTCGTCCAGGCTTGGATTCTGGTTTTCCGCCTTCCTCGTCTTGTCAACGGCGATGTTCCGGCAGATGGTGAGACAGAAGGCTTCGATGGAGTCGAGCTCCTCCCAGCGGTCACGCCTGTTCCAGACCTTGATCATCGTCTCCTGAACCACGTCCTCCGCCTCCGCCGGATTGAGAGTGATGCGGAGCGCGAGCCTGTAGAGCTCATTTTTCAGCGGAAGGATATCATTCCGGAAACTGATCTTTTTCATCCTCTCTAAATTAAATGACGATTGGGAAACGGAAAAGTTACAATAAAAGGCGAAAATTTTCGCCTTTTTATTGAATGACGGTGCCACTATGCCCGTCGAGGGCGGTGGCAAGGGTAATGATTACACGGGAGACACCGGCATCGATGGCGGCAAGGGCATTCTCGATCTTCGGCAACATGCCGCCGCTGATGGTGCCGTCTTCCTTATATTTAATAAAGTCCGCGCGCGTGATGGTAGGGATCACCGAGTCGTCATCGTCAGGATAGCGGAGAACACCTTTCTTTTCGAAACTGAATACCAGCGTCACGTCATAGTACGGAGCGAAGGCCTTGGCCGTCTCCGAGGCGATGGTGTCAGCATTGGTATTAAGAATAATTCCCTGACCATCGTGTGTCAGTGGTGCCATCACAGGAGTGACGCCTTCCTCGATGAGCCGGCTGAGCATCTTGCCGTCAGCACGGTCTACATCACCCACGAAACCGAAGTCGATGCCATCTTTCAGCGGACGCTTATGGCTTCGAATGACATCCATATCGGCTCCCGTCAATCCTAAGGCGTTCACACCGTTGGCCTGCAGACGGGCTACGAGGTTCTTGTTCACCAGGCCGCCATAGACCATCGTCACCACACTGAGCATGTCGGCATCAGTGATGCGACGGCCACCCACCATCTTCGACTCGATGCCGAGGGCTTCGGCTACCTTCGTGGCCTTTCGGCCGCCACCATGCACCAGCACCTTCCTTCCCTCAATAGCACTGAAGTCCTTGAGCAGCTGCGAGAGCTGGGCCTCGTCTTCCACGACAGCCCCACCCACCTTTACAATCGTTAGCTTCTCTTTCATTTTTGTTATAACGCTATGTCGTTATGACGTTATTCCAAATAAGTATATCCGTAGAGTCCAGAGCGGTAGTTGCTCAGGAACTCCTTGCCCTCTTCGAGTGAGATCTTACCCTGCTTCACACTCTTGGCCACCCAGACCTCCAACTGGCGGACAAGCTTCTTGGGATTATACTGCACATACTCAAGCACCTCCTCCACCGTCTCGCCGTCGATGATCTGGTCGATATGATAGGTACCGTCTTTCTCAGAAATATGCACGGCGTTCGTATCGCCAAAGAGATTGTGCATGTCGCCGAGAATTTCCTGATAGGCGCCCACGAGGAACACACCCAAGTAGTAAGGTTCGTTCTTTTTCAACGGATGCACGGGCAGCGAGTGGGTGTTATGCCTATTGGTAGTGAAATTGGCGATCTTTCCGTCCGAGTCGCAGGTGATATCCTGGATGGTGGCATTCCGCGTGGGACGTTCGTCGAGTCTCTGGATAGGCATGATAGGAAAGACCTGGTCGATGGCCCACGAGTCGCTGAGACTCTGGAAAAGCGAGAAGTTACAAAAGTACTTGTCTGCTAATAGCTTGTCGATCTTCATCAGTTCCTCGGGGATATGCTTCAGACTCTTGGCGAGGGCGTGGATCTCATGACACACACTCCAGTACATTGCCTCCACCTCGGCACGCGTCTTCAGGTCGACGATGCCATGCGAGAAGAGGTCAAGCACTTCCTCACGGATCTGTTCAGCATCGTGCCAGTCCTCCAGCACATTACGGGGCGAGAGGTTGTCCCAGATTTCATAGAGGTCCTTCACCAACTGATGGCTATTCTCGTCGGGTTCGAACTCCTCCGGCATCTCGGGCAATGAGGCCGTCTCCAGCACGTCGATGACGAGCACGGAGTGATGGGCTGCCAACGAACGGCCGCTCTCTGTGATGATATTCGGATGCGGCAGGTCGTTCTTATTGGCGGCATCAACGAAGGTATAGATACAGTCGTTGACATACTCCTGGATGGAGTAGTTGACTGACGACTCACTAGACGGCGAACGCGTTCCGTCGTAGTCGACGCCCAGACCGCCACCGCAGTCGACAAAGTCGACGTTATAACCCATCTTATGCAGCTGGATATAGAACTGTGAGGCCTCGCGGAGGGCCGTCTGGATGCGGCGGATCTTCGTGATCTGCGAACCTATATGGAAATGGATGAGCCTGAGACAATCGCGCATGTCCTTCTTGTCTAACAGTTCCAGTGCCTCTAAAAGCTCCGCACTCGTCAGACCGAACTTCGAAGCGTCGCCGCCACTCTCCTCCCATTTACCGGAGCCGCTGGAAGCCAGTTTGATGCGGATACCGATGTTCGGACGGATATTCATTTTCTTGGCTTCACGGGCGATAATCTCCAGCTCGTTCATCTTCTCCACGACGATGAAAATCTGCTTACCCATTTTCTGTGCCAACAGCGCCAGTTCGATGTAGCTCTGGTCTTTGTAGCCGTTGCAGACGATGATCGAGTCACTTTGGCACTGCATGGCGATGACGGCATGCAGCTCGGGCTTCGAGCCGGCCTCCAGACCGAGGTTGAACTTCCTTCCGTGCGAGATGATCTCCTCGACCACGGGCTGCATCTGGTTCACCTTGATGGGATAGACAACATAGTTCTCACCCTTGTAGTCATACTCCTCGGAGGCTTTTTTGAAACAGCTCCACGTCTTCTCGATCCGGTTGTCGAGGATATCGGGGAAACGGAGCAGCACGGGCGGCGTGACATCACGCAGCGCCAGCTCGTCCATCACCTCACGCAGGTCGATCTGCGTATTGTTCTTGCATGGGGTGACATAGACATCACCCTTCTCGTTGATGCCGAAATACGAGGTGCCCCAACCGTTGATGTTGTAGAGCTCCTTCGAGTCATCGATGGTCCATTTCTTCATAAGTCTAACAGTTCTATTATTTTCGCGACACTGGTTTGTATTTTCTCGTAGTTGTCCATGAGGCTGACGTCGAGCGTATAGCGGGCCTTCGAATAGAAAGGCTCACGCTTCTCCAGCTGCTCACGGATAAAGGCCAAAAGCTCGTCGTGGCTCTTCCCCTTTATCAGCGGCCGCTCCACCTTCGCCATCATCAGGTGCTTGTACAGCACCTCGGGGTCTGCCTTCAGATAGACCACCTGTCCCTGCTGGTTCAGATAGTCCATGTTGTCGAAGAAGCAGGGTGTACCACCGCCGCAGCTGATGATTACATCCTCAAACTCGGCCACCTCATGCAGCAGATTGTACTCGATCTTGCGGAACCCTTCCTCTCCACGCTCGGCGAAGATCTGGGATACAGTCTTCCGCATCCGGCTCTCGATATACCAGTCGAGATCATAGAAGATAATGCCCAATTCCTTCGAGAGCGCCTTGCCGACAGTGGTCTTGCCGGCACCCATATAGCCTATGAGGATGATGCGCTTCATCTGTTGATGATCTTCATACACTCCTCAAGGGTCAGCTCGGCAGCCTTCTCGTGCATGCTTTTCGGCAGACGGTAGTTCTTGCCGTCGTAGACCAGATAGGGGCCATAACGGCCGTCCAGCACCTCCAGTTTCGGATCCTCGGCAAAAGTCTTCAGGTGCTTGCGCTGCTCCTCCTGCTGCTTCTCCTGGATAAGGTCTATGGCCTCGTCGAGGGTGATGGACAGCGGGTCTATGCCCTTAGGCAGCGACGTATATTTGCGGTCGTGGAGGACGTACGGTCCGAAACGGCCGGCTCCGATAGTGACGGGCTTGCCCTGATAGTCACCAATCTCACGCGGCAGCTTGAACAGTTCCAGTGCCTCCTCGAGGGTGATGGTCTCGATGCTCTTGTCCTTCGGCATCTGGGCGAAGGTCGGCTTCTCGTTGTCGTCAGCGGTTCCAATCTGTACAACTGGTCCGAACCGTCCGATCTTCACGAACACGGGCTTGCCGCTCTTGGGATCCTTGCCCAGCACACGCTCACCGGCCTTATGCAGGTCGCGGCTTTTGATGGTACGCTCCACCGTGGGTTCAAACTCTTTGAAGAATGCGTGCATCATGTCCTTCCACGCCTCGCCGCCCTCGGCGATCTTATCGAAGTCCTGCTCCACTTTGGCGGTGAAGTTGTAGTCCATGATCTCCTGGAAGTTCTTCATCAAGAAATCGTTGACCACCGTACCGATGTCGGTAGGTATCAGCTTCCCCTTTTCCGAGCCCACGATCTCCTTGCGTGTGCGCTGGCCGATCTGCTTGCCTCTCAGGGTATACACATTATAGGCTCGCTCCTCACCCTTCTTGTCGCCCTTCTGCACGTATTCACGTTGCTGGATGGTACTGATGGTCGGAGCATAGGTTGACGGACGGCCGATGCCCAGTTCCTCCATCTTATGCACCAGGCTGGCTTCTGTATAGCGCTGGGGGCCGGAAACGAAACGCTCCGTAGCGTTGATCTCCCGACGTGTCAGTCCCTGACCTTCCTTCAACGGAGGAAGGATGTGTCCAAACTCATCCTGTTGTTCCTCGTCGTCGATAGACTCACGATACACCTTGATGAAACCGTCGAACTTCACGACCTCACCCTGTGCAATGAACTCCTCCTGACTCCTGGCTCCCGTCTCCTGATTCCTGATCGCAATCGTCACCGTTGTCTTCTCTATTTCCGCGTCAGCCATCTGACTGGCCACCGTACGCTTCCATATCAGTTCATACAGACGCTTCTCCTGTGAGGAACCCTCAATCTCCACACGCTCCATATAAGTAGGACGAATGGCCTCGTGAGCCTCCTGGGCACCCTTCGAGCTGGTGTGGTACTGGCGTGTCTTGCTGTATTCCTTGCCATAGAGACGCACAATCTCCTCCTTGCTGGCACTCAGGCAGAGCTTCGACAGGTTGACAGAGTCGGTACGCATATAGGTGATCTGTCCGCTCTCATACAGGTGCTGGGCGATCATCATCGTCTGACTGACGGTGAGGCCAAGCTTACGGGCGGCCTCCTGCTGCAGGGTCGACGTGGTGAAAGGGGGCGCCGGTGTACGCTTCACGGGCTTCTTCACGATACTCTCCACCGTATAGTCGGAAGCTTTGCACTGCTCGAGGAAGGCAAGCACCTCTTCTTCCGTCTTGAAACGGCTGCCTAACTGTGCCTTCACCTCGGTGGCAGAGCCGTCGGGATTGGTGATGGCAAAAACACCGTTCACGACGTAATAGATCTCACTCTTGAAGTTCAGTATCTCACGCTCCCGCTCCACGATGAGCCTGACGGCCACACTCTGCACGCGTCCGGCAGAAAGGGCTGGTTTCACCTTGCGCCACAAGACGGGCGAGATCTTGAAGCCTACGATACGATCCAGCACACGACGAGCCTGCTGGGCGTTCACCAAGTTCATATCCAAATGACGAGGATGTTCGATGGCCTCGAGGATGGCGGGTTTGGTGATCTCGTGGAACACAATACGGTTCGTCTTATGGCTGTCCAGACCCAGCACCTCACACAGGTGCCAGGAGATGGCCTCCCCCTCACGGTCTTCATCGGATGCCAGCCACACCTTCTCGGCCTTGTTGGCCTTGTCGCGGAGGTCTGCCACCAGCTTCGCCTTCTCTTCAGGAATTTCGTATTCCGGTTCGAGCGTCTTCTCGTCGACACTCAATTCTTTCTTCTTCAAGTCGCGGATGTGACCATAGCTCGACATCACCTTGAAATCCTTTCCCAAGAACTTCTCTATCGTCTTCGCTTTGGCCGGAGACTCCACAATCACTAAATTCTTTTGCATACTTTGTCTCGTTTTTATTTCTTTCGGGCTGCAAAAGTAAGCAAAAAACGCAATTACACCTTATATATATATAGGATTTTTAGTTTTATTAACCTTTTCACCCCTTCACCTCTTCACCTTTTCTTTCAGAAACCGGTGCACCGCCTCGCGGATTGAACGGAGTCCGAAGCGTTCCACATACACCTCCCTCAAGGGCAGCCACATGAGTTCGGCGGCATCGTCGTCCGCCTTCACCTCGGCATCCCCATCCACATGACAGAGGAAGAAGAAGTCGAGCGTATGGATGTCCATACCCGAGTAATGGTAGACGTTTGGGATGGAAAACACATACCTGACGTCATCAGGGCAGACCACGAGTCCTGTCTCCTCATGTATCTCCCGCACCATTCCCTGCTCGGCGTTCTCGTTGTTGTCCACGAAGCCGCCGGGCAGGTCGAGCGTCCCCTTGGCAGGTTCCTTCCCCCTACGGGCCACCAACAGCTCTCCTTTCTCATTGAGAATGAAGGCGGCCGTCGAGGCACGTGGGTTCTGGTAGTACGTAAAACCGCAGTTAGCACAGTGCCTACTCAAGGCGTTATGGATCTTAAAATCGTTACTGCCACACTTCGGACAGTACCTGAATATCTCTAATGGATGACCTTTCATATTACCAACTATCTGTGCGGAAGGGAAAGAGGGGCAGGTTGCCACCGTTCTTCACATTGCCAATCTGGAAGTTCTTGAAACAATAGCGCACGGCGACGGGCTGCTTCACCTCTGGAGCCGTCACGATGATCGCCTCATCCCAATAACCGCCGCCAGGCTGCCAGAAGTGTCGCGCCTGGGCCGGATAGAACACCTTGTCCTCACCAGCCACCTCGAAGCCCTCCATCTGCTCGAAGGGTGCGTCACACCAATAGTTGTCCTGCAGATGGATGAACACCGTGTCGCCCTTAACGGTCATATCCTTATACGACGAACTCTTATACTGCACTGTCTCATAGCCATAGTCTCGGTTCAGCGCAGTGAAGGCCAGCCGCTCACCCACCTGCTGCTTCTGCGCCGGGTGGATCTGCGTGGTCTCGTAGGGATACACAAGGTCGTTGATGCACACCAGCGAACTGTTGGGGATGATCTGTGCTGCCTTCCACTGCTGTTCGCGTAACAGTGCCCCGCTGATCGCATCGTCGTTGTCATCATACCTGTAAGGCGCTATCTGCACGAAATAGAAGGGAATCTCACCCAGTCCGAACTGCGAGCGCCACTGCTCCACAAGCAGCTTCATCCGCTCCGAGTACTGGTCGCCAGGGTCTCCCACGTTCGAGCAGCCCTGATAGTAGAGGATGCCCTTCACCGTGTAGTTCAGGATGGGGTTGAACGTGCCGTTGCCCCAGAGCAGGCTCCGGTGGTAGTCCCACTGCGCCCAGCGCTTGCAGATCTCCACCGAGTCGGTAGGGTCGCTGGTGTATTTCTCCAGATTCTCCTTTGTCAGCCAACTCTCCACGCGCGAACCTCCTTTATTAGCTTCTATGATGCCTACGGGGATGTCGAGCGTACGGCTCAGCAGACGGGCGAAGAAATAGCCCGTAGCCGAGAAATCTCCGACGGTCTTCGGCGAGCACTGGCGCCACTCACACTGCGCATCGTCCTGCGGCACGGCCCTCATGATGCTGGGGATCTTCACGCTGCGCACACCCTTCGACTGGGCGGCATCCAGCACGTGATGGTTATAGCCCTCCACGGGACACATGCCGAAGCCCTTTACCGGCATCTCCATGTTCGACTGTCCGGCACAGACCCACACCTCGCCGCTGACGACATTATTGACCGTCACAGCCTCACCATCGTCAAAGGTGATACTCAGCGGCTCGTAGCCCGCCTTTGGCGTTTTCACCTTCACCAACCACTTCCCGTCCTTGCCGGCCTTGGCCGTCATCTTCTGGTCACTCCATGATGTGCTCACCGTGATCGTCTTTCCAGGCTTAGCCCAGCCCCACAGCCGCGCATCTGTCTGCTGTTGTAACACCATGTTGTCGCCAATAAGATGGGGCAACCTTACCTTGGCCTGAGCACAGCCTGCGACGACTGCCAGCACCGTGAAGAGAATCATCCGTCTGTTCATATCCTTTCTTGTTTTTGATTTCTGCCTGCAAAGTTACGAAAAAGAATCGAAATTATATCAATTTTTAAAATATTTGCATAATTATTTGGAAGTTTCAATAATTTGCCTTATCTTTGCGGTGAAATAACAATTTTACAAAACTATTTATTTATTAATAACCCTTTAAAAATTAGCTTATGAAAAAGATTTTATTATTGGCAGTTGTATTGTTTGCAAGCCTTAACGCTAGTGCACAGTGGTATATCGGCGGATCCGTTGGATTCGGCAGTGTGAAACCTTCAGGCGGTGATTCCGAGGCCGTATTCTCTATCCTTCCAGAATTGGGTTACCAGCTGAACGACAAGTGGTCTGTCGGTGCTAAAGTCGGCTATCACAAGGGAGACGGCATTGCAGCAGTCATCAATTCAACAAACACCCGTGTCGATCTGACAGAGGAGTTCATCATCAGGCCCTATGCCAGATACTCGGCCTTCACATGGGATCCAGTGACCGTTTTCTTCGACGGCGGTATTCGTTTTGCCAGCGTCGTTGATCAGGGAACCAGGTTCGGATTGGGTGTCGAGCCTGGTGTTGCCGTTACTCTGACAGACCATATCACGTTCGTAACGCACTTAGGATACGTTGGCTTCGATACCTTCAGTCCGAAGGGCGGTGGCGGCAGCTCTACCAGATTCGGTGTTGACTTCAGTAACAACTGTTCCTTCGGTGTGTACTACAACTTCTAAGTCGCATCTAACAAACTTACAAACTAAAGGAAAGCCGGGCTAATGGCCCGGCTTTCCTTCATAGAAAGGCATTAAACTTACAACAATTGTATATTCAAAACAAAGGTTATTATGGCAGTAAACATTAGTTTCATCTTGGAAAATTTGCAAGTTTGAAGAATAATGGCTACCTTTGCGGCCGAAAAAATGCAAAGGACAATGAGAAAAATTGCAATAATCATGCTGCTGATGATGGCAATGACTGCCGTACAGGCTCAGGAGAAGAAGGGAATGAAGATGGATTTGTGGCCCAAGGGGGCGACGGTTGCCAGTAGGGACAAGGAGGATAGGGCGGAGATAACCGTCTACTTGCCCGACGCGAAGAAGGCGACTGGCAGAGCAGTGGTGTGCTGCCCAGGCGGCGGATATTCGCACTTGGCAATGAACCACGAGGGACACCAGTGGGCTCCGTTCTTCAACAACCAGGGTATCGCATTCATCGTGCTGAAGTACCGCATGCCGCACGGAAAGCCGATGGTGCCGGTCTCGGACGCCGAACAGGCCATCAAGACGGTGCGCAGGAATGCCACGAACTGGCATATCGACCGTACGCAGGTGGGTATCATGGGGTTCTCGGCCGGCGGACATTTGGCTTCAACCATTGCCACGCACGCCACTGGCGAGGCGGCACCGAACTTCCAGATATTATTCTATCCCGTGATTACGATGGATCCGGGGTTCACGCACAAGGGCTCGCACGATAACTTTTTAGGGACGGACCACTCGAAGAAAGAGTGGCGACAATTGGAAGCGGACTACAGCAGCGACCTACGGGTAAACCGTACAACACCCAGGGCCTTCCTCGCGCTGTCAGACGACGACAAGGTGGTGCTAGCGACCAACGGGTTTTCTTATTACGAGCAGCTGTACAAGCACGATGTGCCTGCATCAATACATATCTATCCGACGGGAGGACACGGCTGGGGATACCGCGAGAGCTTCGAGTATCACTACCAGATGGTCTTCGAACTAAAAGGGTGGTTAGAGAGTTTTTAATCCGTGCCAATAAAAGAGGCAACCATTTGGTTGCCCTTCTTTGTGTCGACACTTGGATTCGGACCAAGGACCCCCACCATGTCAAGGTGATACTCTAACCAGCTGAGCTATGCCGACAAATTTCGTTTTGCGGGTGCAAAGGTAATTCTTTTAATTGAGACTTGAGAATTGAGAATTGAGAATTGAGAATTTTTAACGTTTCCGCTAGATATTATTGGAAACGAACATGAATAATGTGAATAATTTTATCCACGAATATGAAATTATTTATTCGTTATTATTCGTGAGTTGATTATTCATATTATTCACATTCGTTTCTAAATACTACAACAATTTTTTGATTTCCTGTTCGAGATCCTTGATACTGGCGGCACGAGAGACAATGTTGTTGCCGCGGTCGATGAGGAAGAAGTCAGGAATGGTCATGACGTTGTAAAGCATCACGCGCTGGGAGTTGACGCCATCGGCATCTCGTACACTGACCCAGGGCAGGGCCTCAGTCTGCTGCTTCCAGAAGTGCTCATCGGGGTCAAGGCTCACCTGATAGATCTCCAAGCCCTGGGCGTGGTACTTGTTATAGAGCTCACGGAGGGAGAGGATGCGTGCGGGCGACTCCTCCATGGCGAAGACGTGGAAGTCGAGCAGTACCACCTGACCTTTCAGGTTGGTGAGATGGCGGATCTGACCCTTGTTGTCGGGCAAGGCGATATCGAGCACACCAGCCTCGTTAACCTTGCTGGCATCGACCTCGAGATCCTGATTCTGGGCGGCGACGATGCGCTGGTTTTTCATGCCCTCGATAGCGATGTTATGCAGGTTCTGACCACGCTCGGCATGGGGGTAGTAGGTGTCCCAGCTGGTGGCGACGGCAGCGAAGGCCCTGATGTCATCCTTCTCGGTACGGGGATTGAAGATGAGCCACTGGCCGAGGGTCTGGAAGAGGGCGAAGTAGGCATAGGCCTTGTTCGGCTCCTTGTAGATGTAGTTCTTGGTCACATCGTCCTTATAGGCGCTGATCAGACTCTGGATACTGTCGCCGATGACTTTCACACCAAGGGCGGTATGCTGTTGCAAGGCGATGACGCGCGCCTGGAGATCCATCTGCTTCAGCGTGAGCTCGCGGATCTTCTCGCAGTTGTCGGAGCCGCTGACGGTATAGTGGGAAGCCATGCCGGGGTATTCAGCCTTCACCTGTACGGTCTCGGTGGAGTCAATGCAGACGTTGATAATCTGGTCGACGATGCGGAGACGATAGAACTCTGGAGCCTCGGTGGGGTCACCGCTGAAGGCGAAGCTGCCGTCTGAACCGAGCTTCACGGAGTCGAGCACCTGGATGCCCTCCAGGCCGACATTCTCAAAATAGAGCACTGAGTCGCCGGCATTCGCTATCTGGCCCTCGACTTTAAACTTATTGTTGCTGCACGAGGCTGCTGTCATTGCGGCCAGCACGACAGCGGCCACCTTGAAAATATGATTCATTATTTAACTACTATTTACGATTTACAATTTCGGGTGCAAAGGTAGTAAAAAAAACACAGATTACGAAGATTACGAAGAAAAATAAGAAAAAAAAACGTAAAATATGCCCCTTTCTTCGTTTATTTATAATATAATGTGTAACTTTGCGCCGATTTTTAGCGACCACGACGTTATGGTCGCACTTATTTTTATATTTTTTAGATGTTTTAAACAAGATGAACGTAATTACAAAGACCATTCAACTGGCTGATGGAAGGACCATCACCATTGAAACCGGGAAAGTGGCAAAACAGACCGACGGCGCCGTCATGCTGAAGATGAACAACACCGTGCTCCTGGCCACCGTTTGTGCCGCAAAAGATGCAGTTCCCGGAACAGATTTCATGCCGCTGCAGGTAGACTATCGCGAACAGTACAGTGCCGCAGGCCGTTTCCCCGGTGGATTCACCAAGCGCGAAGGCAAAGCCTCAGACAATGAAATCCTCACATCACGACTGGTGGACCGTGTGCTCCGTCCACTATTCCCAAGTAACTATCACGCAGAAGTATTCGTCAATGTCATGCTGCTCAGCGCCGACGGTGTTGACCAGCCCGATGCCCTTGCCGGATTTGCTGCCTCTGCAGCCCTGGCATGCTCGGATATTCCTTTCGAGTGTCCCATCTCGGAAGTGCGCGTTGCCCGTATCAACGGGGAGTATGTGATCGATCCTACCTTCGAGCAGATGAAGGAAGCCGACATGGACATCATGGTCGGTGCCTCGGCTGAGAACATCATGATGGTGGAAGGTGAGATGAAGGAGGTCAGCGAGCAGGATCTGCTGGGTGCCCTCAAGGCTGCCATGGACGCCATCAAGCCCATGTGTGAGCTGCAGGCCGAACTGAGCAAGGAGCTCGGCAAGGACGTGAAGCGCGAGTACGACCACGAGGTGAACGACGAGGCGCTGCGCGAGCAGATGAACAAGGAGTGCTACCAGCCCGCCTACGACGTGACAAAGCAGGCCCTGGAGAAGCAGGAGCGTGCTGAGGCATTCGAGAAGATCCTCGCCGACTTCAAGGAGAAGTTCTTTGCTGAGCATCCGGAGATCACCGACGACTCTGAGATCTCGAAGGACGAGTACGAGGCTATGATGGAGCGTTACTACCACGACGTGGAGCGCGATGCCATGCGCCGTTGCATTCTCGATGAGGGTATCCGTCTCGACGGTCGTAAGACCACCGACATCCGTCCCATCTGGTGCGAGGTCAGCCCCCTGCCCATGCCTCACGGATCAGCTATCTTCACCCGTGGCGAGACACAGTCGCTCTCGACCTGTACCCTCGGCACAAAGCTCGACGAGAAACTCGTCGACGACGTGCTGGAGCATGGATACATGAAGTTCCTGTTGCACTATAACTTCCCCCCGTTCTGTACGGGTGAGGCTAAGGCCCAGCGCGGTGTAGGCCGTCGTGAGATTGGTCACGGACATCTGGCTTGGCGCGGTCTGAAGGGTCAGATTCCTGAGGACTTCCCTTACACAGTCCGTCTGGTAAGCCAGATCCTCGAGTCTAACGGTTCTTCTTCTATGGCTACCGTATGTGCTGGTACCCTCGCCCTGATGGACGCTGGTGTACCCATGAAGAAGCCTGTTTCTGGTATCGCTATGGGTCTGATCAAGAACCCCGGTGAAGAAAAGTATGCTGTGCTCAGCGATATCCTCGGCGATGAGGACCACCTGGGAGATATGGACTTTAAGACCACCGGTACGAAGGACGGTCTGACAGCCACCCAGATGGATATCAAGTGCGACGGCCTGTCGTTCGAGATTCTCGAGAAAGCTCTCATGCAGGCCAAGGCTGGCCGTGAGTATATCCTCTCAAAGCTGACGGAAACCATCGCCGAGCCGCGTGCAGAGTTCAAGCCGCAGGTGCCCCGCATCGAAGCCTTCGACATTCCCAAGGAATTTATCGGTGCCGTCATTGGCCCGGGCGGAAAGATCATCCAGCAGATGCAGGAGGATACAGGTACCGTCATCACCATCGACGAGGCCGACGGTGTGGGTCATGTGCAGGTCAGTGCTCCCGATAAGGAGAGTATCGATGCCGCCATCGCGAAGATCAAGGCCATCGTGGCCATCCCCGAGGTGGGTGAGATCTATGAGGGTACCGTCCGCTCGATCATGCCTTACGGCTGTTTCGTGGAGATCATGCCCGGCAAGGACGGTCTGCTGCACATCTCCGAGATCGACTGGAAGCGCCTCGAGACTGTCGAGGAGGCCGGTATCAAGGAGGGTGACAAGATCAAGGTGAAGCTGCTGGAGATCGACCCGAAGACTGGTAAATACAAGCTTTCTCACCGTGTGCTGATTGAGAAGCCAGAGGGCTATGTGGAGCGTCCTGCCCGTGAGCGCAGCGAGCGTCGTGAGCGTCCTGAGCGCGGAGAGCGTGGAGAGCGTGGAGAGCGCCGTGACCGTCGTCCGGACCGTGGCGACCGTCGCAATGGCGAACGTCATGGTGACCGCCGTCCCCGTCCCGAGCAGCAGGAGGCACCCGCTGAGCAGCCCGCCAAGAAGGACTTCAGCGACTCACTCGACGACATGGACTTCTAATAGTCAATGATTCATATGAAGCGCCGGGATGGTCAGTCCCGGTGCTTTTTCAAATAAAAACACTTCAGTATGAAGATTAATTTGCTACAACTGTTTGAGGAGACTGTCGGGAAGTTCCCGAAGAAAACGGCTGTGATTGATAAGGACAGGGAAATCAACTTTTCCGACCTTAACAAGAAGGCTCTGCTGACGGGTGAGAGGATAGCCCAGCTGGGTATTCCCCAGAACAGGCCCGTCGGTGTGTTCCTCGACAAGTCGATAGAGAGCGTTTATGCCGACCTCGGTATTCTCTATGCGGGAGATTTCTACATGAACCTCGACATCAAGACCCCTGCCGAGCGCATCAGGAACATCATCCAGCTGGTAGAGCCTGCCGCCATCATCTCCACACAGGTACAGATCAAGAGTATCGCCGCCGTCATCCCCGACAGCGTCAAGTTGATCCTGCTCGAGGAGACTGACGATGCCATGGCCGTCGACGTACAGATGCTCTCCAAGCGCAGGGCCACCCTCATCGACACCGACCCCTCGTGCATCATCAACACATCAGGGTCGACAGGTACGCCCAAGGGTGTGGTGCTCAACCATAAGAGTTTCTTCGATTTCATCGACTGGAGTTTAGAAACATTCGGCTTCGGAGAAGATCTCGTGATGGGTTCACTCTCGCCGATCGTGTTCGACATCTACAGCTTCGAGCTCTGCATGCTCATGGCAAAGGCCAGCACCCTCGTAGTGCTGCCAGCCCATCTCGCTGCCTTCCCCGCGAAGATCCTCGAGGTGCTGGAGAAGCATCAGGTGAACTTCCTTTTCTGGGTGCCCACCATCATGGTGAACATCGCCAACATGGATCTGCTCTCTGCCTTCAGGCTCGAGAGCCTCCGTACGGTGTGGTTCGCCGGCGAGGTATTCCCCACTAAACAGTTCAACTATTGGTATCACCATCTGCCGCAGGTGACATTCGCCAATCTCTACGGTCCCATCGAGATTACCCTCGACTGCACCTATTATATTATTAATAAGGAGATTCCCGACGAAGAGCCGCTGCCTATTGGCTATCCCTGCCACAATACCGACATCCTGATCCTCGACGACGAGGACAAGGCCGTCAGTGAGCCGGGAGTTGAGGGAGAGCTCTGTGTCAGGGGCACGTCGCTGGCGATGGGTTACTATAACAACCCGGAGAAGACGGCTGCCGCCTTCGTGCAGAACCCGCTGAACAAGGCCTATCCCGAACTGATCTACCGCACAGGTGACATCGTCTGTCTGAACGACGAGGGACTCATCATGTTCAAGGGCCGGAAGGACAACATCGTGAAGCACATGGGCTATCGTACCGATCTGGGCGAGATAGAGCACGTGATCATCAACACGCTGAAGCTCGTGAAGAACGGCTGTATCGTCTACAACCAGGCCGAGAAGCAGATCACCCTCTTCTACGAGGCTGCCGAGGAGATTCCCGTGCCGCAGTTCCGCATGGAGATCGGCAAGGTGCTGCCCAAGTATATGATACCTACGGTCTACCACCGTCTGGAACAGCTGCAGCGCAACACCAACGGCAAGATCGACCGCCTCTTCTATAAGAAAGAGGTTAATTCGTGAAATTCGTGTAATTCGTTGTTTCATTATTATCTGTGGTTCAATGAAAGAAAAAATAATTGAGATTCTGAAGACCATCCGTCCGGAGTATGACTTCAGCGGCGATGAGGACTTCATCGAGGCAGGCATGCTCGACTCGTACGACATCGTGACGCTCGTCACGAATATGGAGATCACCTTCAACTTCCGCATCGACGGCACGGACGTCGTTCCTGAGAACTTCGGTTCCGTCGACAGCATAGTAGCCCTCTTGGAGAAGTATGGCGTACATTAGTTATCTCGAACTCCCCAAGCACTGGGGACTGGAGAAGGGCGACAGCGTGCTGCTCTCGTCTGACATCATGCAGCTCACCTTTACCAGTATGCGTAACGGTGAGCGCTTTGATCGTGACAAGTTCCTCGAGGCCATCCTCGACACCATCGGTCCCGACGGCACCCTGCTCATCCCGACCTTCAACTGGGATTTCTGTCACGGCGTCGCCTTCGACTATCACAAGACCCCCTGTAAGACGGGTACGTTGGGTACCGTGGCTCTGAATCATCCCGCTTTCCGCCGCACGCAGCATCCCCTCTATTCCTTCGCCGTCGCCGGCAAGGACCAGCAGCTGCTCTGCGACATGGAGAACGTCAGCTCCTTCGGCGACGACTCGCCCTTCGGCTACCTGGAGCACTGTCACGGCAAGAACGTGCTCATCAACCTGCACTACACTGACTGCTTCACCTTCGTCCACCACATGGAGGAAGTATGCGGCGTGAACACCTACCGGTTCCCCAAGACCTTCACAGGCCAGTATATCGATGCCGAAGGCCGTGAATCCACCCGCAGCTACTCGATGCTCGTACGTTCCTACGAACTCTACGAGGAGACCGACCTCACGCTGATCGGCGAGAAGCTGGAGAATCCGTGGCGCCCTGACGATGCATCGGAGATACAGGCTCCCGCTGCCCGTCTCCTTATCCTCAACGACCTGCCCTACCGCATCGTCGACCTCGCTGCCGCTGCGCCCGTCATCGCCGATGACATCCTCCACAACGCCAGCCGCGGCCTCTGCAAGCATAAGATGCAGTAAGAAAGAAAACAAACATCCAACAGACTATGATAAGAAAACCTTTATTGATGCTGCTGATGATGCTGGGCATCGTCGTGGCAAAGGCGGACACCAAGCGTGTGCTGTTCGACGCAGGATGGCAGTTCACGCAAAACGGCAAGACTGTCAAAGTAGACTTACCCCACGACTGGGATATCTATGCCGGTCCCGATGCCAAGACAGGAGCTACGGGCACTGGCGGCGGCTGGTATCCCGGTGGCAAGGGCGAATACCGGAAGACGTTCAAGACACCTGAAGGTGAAGTCGTCAGACTGCACTTCGAGGGTGTCTATCAGAAGGCAGAGGTCTTCATCAACGGCCAGAAGGCCGGACAGCACGCCTACGGCTATACCCCCTTCACCGTCGACATCACACCTTATTTATATAAAGAAGGCGATAACGAGGTATTGGTCAAGGTGGACAACTCCGAACAGCCTAACTGCCGATGGTACAGCGGTTCCGGCATCTACCGCCACGTGTGGCTCGTCACGAGCCCTGCCCTCCACATCGCGGAGAACGGTGTCTATATCAACACCCCATTGGTGGACGACGAGGCGATGGTACGGGTGGAGGTGACCGTCGAGAATGCCTCCGACGTCGAACGTACCGCCACTGTGATGGTAGGTGCGGAGACGATGCCGATCACAGTGCCTGCCAAGGGCTCTGAGACCGACACACTGGTCTTCTTCGTCCAGAATCCCAAGCTCTGGTCACCCGACACGCCCATTCTCTATGAGGTACGGGCCATGCTGCAGGAACAGGATAAGACGATCGATAGTCAGCTGGCCCGCTTCGGCCTCCTCAATTTTTCCTACGATTCACGGATGGGCTTTATGTTCAACGGCAAGATAACGCCACTCAACGGTGCCTGTGTGCATCACGACGACGGCATCCTCGGGGCGATGGCCTTCGATGCCGCCGAGATCCGCAAGGTCCGCCAGATGAAGGACGCCGGCTTCAACCTCATCCGCACCTCCCATAATCCGCCCTCACGAGCCTTCCTCGATGCCTGCGACTCGATAGGCATGCTCGTCATCGACGAGGCCTTCGACGGCTGGCGCCAGGCAAAGACACCCTACGACTACTCCACGCTCATCGACTCCTGCTATCGTGAGGACATCCATGCGATGGTCAGGCGCGACAACAATCACCCCAGCGTCATCTGCTGGAGCATCGGCAACGAGGTGATGGAGCGCAAGGACATCCAGGTCGTCACCACCGCCCGGAAAATGAAGCAGGCCATAGAAGACTACTACTGCGAACGTCCCGTCACCGAGGCTCTCTGCTCATGGGACAGCGACTGGGAGATCTACGACCCCCATGCCGAGGTACTCGACATCGTGGGTTACAACTATATGATCCACAAGCACGCCTCCGACCATGAGCGTACCCCTGAGCGCGTCATCCTCCAGACGGAGAGCTTCCCCCGTGATGCCTGGAAGAACTGGCAGATCGTCGACGAATATCCCTACGTCATCGGCGACATCGTATGGACGGGTCTCGACTACCTCGGAGAGTCCGGCATCGGACGCTACTACTACGACGGCGACACCCCTGGCGAGCACTATGTCGAGGGAGGACAGCCCGAATGGCACGGGGCCTACTGCGGCGATGTGGACATCACCGGCTGGCGCAAGCCCATCTCCCACTATCGCGAACTGCTTTGGAACCGTGAGACAGCCCCTGCGCTCTATATGGCCGTGAAGGAGCCTAACGGCTACTACGGCACCATCCGTGAGACCGCCTGGAGCGTATGGCCCACCTGGGAGTCCTGGAACTGGAAAGGCGGTATCGGCCCGAAGGGCGAAACCGTTCCCAGTTGGGAAGGCAAGCCCATCGAGGTGGAAGTCTATACGAGCCTCCCCGCTGTCCGTCTGTATCTCAACGACCAGCTCGTCGGCGAGCAGCAGTCCGCTGAGTGCAAGGCCGTCTTCACCCTGCCCTATCAGCCCGGCACCCTCAGGGCCGAAGGAGTGACGGAAGAAGGCAAGACCGTATCCGTCAGCCTCTCTACGGCAGGAGAGCCTGCGCAGATCCGGCTGACAGCAGACAAAACCACGTTCCTCGCCGACGGTCAGGACCTTGCCTATGTCACCGTGGAGATTCTCGACAGTGAGGGCCGTGTTTGTCCCGATGCCGCCATCCCGCTTACGGCCACCGTCAAGGGTGCTGGCAGCCTCCTCGCCTTCGCCAGCGCCGACCTCAAGGATACCGGTGTCTATACCGACCAGCGCTGCACCACCTGGAAGGGCCGTGCCCTCATGGCCGTCCGCTCCTCAGCCAAGTCCGGTAACATCAGCATTCATGTTCAGGGCAAAGGTCTCAGCCAGGGAGAGCTAAAACTCAATACCATTAACAGACGATGATGATGTTGTATGTTAAATAATCATAAAACTTATATTCCTCCCATATATAAAAGAGGTGCGAACGGAAAAATGTTCGTACCTTTGCAGTCCGATTATTGGGGAGAGACTTAGAATCCCCGTGGATTGAAGTGTGAATAGCGGCGTCTTTGGCCGGGCGCAGTGGTTCGTGAATCGTCAGTCCAGAAAGCCTGGAGGGAGTAATCCCGAAGGGGACGTTCGTTAGACTTGCAGCCGGGTTTAGACTCTCGGATGTGGGTTTATGTGCGTACAATAATTAAGTAAAACTGTTTATTAGTAGTAAAATTAAGAAGAAATGAACACTTTAAGTTACAAGACTCTTTCCGTGAACAAGGAAACAGCAAAGAAGGAGTGGGTGGTGATCGATGCCACAGACCAGGTTGTCGGTCGTCTCGCTTCTAAGGTAGCCAAGCTCATTCGCGGAAAGTACAAGCCATCTTTCACGCCGCACGTTGACTGCGGTGACAACGTCATCCTTATCAATGCCGATAAGGTGGTATTCACTGGTAAGAAAGAGACCGACAAGGTCTACACCCGCTACACGGGCTATCCTGGTGGCCAGCGCTTCCAGACACCTGCCGAGCTTCGCAAGCGCAACGGTGGTGTGGATAAGTTCCTCCGCCATGCCGTGAAGGGTATGCTGCCGAAGGGTCCCCTCGGACGCAGCCTGCTGAACAACCTCTACATCTACGAGGGTACCGAGCATCCCCATGCCGCTCAGCAGCCGAAGACGATTGACATCAACCAGTATAAGTAAAGGTGAAAAGGTTAAAAAGTAAAAAAGTAAAAAGATGGAAGTAATCAACGCAATAGGTCGTCGCAAGAGCTCTGTAGCCCGCGTATATGTTTCTGAAGGTACAGGCAAGATCACGATCAACAAGAAGGAATTAGAGACTTATTTCCCCTCAGCCATCCTGCAGTATGTGGTGAAGCAGCCGCTGAACCTGCTGTCTGTCGCTGAGAAGTACGACATCAAGGTGAACCTCGACGGTGGCGGTTTCACAGGTCAGAGCCAGGCTCTGCGCCTCGCCATTGCCCGCGCCCTGGTGAAGATCAATGAGGAAGACAAGAAGCAGCTGAAGGACGCCGGATTCCTGACACGCGACAGCCGTGAGGTAGAGCGTAAGAAGCCGGGACAGCCCAAGGCACGTCGTCGCTTCCAGTTCAGTAAGCGTTAATCTTGACTATAGACAAAACGCTATTGGGCTACGTTTAGTATCTAAACCCGTTGGATTCCTTTGGACTACCATCGGGCTGATTCTGGACAAAAGAATTAAAAAGAAAGTAAACAACAAAAAAGAATTAAGAAAATGTCAAGAACAAATTTTGATCAGTTGCTGCAGGCTGGCTGTCATTTCGGTCACCTGAAGCGTAAGTGGAACCCCGCCATGGCTCCCTACATCTACACCGAGCGCAATGGTATCCACATCATCGACCTGCACAAGACGGCTGCCAAGATCGACGAGGCTGCCGACGCCCTGAAGCAGATTGCCAAGAGTGGCAAGAAAGTGCTGTTCGTCGCTACTAAGAAACAGACCAAGGAAGTGATCGCCGAGAAGGCCACCAGCGTAGGCATGCCTTACGTCATCGAGCGCTGGCCCGGTGGTATGCTCACCAACTTCCCCACCATCCGCAAGGCCGTGAAGAAGATGGCCAACATCGACCGTCTGATGGCTGATGGTACATACTCAAACCTCTCTAAACGCGAGTTGCTGCAGATCACCCGTCAGCGCGCCAAGCTCGAGAAGAACCTCGGTTCTATCGCCGACCTGACCCGTCTTCCCAGCGCACTCTTCGTTGTCGACGTGCTGAAGGAGCAGATTGCCGTCCGTGAGGCTAACCGTCTGGGTATCCCCGTGTTCGGTATCGTTGACACCAACTCCGACCCCAACAACATCGACTTCGTGATTCCCGCCAACGACGACGCCAAGGACTCTGTTGAGATCATCCTCAACGCCTGCTGCGCCGCTATCGCCGAGGGTGTGGAGGAGCGCAAGGCTGAGAAGGCCGACGAGAAGGCAGCCGACGCCCAGACTGATATTGAGAGCGCTGACGACGTGAAGCCCAAGCGCGCTGCCCGCAAGCCCCGCAAGGCTGCTGAGGCTCCCGCCGCTGAGGAGGCTGCTGCCCCCGCAGAGGAAGAGGCTCCCGCCGCAGAGTAAAAAATAACGTGATAACGAAATAACGTAATAACGAAAAAAATTTTTAGAAAACAATGGCAATTTCAATTGACGATATCAAGAAGCTTCGCGCTATGACCGGCGCTGGTCTGGCTGACGTGAAGAAGGCTCTGACAGAGGCCGAGGGCGACTTCGACAAGGCCAAGGAACTGCTCCGTGAGCGTGGCCTGGCTATCGCTGCCAAGCGTAGCGACCGTGAGACTTCCAATGGTTGTGTGCTCGTAAAGGCTGTTGACGGCTTCGCCGCCACACTCGCCCTGAAGTGCGAGACAGACTTCGTGGCCAACGGTGCCGACTTCATCGCTCTGACTCAGACGATCCTCGACGCTGCCATCGCCGCCAAGGCTGCTGACCTCGAGGCTGTCAAGGCACTCCAGATCAACGGCATGACCGCTCAGGAGGCTGTCACACAGCGCAGTGGTATCACCGGTGAGAAGATGGAGCTCGACGGCTACCTCACACTCGAGGGTGCCAACATCGAGATCTACGACCACATGGGCAAGCACACCCTGTGCACCATGGTACAGACCAACAAGCCCGCCGCAGAGCAGGGTCACCTCGTGGCCATGCAGGTGGCTGCCATGAAGCCCGTCGCACTCGATGCCCAGAGCGTCGACCAGAAGATCCTCGACGAGGAGTACAAGACCTCTTTCGAGAAGACCAAGCTGGAGCAGGTGGAGAAGTTCGTGGAGATGAAGCTTAAGAAGGGTGGCATCAACCCCAACCTCGTTGACTCTGAGGATCACATCGAGAGCAACATGGCCAAGGGCTGGCTGACACAGGCTCAGGCTGACGAGGCCCGCAAGATCATTGCCGAGGCAAAGGTCGAGGGTGAGGCTCAGCTGAAGATGCCTATGATCGAGAACATCGCCAAGGGTCGTGTCCAGAAGTTCCTGAAGGAGAGCTGCCTGGTAGACCAGGAGTTCCAGTTCGGCGACGGCGACAAGGCTACTGTCACTCAGTGGCTCGCCAAGCAGGACAAAGATCTGAAGATCGTTGCCTTCAAGCGTTTCACGCTCGTAGCAGACTAATCCCTTCGGATTATATCATACAGAATCCCCCGCCTGACATTGTTCAGACGGGGGATTTTCATACACCAGCAATCATTTCACTTCTCTGTGAAAATCGCTTCTGTACTAACCCCCGAGAGTTATTTTGCCTAACTTTCGGGGGTTATTTCAAATCGTCACACCATCTTGTATTACTTGAAGATCTTCTGGGCGAACATCGTCAGGTAGATGCGCCAGTTGCGCCAGATGTGACCGCCATCGGTCTCGACATACTCGTACTTGTAGCCTTTGCTGTCCCAGAAAGCGCGCAGGTCGACGGTGCTCTGGTAGAGGAAGTCGGTATTACCCATACCCATCCAGTAGAGTTTGGGCTTGCTGGCGAAGAGCTTGGCGCTCTGATCTGCAAACTCGGGATTGGCCTTGATCTGCTCGGCAAACGAATCCTGGTAACCACCTTTGGCTAAGTGCAGACCTGCAGAGAAGAGACCAAAATAGTCGAACTTGTTAGGATAGAGCAGACTGACGTGGAAGGTGTGACCACCACCCATCGACAAACCGCAAATAGCTCTGTGAGCACGATCCTTCAGGGTGCGATAGTTGGCATCTACATAGTTCACGATGTCCATGAAGCTCTCTGGAATGGTAGCAACAGCGGGATCCTTAGGACCAGTACCGCTATCGCGGAAGCCAGGGGTGTACATACCGAACGACCACTCACCGGGGGCAGCCTGACAGTTGGGGTTGCCATTGGGCATCACGACGATCATGGGCTTGGCCTTACCCGTAGCAATCAGGTTGTCGAGGATCTGTGCAGCACGTCCGAGTTCGCTCCAGGCGTTCTCGTCGCCACCGGCACCGTGCAACAGGTATAGCACCGGATACTTGCCACCCTTGTCATAGCCGGCAGGGGTGTAGATGGTCATACGACGCTGCATCTTCAGCGTGGGGCTATCGTACCACACCTTCGAGAGGTTGCCGTGGGGCACCTCGTTCACGCGATACAGATCGCCCTTGTCACCCTTCTCGTCGCTGACGATGAAGATGTTGGTGAAGCTGACGATGTCGCGGTTCACGTAGATGTTAGCAGGATCCTTCACACCGGTCATACCGTCGATGTTGAAGGTGTAGCTGTACATCTCAGGGGCGAGCTTGTCGGTGGTGTAGCTCCACACGCCGTTCTTGCCCTCTACGAGCTGGGCCACGCCCGGAGCATCATACTTGCCATAGCCGGGGATGTCGATCTGCTGGGTGGGCAGGAAATCGCCAGTCACCTCGACCTTGACGGCCTTGGGGGCGAAGAGGTTGAATGTCACTGTGCCGTCCTTATTGACGACGGGAGACTGAACACTGGCACTGTTGAAGAGCTTCTCCTGTGCCGAGGCACCCAAGCTGCACATAGCTGCAAGGGCCAAAGTCATAAATACCTTTTTCATACTAAATTATTGATTGACAAATACTTTTTTCTTTTTCTACCACGAATTTCACGAATTACACGAATTTTGGCTGCGCACAGATTAATTCGTGCAATTCGTTTTAATTCGTTGTCTTATTTAAATAATCTCTGTGCGAGCTGGTGGAGATTGTTACGCCAGGTGTACCAGGTATGGCCGCCGGGAGCAGAGTAGTACTCGTACTTGATACCCTCGGCATCGAAGAGCTTCAGGGTGGCGAGGCCGTTCTGGTAGGCGATGTCCTCAGGATCTCCCTGGGTGAAAACGAGTTGGCGCACGTTCTTCTTGATACCGTCGGCAGCCTTGGCGAGACGCTGACGATAGCCCTCGAACTGTTCTGCCTGTGCAGGGAACCAGCCGGCACTCAGCACCCAGAAGTAGTCGAACTTATCGTTGTCGTTGAGGATGGTCTCCATCGTCTCCATACCTCCCATCGAGAGACCGGCCATCGCACGGTGGGCCTTGTCGGCCAGCACGCGGTAGTTGTCTTCGATAAAGGGGATGATGCTCGTGACAAGATCCTGCTCGAAGAGGGGCACCTCGTCCATGAGGTTCTTCGTGGCAATGGAGCCATTGGGCATCACGACGATCATCGGCTGCATCTTTCCCTCAGCCAGGAGGTTGTCGAGGATCGTGCCGGCACAGCCCACGCCAGGCCATGAGGCATCGTTGTCGCCGCCGCCGTGAATCAGATAGAGCACGGGCAGTTTATCGGCAGACTTCTCATAGCCTGCGGGCGTCCAGACATGCAGACGGCGCAGGGTGTTGAGTGTCTTACTGAAATAGTAGCGCTGGGCGATGGCACCGTGGGGAATCTCAGGACGCACATCGTAGAACTGCTTACCGTCGCTGATCACGGCGAGGGCAGAAGTCTCGGCAGAGAGGGGACCCTTTGGATCCTGCACCTTCACGCCGTCGACGGTGAAGTTATAACGATAGACACCGTCCTTCAGATCCGTGATGACGGCTGTCCATACACCGTTGTCGGCCTTCGTGAACTGGAGGGGTTTGCCCCAGGGCATCGCGTCACCGCCAAAGCCTACTTCCTTGGCATTAGGGGCATAGATACTGAACGCCACCTTACCACCGCCGAGATTCCGAACGGGCTGCAGCGTATCATTGAGCGTCGGCTGCATCTGCCACTGGGCACACATCGGCACAGCGACCAAAGCCAACAACAGGGAAGAAAGAATCTTTTTCATACAGTTATTTCTTTTTTTGAAGTTAAAGGGAAGTTAAAAGGAAGTTATCGCGGTCTGCGACCGCTTAGAAGTTAAAGGGACATTACCTCTGAGGGTGAGGGGAGTCGCAGGACTATTGTCCTTTTAACTTCCCTTTAACTTCCTTTTAACTTCCATTCCATTCCCATTTATTTTTTACCTTTTCAAAACGTTTAACTTCACGTTGGGCTTCATCACGTTGTGGACCTTCTGGGTCCAGGCCTTTACTTTGGCAGTAGCCTTGGCCTCCACATCGTTGGCAGAAGAACAGATCATAAAGGTATAGACACCAGCGTCCGTCTTCCAGGCAGAGGCCTTCTCGTTGAACGAGGCGAGGTCGGAGGTCTTGACGGTCATCGTGACGGTCTCTTCCTCACCGGGCTGCAGGAGCTTGGTCTTGGCGTAGTTGCGAAGTTCCTTCTCGGGCTTGTTCAGTTTCTTGCTGTTGGGAGCAGCCACGAAGAGTTCCACGACGTTGCGGCCAGCACGCTTACCCGTATTCTTCACATCCACCTTAATGGTATAGACACCATCCTCTTCCTCAACCTCCAGATCGTCGTATTCGAAGGTGGTATAAGAGAGACCGAAGCCGAAGGGATAGGCCACGGGCTTGCCGAAGCTGTCGAAGTAACGATAACCCACGTAGATGTCCTCCTCATAGTTGGTGAAGTCGATATCCTTCTGCGGCTGACGGTCCTTCGGAGCCTGATCCTTGTTGTAGCCCCACATGAACATCGCACCGAGCGTCTTGTCGTCTACGTTGGCGGGGAAGTTCTTGTCAGCGTAGGCATCACCGTAGTTGATCTGGAAAGTCATCGGCAGCTTGCCAGAGGGGTTCACCTTGCCGCTGAGCACATCAGCCACGGAGAAACCACTCTCCTGACCACCCTGCCAGGTGCAGACGAGGGCGTCAATCTGATCCTGCCATGAAGCAACGTCGATGGGACTGCAGATGTCGAGCAGCACCACGACCTTCTTGCCCTTGGCGTGATAAGCCTCGCTGACGGCCTTGATCAGCTCCTTCTCACCGTCTTTCAGGTAGAAGTCGGCCTCGCTGCGGTCTGCAGCCTCACCGCTCTTACGACCCAGTGAGATGATGGCCACGTCAGAGCCCTCGATGGCAGCACTCAGTTCCTCTGCGGTGAACTGCTTCTCGTCAGCACGTGCAGGAGGCATCAGCGAGAAGGGAGGACGGCCATTGGGGAAGAGTCTCTTCTCCTCGGCAGCGAGGTGCTGGGTGTAGATACCGATCAACGGCTTGTAGACCTCGTAGCCTGCACTGCGCAGTCCCTCGATCAGAGAAACCGTATAGTGACCTACGCTCGTGCCTCCGAAGCCTGAACCGCCAGAGATCCAGTCGTATGATGTGCATCCGAACAATGCGACCTTCTTACCAGCCAAAGGCAGGATGCCGGAATTCTTCAACAGCACGATACCGTCGGCACCCACCTCGCGCACCACTTTAGCGTGAGCCTTCAGGTTGGGCTCGTTGCTATACTTATATCCCTTGAAGTTGTGCGTCTTGATGACATACTCCAGAATACGCTTTACGTTGGCGTCGAGCACCTCCATCGGGAGCTTTCCGTCCTTGGCTGCAGCGAGGATGGCCTCATACTGCTTGTCCTGTCCGGGCTGCAGCATATCGTTACCGGCCAGCATGGCGGCCACGGCATCGTCGCCGGCATTCCAGTCAGACACGTACATACCCTTCCAGCCCCACTCGTCGCGGACGATGGTGGTCAGCAGCTCGTAGTTCTGCACGGCATACGGGCCGTTCAGTTTATTATAAGAGGTCATGATGGTCCAGGGATCGCTCTCCTTCACCATGATCTCAAACGCCTTCAGGTAGATCTCACGCAGGGCACGCTGCGACACCTGTGATATATTGTTGTTTCGGTTGGTTTCCTGGTTGTTGGCCACGAAATGCTTCGGACAGGCAGCCGTACCCTCGCTCTGCACGCCAAGCACATAGCCTGCGCCGATGGTGCCGGAGAGGTAGGGATCCTCCGAATAGTACTCGTGGTTACGACCGCACAGCGGATTGCGGATGAGGTTCATCGCAGGCGAGAGGATCCAGTCGAGACCGAACTCGCGCACCTCGTTGCCGATGCCCTGACCCACCTTGAAGGCAGCCTCACGGTCCCACGTCGAGGCGAGTGTCATCGAAGCCACGAAGTCTGTGGGGTAATAATCGTTATGATCCCACGCACGGGTGGCGTTCATACGGAGTCCCTGCTGGGAATCGGCACAGTAGGTCTCGGGGATTCCCAGACGGGCGACGGAGAACGTGCTGCCTGCAGTACCCGGGAACTTGGCGTCGTCGTTGAAGTGCATACCGCGTCCGAGCACCATGTGGCACTTCTCCTCTAGCGTCATCGCCTTCACGACCTCGTCAATGTTAGCCGCCGTCAGTGTCTGGGCGGACGTACGAAGGCTGTAGCCGCACAGAGCGGCCATAGCCATAACTACAACACAAAAATGATGAATCGAAAACTTTTTTGCCATATCTTACTGAATTAATTGTTAGTCGATGCAAATATACGAAATCTTTTTCAAATTCCGGGTGCAAAGTTCGTTATTATTTCAAAAAATGGCTGTCTGAGGCGTTCTTTTGATTGTCCGACGTGTTCAAAAACGCCTTCGTGCATTCCAATTTGTTCAAATCCGTTCCGATTCGTTCAAAACAATCCGTCATGACACCTCTGGCTTCCAACAATTTGCGTTTTTCATCCATTATTGACACTTTTCTGTCAAACAGGCAAAAAAGTCTCAACGTTTTCTCGCAGGTTTGAAATTTTTGCCTACCTTTGCAACATCAAACAAAAAGACAATGACTATTATGAGACTAAAGACAATGCTTATGGCGACCGTAGCCTGTCTGTTTTCTTTGACCCTGAGTGCACAATCCCAGCGCGAGACCGTCCGCCTCGACAAGGGCTGGAAGTTTGCCTTTGGCCACGCCGCCGACCCCCAAAAGGACTTCGGCTGCGGCACGGAGTACTTCAACTACCTGACGAAGGCCAATTCCATCCACAACGAGGGTCCCTACTCCCATAAATTTTGCGATTCCACCTGGCAGGATGTGCAAATTCCCCACGATTGGGTGCCTACCCTGCCCTACGCCGCTGAGGCGAGCCACTCCCACGGCTACAAGACCGTCGGCTGGAAATACCCTGCCACCAGTGTGGGCTGGTATCGCAAGGTCTTCACCATCGGCGAGGAGGATTTCGGCAAGCGCCTCCAGCTGCGTTTCGACGGCATCTTCCGTAATGCCCAGGTATGGTTCAACGGCTTCTACATGGGTACGGAACCCAGCGGCTATGTCACACAGGTCTACGACATCACACCTTATATTAACTATGGTGGCGACAACCTCATCTGCGTCCGTGCAGACGCCTCGCTCGAGGAAGGCTGGTTCTACGAGGGTGCAGGCATCTATCGCGACGTGTGGCTCGAGAAGTCCGCTCAGGTCAGCGTGGCACCCTTCGGCACATTCGTCCATGCCCAAATACAGGCACCCTATACGGAGGCAGTGCTTAGCATCGAGACAGAAGTACACAATAGTGGTCTGACGGCTCAGCAGTGTGAAATCTCTCAGCGCCTGCTTGATGCCGTCGGCCACGAAATTGCCAAGGCCTCCGCTGCCAGCCTCAGCCTGAAGGCGAAGCAGACCGCTGCCACACAGCAGACGCTCACAGTCAGCCAACCCCGTCTCTGGAGTCCCACAGACCCCTATCTCTATCAGGTGGAGACAACCGTCAGTCAAAACGGCAGGGTGGTCGATGTCTATCTGACCACCACGGGCATCCGCTCCATCGCCTTCGATACCCAGCGCGGCTTCCTCCTCAATGGTGAGCCGCTGAAGCTGAAGGGCGTCAACATGCATCAGGACCATGCCGGTGTGGGGGCAGCCATCCCTGATGCCCTGCAAGCCTGGCGCATCAAGCAACTGAAACAGTTTGGCTGCAATGCCTACCGTGCCTCGCACAATCCCATGACGCCTGCCCTGCTCGACATCTGTGACCGTGAGGGCATCCTCGTCATCGACGAGAACCGTCTGATGGGTATCAACGAGGAACACCTGCGACTCTTGGAGCGGATGATCAAGCGCGACAGGAATCACCCATCAATCATCCTATGGAGCGACGGCAACGAGGAATGGGGACTGGAGAACACCATCCAGGGCACCCGTCTGGCCGAAGCCATGCGCGAATATACAAAGCTCTTCGACCCCACCCGTCCCAGCACGGTGGCCAATGCCGGAGGCACCGAACTCATCAAAGGCCTCGACGTCGTGGGCTTCAACTATATCGTACAGAACGATGTCGACAACCGTAAGAAGGCCCATCCTGACTGGAAGATCGTTGGCACGGAGGAGACCACAGGCTGTGGCACACGCGGCTGGTACTTTAACTTGCCCGACTATCCCGGACGGATGGTCTCCATGAATCGCGACACCACCCATCACCATGTGGAGAACGTCATCGAGCGCGGCTGGCAGTTCTATGCCGATCGTCCCTGGGCTGCAGGACTCTTCTACTGGACGGGCTTCGACTATCGTGGCGAGGCCAATCCACTCGTCTTCCCTGCCCACGACTCCGAGTTCGGCATCCTCGACTACTGCGGTTTCTGGAAAGACGAGGCGTGGTATCTAAAATCATGGTGGACTGACGAACCTACGCTCCATATCTTCCCCCACTGGAACCTGCAGGGTCACGAGGGCGAGACCATCGAACTCTGGGCATATAGTAACTGCGACGAGGTCGAGCTCATCGTCAACGGCCAGAAACTCGGTCGTCAGACGATGCCCAAGAACAGGCACCTGAAGTGGAACGCCACCTATCAGCCTGGCCGTGTGGTGGCTTACGGCTATAAGAACGGCAAGCGCATTCTCACGGAGACCATTGAGACCACGAAACCCGCTGTTAAGACCATGCTCAAGGCAGACCGCAACGAGATTACTGCCGACGGTCGCGACCTCGCCGTCATCACCATCGAAGTGCAGGATCAGAAAGGCCGCATCGTGCCAGATGCCTGTCCCGTACTCACCTTCACCCTCACGGGCAACGGCCGCATCCTCGGTGCCGGCAATGGCGATCCCTCCTACCCCGGTCTCGACCATCCTGACACTATGGACTGCCGACAGTTCACTATACCCGCCTTCAACGGTCTCGCCCAACTGCTCATCCAGAGTACAGACACCGCCGGCACCCTGCAGCTTACCTGCACCTCCGATGGCCTCAGCACTTCGACACTACAAATTGCAAGTGTTAAATAATCGTAATTATAGGGAGCCTAATGGATAAAATGTGAAAATATGTAGTAACTTTGTAGTCCAAATATTGAATCATAGACTATGAAGCGTATTTTACTACTGACAATGACGACTGTGCTTCTTGTCATGCTGGTCGTTTCTTTCCTGGTTTGTCGCTATGTGATTCAAACCGAGAGTCATCTGTGTTATGTGGGTATCATGAACGTAGCGTCTGAGAAGATTGCCAAGACTGTCAGCGGTATGGAGATGAATGCCATGAACGTTTTCGACGAGGTCAGGAAACACATGGAGACCCCGGAGGCAGTAACAGCCGCCTTGCAGAGCAAGACCAGTCTGAATCCCGATGTCAGAGGTTATTTCGCGGCCTTCGAACCAGATTTCTTCCCCCAGAAGGGTCGTTGGTTCGAGCCCTATGTGCACCAGCCTGACGCCCAGAGCGGATTCGTGGTGAGGGACGTGGGTTCTGCCCGTCATGACTATACCCGTTCCGACTGGTACATCCGTGCCAAGGAGTCGAACAAAAGCTTCTGGTCTGATCCTTACTATTATTATGACGGTACGAGCATCAGCGGCCGCTACTGCACGTTTGTGAAGCCCGTCTACGACGCCAAGGGCCGTCTGGCCTGTGTCTGCGGTGCAGATATGACCTTCGAGTGGCTGAGCAAGGAACTGCAGGAAATCGATGCCGGCATCAAGCAGAACAGCCTGCTGAATCAATTCCTCAGTTACTTCACGGCGCTTGATTTCTATACGGTTGTCATCAACAAGGACGGCAGCTGCATCGCCTATCCTGAAGGAAAGAGCATGCCTATCAAGGACGAGACCGTGCTGCGCGACCTGGCAGAGGAGCAGAGCGGCACCGTCGAGGTAGCTGTCAATGGTGTGCCGGCAACCGCCTATTACTGTCCGATCCAGTATGTCGACTGGTCTGTGGCTGTGATTGTCCCCCATCAGGCCACCTGGATGCCCATTTACTTCGTAGGCCTGATACTGTTCTCCGTCGCCTTGCTGGGAGTCATTATCGTATGGTTGGTTTTACGTCGTATGAAGCATGAGAAAGTTTCTTAGTCCGATCATCATCCTTTGCCTTTGGCTGTCAGCATCTCTCCGGGCCTTCGCCCAGATACCCTATTATGCCGGAACGGTGGGCGACGGGAAGCTCTATGGCTATACCTCGCTGAAGGCGCGGCCAGGCATCAACCACCAGGAGACCTACACCACCTTCCAGTATGGTCTGGGCGACCATTTCGCCACAGGTATCGACCTCTACACAGGTCCTGACTGTGCCTATTGGGGCGCACTCGTCCGCTATGGCGTGAAGCCCAGCAAGTGGTTTAATGTCGGCGCAGAGGTCATATCGTCATTCAATCTCAACGACAGTTTCAAGTTCTCCTACCTCACGTCGGGACTCTACCTGAACGGAGCCATCACAGGCGACGAACACCTGTTCTGGTGTACGAACACCTGGTGGGTCGTCAACGACGGTGCAGACGATGCCTATTTCAACTACGAGTATCTGGGTTACACCATCCCCCTGAAAGACGACCGGTCCATCACCCCCATGATAGGTGCCGTCCACTCCTGGCGGCTGAATCAGGATCCAGAACCTGCTGCCGGACTCTACTTCACCTTCAAGAACTGGAACATCTACCTATGGGGTCACGATTTCCTCCATAGTCATCCAAGACTCGTCGTCGGCATTGATTTCGTGATGTAGCAGTTGCCCGCGGGCAGCTGCTTTTTAATTCTATTCACCGATATATGTCACTCCACCACGACCGGCGCAGTATTTGATGGAGAACACACCATTGGTAATGGTATAAATGTCTGCCTCTTCTTCATCATCGTGACCAGTCTTTGTGCAGGTATATCCTTCTCCGATGTAATAGTCGATGATGGTTTGGTCGTCTTTTTCGTCGTTGTAGAGGATGGTGATTCTGCCAATAAAGCCATCCACGGGAACGAAGGCTATGCCGGACAACCATTCATTATTTTCAATGAAGCCCATATACACGCCTTCCGTCTGTGAAAACACGCCAGGATAGGCTTCTTCAATCTCTTCCAAGTCGACAAGCATGAAAGTATTGGCAGCATCAATGGGCGTCATCGCCTCGAGAGAGGTTCTTTCAGGTATTACCGGTTCATTCTTAGGATTGTTGTAGGTGACGCTTTGATTGCCACTCAGCTTAATAACTAGTGTGGCGTCCTCCTGCCTCTCCGTGTTACCATAAGTATAGACGTTGATTTTTCCAATGACTTTACCGCCACCGTCATAGGTATCTAACTTCTGGACACCGTAGAACTTGTATTTGCTCTTGAAATAGGTATCGATATCAGCCTCCGTATAGGCATTCACCTTCAGTGTTTCCAAGACCATATAGACAGTCTGGGTATCAGAGTTGATGGCAATGGTGAGTTCTTCTACGTTTTTATTCACATTCTCGTAGATGTATTTGTCACCAAGCTGCATGGAAGGATTTGAGAACTGCTTGATTATGGCTGAGTAGCTCATGTCAATGAGGCTTGAGAAGTCGTCGAATGAGATAACGGTCGGAGTGTCGGGCGTATCAGGCGTATTAGGCTTCTGGGGCTCGTCTTTGTCATCATCACCACAGGCTACAAACAGCATTGCTGCCAACATCAGGAGAAAATACATTTTCTGTTTCATAATCGTTTTGTTTTTTGTTTGTTATTACTATATTAAATAAATTATCTCTATTTCACCACCATCAAATATGTCATTATCCGCAATCATCGCTGCAAAGGTACGAATATGCGAGCACAAAGCAAAACAAATAATATTTTTTATACATACCACCACTCAACCCATACCTTTGTCCCAAGGGGAAAAAGGTAAAATACCCAATATGTGGTATACGGAATGACATATCGAGGGGATTGTGGGAGTGCGGAAATCGCCGTACCTTTGCACCGTCGAAAAGACATAATAACAACATAAAGATATAGTAACATACGAACAGATTAAAAAATAACAATTAAAAAAGAGAGAATTATGAAACGAATGTGTAATATGCGAATGCGTGAGTATTGTTGTTGCCGCCAGATGATGGCAATGACGACCAATGAGAGTATAATATATATAATAGGTATAAATCAAGTAAAAAAGAAACAATATGAAAAGGATAGCATTAACAATAGCAGTATTACTGAGTATCAATATCAGCACCGTTTGGGCTGAAGGGGCAGAGGCTGGCGAACTCAGTCCTGAGAGTAACGCAACCAATGCAAGCAGCGTGCGCTATGTAAAGGCACCGAGATTTGCCCGCCCACTGTTAGAGAGATGGATCACTGAATATGCAAAAACACAGCCTGGCGTAGAATTCCAGATCGCCAAGGGCAACCAGAACCAGGGCAACGCAGACCTGAATGTTGTATTCGACAACCAATCCGCCAACACAAAAGTCTTTAGTCATAATGTTGTATTTTTCGGAGAGTTCGCCGTGCTTCCCATCACAGCCAGCGGCAGTGAGGCTGCCAGAGTGCTGGAGGGCAAGCACTTGAACTCGAAGAAACTGAAGCAACTCTTCTTCCTCAACGACGACTTCGACGAAGATGTGAAGAAGGTGAAGGCCTTTGAGAACCTTATTGTATATAGCGGCAGCAATGCCACGTCGGTAGCCGCCTCGTTCGCCCACAACTTCGGCGAAGAGAGCAGCAGTTTCCGCGGCAAGCGCATCTCTGGCGACGACCTCTTCCTGAATACCGCCCTGTCGAAGGACCCGCAGGGAGTATCGTTCAATGCCTTGCCGAATATCTTCGATCTGCAGAGCCGTCACATCAAGAGCGACCTGACCATCATCGGCATCGACGTGAAGAAGGGTCTTGAGGAAACATTCTCAGACAAGGCCACTCTCGATGAGATGATCAACGCTTTGGAGAATGGCAAGGTGTCAGAAATCGCCGTCGAGAGGATTGGCGTGAGCTATAATGAGGGCGACGATGCCGTCAACCAGTTCCTGAAGTGGATACTCGAGAATGGTACGAAGTATAATCACGAATATGGATTGTTGAATCTGAGCAAAAAGTAATCCATCTATGTGTTTACGGTTTACAGTTTACAGTTGATATGACTAGAGGCTGTACTACCGCAGAGGTAATCATCTGTAAACCGTAAACTGTAAACTAAATAACATTCAGACTTATGGTAAAAAGATTGTTTATTGCAACATTCGTTGCGATTAGCCCCCTGTTGGCTATAGCGCAAAACCTGATTACAGGTCATATCACAGATGTTCGCACTGGTGAACCCCTGATTGGTGCATCCGTGATTGTAAAGAGTGAAAAGGGTCAGGGTGTCGTGACCGACTACGATGGTAACTTCTCCCTCCAGACGAAGGTGGAGGCTCCTTTGACCCTCCGTGTGGAATATGTAGGCTATCGCGCCCTCGATGTGGATGTCTATGACTTCGAGGAGCACGTGGAGATATCGTTGATTGATAACGCCAGCAAACTTGACGAAGTGGTGGTTGTGGGATATGGTGCCCAGAAGCGCCTGGAGTTGACCAGTAGCATTTCGTCTGTAGGTGATGAAATCCTCCGTCAGCAGAATAATTCTGTTGAGAGTGCCCTGCAGGGTGCTGTGGCAGGTCTGAACGTCACACAGACCTCTGGTCAGCCTGGTGCTGCCAGCATCATCCGCATCCGTGGTGGTAATAGTATCACTGGTGGTAACGAACCGCTCTACGTGATCGATGGCTTCATCGTGTATAACGATCCTGCCTCTACCCGTACAGGTGCCAAGACCAGTGATGCCACACTTGACCCCCTGTCGTTCCTGAACCCCTCGGATATCGAGAGCATCGAAGTGCTGAAGGACGTTTCTGCTACCGCTATCTATGGTACACGTGGTGCCAATGGTGTGATTATCATTACCACGAAGAAAGGCTCCCACGGCAAGAACAACATCAGCTATAATGCCACCTTCGGTTGGAGCAAGATCGCCAGAAAGCTTGATTATCTGAATGCCACTCAGTGGGTTGACCTTTGGAACGAACTCTATCAGAATGGTGAAGTGGGTTATTCTATTGATACTCCTACAGAGAGCTACGACTGGCAGGATGCCGCTCTGCGTACCGGTTTCTCTCAGGAACATCAGCTCTCCTTTGTCGGAGGTGACGAGATTTCGCGCTACAATATCAGTGGTGGATTCAAGAGTCAGGATGGTATTCTAAAGGGAACAGGCCTGAAGCGTTATGTAGGTCGTATCAATTACGAACGCAATCTTTTCCCCAACCTGCTCGTAGGACTGAATGCCAATGGCGCCTATAATAAGGTTACTGGTGTAGCTGACAACAGCGGTAGCATGTTTGCGCCCAGCCCTTGGTTCGCTGCTATCTCTCACACACCTTATACTTCTATTTACAATGCTGACGGATCTTACAATAACGATCCAACACCTACCAGTGTAGATATCTATAATGGTAGGGTAGGTAATCCCATCAGTGATTTGGAGAATACTAAGGCTGAGACAGAAAATACGCGTGTCATTGGTACTGGTTTTGCTGAGTGGACCGTCATTCCGCAGTTGAAGCTCAAGGCCAGCGTAGGTGCTGATTTGTCGAACACCCGTCAGAGTTTCTATGCTCCCTCATACACCTCTTCCGGTCTTGCTTATAACGGCTATGCCTCTGTAGGTCAGACGAAGACCAACACCTGGCAGACGGAATATACCGCCACCTATAATAATGTGTTTAACCGTGTACATTCCGTCAACGTCCTGGCTGGTTATACAGCCCAATATACTGATCGCAGCAGTTTGGCCACGACGGCCTATGGCTTTAGCAACGATGCCACTGGTTACGATAACCTGGGAGCTGCCGCTACAACACTCCCGTCGGTTAGCAGTCATATCGTCTCAACACTGCAGTCGTGGATCGGACGTGTGAACTATAGTTTTGACTCACGCTATAACCTCTCGGCTACCCTGCGTGCCGACGGTAGTAGCCGTTTCGCTAAGGATCACCGCTGGGGTTGGTTCCCCTCACTGGGCGCTTCCTGGAACATCGACCGTGAGAAATGGCTGCATCTTAGCAAGAAAGTCGATTTCATCCAGTTGCGCGCTTCTATTGGTACAGTGGGTAATCAGGAGATTGGTGATTACCAGTTTGCCGCCAACGTCGTTCCTAAGACAGTTATTGTCAACAACCAAAAGGCCACCAGTTATATTATCGACAACAAGTCGAACCCTGATCTGAAATGGGAGAAGACCACCTCGTATAATATCGGCCTGAGCACAGGCTTCTTCCACAATCGTCTGACGGTGACCCTCGATGGCTATTATAAGAAGACTAGCGACCTGCTGCTCAATGTGCCCATAGAGCAGGTAACAGGTTTCTCTACCGTCCTGCGTAATGTAGGTTCCGTCACCAACAAGGGTGTGGAACTCGAGGTTGGCGCCGTACTCATTGACAAGAAGGATCTGCGTTGGAACGTCAATGCTAATATTGCCCATAACAAAAACGAAGTGACTGATCTGGGTAACTCAGAATACTTCTTGCCCGACTTCCAGTCTATCGGTACCCTTCAGTACATTAACCCGCTGATCGTGAAGGTTGGAGAGCCCCTCGGTACTTTCTATGGTTACCGTTTCAAAGGAATCATCCAGACTGGCGAGGATCTCAGTAGTCTGCCCACCCAGACGATTTCGGCTGTAGAACCAGGTAATCCAAAATTTGAGGATGTCAACAACGACGGTGTGGTGAACGAGCAGGACCGTGTCATCCTCGGTAATATCCAGCCCAAGTTTACCTATGGATTCAATACCAAGGTGGCTTATAAGAACTGGGATCTGTTCGTGAACATCAGCGGCAGCTATGGTAACAAACTCTTCAACGCCTTGGCTTGTCGATTGGATCGTGGTAATGGTTACTACTATAACCCATTGGCAGAGGTGGCAGACCGTTGGACGCCTACCAATCCAAGCAATACCATTCAGAAGGCAACCAGCGCTACATCGATTTATGCCGATGACCGTTTCGTAGAGGATGCCAGCTATCTGAAGTTCCGTAACATTCAGTTGGGTTACACCCTGCCTGTGCCACAGATTACCAAGGACGCCAAGCTACGCCTTTATGTATCGCTGCAGAACTTCTTTACCATCACGGGCTATACTGGTTACGATCCAGAGGCCAACCGCAATGGTATTGACGAGACCAGTGCACTCTATCAGGGCGTCGATTATGGTGCATATCCTGCCGCCAAAACCGTTCTCGTAGGATTTAACGTAACACTGTAAGAATTGAAAATTGAATATTGAGAATTGAAAATTGAAGATTATGAAAAAGAACATATCTGCATATATCCTCTTGGCAAGCCTGTTGTTCACAGGTTGCGCTGACTTGGACCAGACTTCCATCAGTTCTATCGACAAGGATAATTTCTATCAGAGCAAGGAAGATATTGAGACTGCCATTAATGGTATTTACCAGGCATTCACCATCGACGGCTTCTATGGTATGTATAATAATCAGAGCATCTACTTTAATGATCTGCAGTCGGATTACGTCAAAGCGGGTGCACAGACCAACTCGGCCCATATCCGTGAATTGTCGAATTTCGCCATACAGCCAACCAACCTCTTTGTAGGCTATGCATGGAAAGAACACTATATGGCCATTAACCGCGCCAATGTGGTGATTGAGAAAGTCGCATCGGCCTCATTCCTCGACGATCAGCACCGTCAGGACTATACCAACGAGGCTCGTTTCTTAAGAGGTCTGATGTACTTTAACCTGGTACGTTATTTCGGAGGAGTGCCCATCGTACTTCATGATGGCGAAGGCGAAGGTGCTGCCAGAAACAGCGTTGATGAGGTCTATCGTCAGATCGTAGAAGATCTCACGGCTGCCGAGGGTCTGCCTTCTGACTATACAACGTTAGACGGTAAGGCATCGAGCCTGGCAGCATCGGCCCTTCTCTCAAAGGTTTATCTGGTATGGGCACAGACATCGAGCCCTGAAGGTAAGTCCAGTCAGCGTGATTTCTACCAGAGGTCCATCAGCTATGCTGATAAGGTTATCAATTCTGGTAAGTATAAGCTGCTCGACAAGTTTATTGACAACTGGTCTGTCGACAAGAAGAATGGTGCAGAACACATCTTTTCTATCGAACATGACCGCACGATTAATGCTAATGTAACGGGGCACTGCACCTTTGCTACCAACTGGAGCGACTCAGAACCAGTGCTGCTGGCCACCAGCGACAAGTACTACGAGCAGACCGACCCGAAAGATCAGCGTCGTGACGGATCCTGGGCCAAGCGCATCTATAATCCGAATACGGGTACCGACTTTGAGTTTACCATCCCTCGTTTCCGCAAGTATATCGATTCGCTCAACTTTGCCAATCCTGCTTCAAGTGGTAATGCGGCCGGGCAGTCAACCAACACCGTGATTATCCGCTATGCTGAGATCCTGCTCATCAAGGCTGAGGCAGAGAATGAGCTGAATGGTCCGACGGATGCTGCTTACGATGCCATCAACCAGGTGCGCCGTCGTGCGTACTGGAGTCCGTATCTGAACATCCAGAATACACCGTCCGATGGTTCAGATTTGGAACTCTCAGGACTGACTCAGGAGCAGTTCCGTGAGCGTCTGCGTGAAGAGCGACGTCTGGAGTTTGTACTTGAAGGACAACGCTGGTTCGATCTCATCCGTTGGCATATCTTAGTAAAATACGTGAAGTCTAACACCCCTACTGATGAAGAAACATTGGGTACAAAGACAACAAAGATTCAGAATGTTTCCAAGAAGAACTATCTTCTGCCTCTGCCACAGGAGCAGATCATCCTGAATCCGAATCTCGAGCAGAACTGGGGTTACAGCGGCGAATCCGGTGACGGCCCTTACGGAGCAGAGTTTGAATAAAGTAAAAAGGTAAAAAAGAAAATAGTTTAGAGTTTATAGTTTAAAGTTTATAGATATGAAAAAGAGTTTTTCAAGAATCATCGCCATTGCACTGCTTTTTGTAGCAGGCGTACAGACCATCAGCGCACAGTCGCAAGTAGCTAACAGCAAGCGTGAACGCATCCTTCAGGTGCTCGACCAGAGTCGTCCCAACGAGTATGTGCCCGCAGCCTTCTTCCTCCACTTCGAGAACAAGCTTGGACGTAAGGCCGTACAGGATCATCGTGATTTCTACCGTGCCACGAACATGGACTTCGTGAAGGTGTTCTATGAGATCGTTGTGCCCCAGGTGGACATCCAGTCAGGCAAGGATTGGGAGAAAGTGCCCGTCTATGGTGAGGATTTCTTCGCACCCCAGATAGCCGTCATCGAGGATCTGGCCCGTGAGTTCAAGGGCGAGGCCTTTATCCTGCCCACCGTCTATTCTCCGTTGGCACTGGCCTCTCAGACCCTTGGTCGTGGAAAGGACCTGAAGAAACTGGCCGAGGAGAACCCTGCAGCCTTCGGTAAGGCCATCAAGAACCTTTCGCTCTCCATCGAGAACTACCTGCGTGCTGCCCGTAAGCGTGGTGCCGACGGTTTCTATGTGTCCAGTCAGGGTGGCGATGGTAACTCCCTTTCGCCTGAGGTTTGGAATAAGTACGTTCGCCAGTGGGACAAGCATGTGTCTGAGGTGGCCAACGAGATTGGCGAGATCAATATCCTCCACATCTGCGACTACGGTACACCGTTCAAGAATGCTGAGGCCCTCTATGCCTTCGTCGATTATCCCGCCAGCATCATCAACGTACCCCTCAACTTCTCTGACGGCTCTACCCTTAACCTGAAGGAGGCCCAGAAACGTTTTGGCCGTCCCATCTTTGGTGGACTGGAGCGTCTGGGTGTCATTGCTATAGGTACTGTTGAAGAGGCCAAGGCCGCTGTCGATAAGGTGCTGGAGAATGCATCGCCCAACTTCATACTTGGTGCTGACTGCACCGTGCCTGGTGAGACCGACTGGGAAAAACTGCGTGCTGTTATTGACTACGCCCACACTTGGCGTCAGACACATAAGTAATTCTATGAAACAATAAAAAAGCGATTGATGATGAACAAGCATTTCTTTGGTATTCTGGCGCTATCTTCGCTGGTTGTAGCGGCTTGCACAACAAGTAAGCAGGAAGATGCATTGCCCAATAAGCGTGAGCTAATAGAGCGGGTATTGGATCAGTCGAAGGCACCCGAGATTATTCCTGCTGCTTTTTTCCATCATTTCCCTGATAAGTTCGGTCCCAAGGCCGTGGAAGAGCATATCGCCTTCTTCCATGAGACGGGTAATGATATCCTGAAAGTGCAATATGAGACTCTGCCTCCTCAATGGGAAATCAAAACGGCCAAGGATTTTGATAAGGTAACAGAGTTGTCTGCTCAATACTTTGAACCACAACTGGAAGTGATAGAAGCGTTGGCAAAGCAGTTGAAAGACTCTGCACTGATCATTCCCACCGTTTATTCTCCCCTGCTCATTTTGCATCAGGCAGCCGGAGATGAGGTCGATGAGGTGATTAAGAAGTATCCGGCTGCTGCCGAGCCTGCGTTTGAGAAACTGGCCAAGAGCATTGCAACCTATATTCGTGCTGCCCGTCAACGTGGTGCCGATGGTTTCTATGTCTCATCACATGGCGGTAACATCGAGTTTTTCGGACAGGACTCGGAGGTATGGACAAAGTATCTTCGTAAGTGGGATAAATATATTTCAGAGGTGGCTGATTCTGTAGCACCGCTCAATATCCTGCATATCTGTGGTGGTGAATATGAGAATCTCGACGCATGGGCAGATTATCCTGGTACCATCATTAACCTGCCTGAGTTTGATGTTGAGAAGTTACGCCACGCCCAAGAGGTGTTCAAGCGTCCTATTCTTGGCGGATTAGACCATCATGGCGTCCTTATTAACGGAAGTCTTGAGGAAGTCTATGCCCAGGTGGATAAGGTTCTCGCAGAAGGACCAACAAACATAATACTTGGAGCTAATTGCACAGTTCCTGACTCTACCGCCAGCGATCGTCTGCATGCTATCGTTGATTATGTTCACAATTGGCGTCAGGCTCATAAATAATGAAGTATGAATAGGAGAGAGTTCTTTGTGAAATCTGCGAAGGCAGTCATACCCATTACAGGGGCTGCACTTCTCATCGCTAATCCCGCTATAGCCAAAGTGTTGGAGCAGGCAGGTGACGGGAGTAAACTCCCGCAAGGAACTTTACCCTATTCCTTCAATGGCTTCAATGAACGCGTACAGGCCTATATTGTGGCCCGCTACTACGTCAGACTATCGACATCTTTTGGTCATCAGGGTCGCGAAACGTTTAAGTTGGCTACACGCATCTATGCAGAACAACGAGGACATCGTATGGCCCAGCGGGCATTGGCTGATGGTCAGGAACTGACAGTCGCAACCTATCACCAATATGGAGAATGGGTGCCCACAGAAGAGAGCAAACAACGTGGAGAATCTCTTGATCAGGAGGTCTTATGGGATAGACCGTATTATGCTTTCAAGGTAAAACGCTGTCCTTGGGCCATTCAATTTAGGGAAATGGGACTGCCTGAAGCAGGACTGGCTTACTGCAAAGACTTGGATGCGTCCATATATAGGGGATTCAACCCTACCATTAAATATGAGACGCGCCAAACGCTACACGATCATGATTGTTGTATCCAATGTTCCCCTGGGACAAGAATAACATCACAAGAACTATCATGTCCGAAGAAAAAATCAGGTCTGCGATCTTTTGAGTACCACTGTGCACACAGTTATTGGACATTCCGTCAGGTGCTGATATCTGTTCTGGGCAATAAAGGCAAAACGCTATCAGAAGAGGTCTTGGAAGATGTCCGACGAGATCTGGGACAAACATTTGTAGAGACGCTACAAAAGTATAAAGATACGGATTTTAATGTGGCTTAAAAAGAAAGAAAATGAAGAAGATTATAGGATTAATATTGTTGGCAGGATTAACATTCAGCAATAGTGCAATCGCAAAGAAAGACAAAAAGGGTAATGCCAAGGCAAAAGTGGCATTGGATTATCTCAATAGTAGCTTTTCTACGTACGATAAACTCCAGAAGACCATTTGGGCCAATCCGGAGTTAGGCTTTCTGGAAACTAATAGCAGTGGACTTCTGAAACAACATCTGCGTGAATATGGTTTCACCATAGAAGAAGGCGTTGCAGGGATGCCAACGGCATTTGTTGCAACATATGGAAGTGGAAAGCCGGTCATCGGACTCTTAGCAGAATTCGATGCTCTGCCTGGGTTGTCACAAGATACGGTACCCTTTCGTAAGCCTCTCAAGGAAAACGGTGTAGGACATGGCTGCGGTCATAATACCTTCGGTGTTGCCTCTTCAGCCGCTGCGGTCTCACTGAGCAAATGGCTGGTAGCCAACAAACAAAGTGGCACTATTAAGGTCTATGGCTCTCCTGCCGAGGAAGGCGGAGCAGGAAAAGTGTACCTGGTGCGCGAAGAATTGTTTAATGGTGTTGACGTAGTGCTTGACTGGCATCCCTCCAGTGAGAATGCTGTTTCTACGAATGGGGGTACTGCTATGGTCATGGTCGATTATAAGTTTTATGGAAGACCTGCCCATGCAGCAGGAAACCCATGGAAAGGCCGTTCCGCACTTGATGCTGTGGAGGCACTCGACTATATGGTCAACCTCTTGCGCGAACATGTCCCCACCTCATCACGTATCCACTACGTGATACCAGAAGGAGGAATTGCCCCCAATGTGGTGCCCGAATATGCGCGAGTATCCTATTACATCCGCAGTCCCAAGCGCGACATCCTCAACACGCTGACAGAGTGGATTGACTCAGCTGCTGTAGGTGCTGCCAAGGGTACACAGACACGTGTGGAGAAAGAACTTATAGCTGGCACTTACGAACGCCTACACAACAAAACACTCTCAAAGGTCATCCAGAAAAATCTGGAAACGGTGGGTGGTGTTATCTACGACGAACGTGAGCGTAAGTTCGCAGAACAACTGATTCGTGCGACTGGTAATCCTGACTCTATTATCAATTTTGCTGCAAAAGTGCAACCTCTGGCTGAATTCCCTGAAGAGGGTAGTGGTGGCAGTAGCGACGTTGGTGATGTGTCGTGGGTCGTGCCTTTGGCAAGTTTCGGAGCAGCGACCTTTATTCCTGGAAGCCCAGGCCATAGTTGGCAGAATGTGGCAGCTGATGGAACAACCATTGGTACGAAGGGTCTGCTCAATGCCAGTCGTGTCTTTGCCTTGACAGCCATCGACCTGCTGACAGATAGTAAGTTACTTCAAGCTGTAAAGGACGAGTTTAAACAGTCAACAAGTCCTGATTTTAAATATATCCCTCTTTTGGGTGATCGCAAGCCTGCATTGGACTATCGTATTACAAAAAACGAATAATGTCTCATGAAAATGAATAACAAGAATAACATTCTTCCATATCTGATAGCACTCCTCTTGGGGGTATTCCTCTCTGCTTGCAGCGGAAACGATGATCTCGTGCCTATTAACATTCCTACGGGCGACGATGAGGTATGCTGCACCCAGGACGACGAGAATAAGATCAGTCAGATCCTCGCTGGCTACAAGGAGGTGACAGGGCTATCACGACAGAGCGCTGGTGATTATACCATTAAGGTATATGGGCGCAGTGCCTGTCTTTCTGTAGGCTACAACGATCTCTATTTCGCTGTGGAGAAGACAGAGAGCGGCCGCCACTTGAAGGACATCGCGATCAGCGACCTGTCGCCCCTGATGGATATGGATAAGATGAAACATAGTACGCCTATCGCCAACAAGTTCGACCAGATAGAGAGTTTCCCCATCTATCATACCTGGGTGGCTCCGCTGATGGCTGGTGGATGGACGTTGTCGTTCAACTATCGCATCAAAGACGAGTTTGGCTCTCTCGCTGGTGACACGATCACGGTAGTTGCAACGCCAGAGGGTCAGGCATGGATCAAATCCTTCAAATGGAACGATCAGACATATTACTTGACCTTGGCCAGTCCACAGAACCTGAAGACGGGCGTGAACACGATAAGCGCTTATGTCTCGGGAAAAGGGGATGACAGTACTCTGCCATATCTTCCTGCGAGTGAGGTGTTTACCATCGATATCTATCCTACCATGCCCGACATGGGTAACCATACCTCGCCCAACAACGAACCACTCCAACCACAAGATGATGGCAGTTATCAAGGGAAGTTGAATCTTACCATGACAGGGGTGTGGGATATCCATCTTCATGTCAAGGATGCGTCAGGCAAGACTGTAGCGGGAGGAGAGGAATTAAGTGATCTTTATTGGACTATTTCAATTTAATCTTTTTCTTTAGATGTTAGTGTTAGTCAGTCTTATTAGTTTATTATGCCTGCAAGACACTGTATTCAAGGAGACGGCCATCGATGAGGTGGTCGTTTCCTCTACTATGGGCTCTGGGAAAAAGGCTGTCAGCAAAGGGCGTGTAGCCAGCATCGACGAGCATCTGGGTAAACTCTCGAAGGTGGAGATGGTACGCCGTGGTAACTATGCCTGGGAGCCCGTAGTCAATAACATGGCTACCGAACGTGTATCTACTACCATCGACGGCATGAAGATATTCTATGCCTGCACAGACAAGATGGATCCCGTGACCTCGTATGTGGAGAGCAGCAACCTGCAGCGTATCAGTCTCAACTCAGGGCTTGACGGCAACCCGCAGGCGACGGGTAACATCGGTGGCAGTATAGACTTGAAACTCCGTCGTGTGGGGTTCGATGCTAAGTCGTCTGAGTATAATGCTTCCGCTGGCTATGAGTCGAATGGTCATGTGCAGGTATATGGTGCCGATGCCGCCTTCTCCTCACACCGTTTCTACACCAATTTCGGCGTGTTCTACCGTCATGCTGACAATTATAAGGCTGGCGGCAATGAGACGGTCAACTTCTCACAATTCCAGAAGACCAATGCCTTTGCCAATATCGGCTGGCAACCTGCGGACAATCATATCGTGGAGGCAACGGCTATCTACGACATCGCCACCGATATAGGTTATCCTGCTCTGGCGATGGATGTGAAGAGGGCCGAGGGCATCATCACCTCACTATCCTATCGTCGCGAGCATATTCAGGGCCTGTTCCATCGCTGGGAGACGAAGGCATACTACAATCATATCACTCATGACATGGATGACACCAAGCGTCCCGATGTCATCATCCACATGGACATGCCTGGGAGTAGCAGCACGACAGGACTTTACAGCCTGCTACATGGCACCAAAGGCAGTCATTATTTCCAAATGAACCTTGACGGTTATTACAACACGCTTTTTGCTGATATGACGATGTATCCAGATAAAGGGAAACCTATGTACATGCTCACTTGGCCTGATGTCGGTACGTTCAATACCGGATTGGCCTTTACTGATGATATGGCCATTACCAGTCACCACCACCTCCGTCTGTCGGCAAAAGGAGCCTGGCAGCACCGGCAGATCAACAATGACGAGGGCTATCAGGCTTTGAGCATCTATTTCCCTGGTATGGACAAAGGTAACTCACGGTTTATCAGCCGTCTGGCAGTCAGCTATGCCTATGAGCATAGTGGCTGGGCGATAGCTGTTGGCACTGGCTATGGCACACGCGCTCCAACAGTTACAGAGAGTTTTGGCTATTTCCTGAATAACACTTTCGACCAGTATGACTATATCGGTAATCCGTATCTTAAGAATGAGAAAGCCATAGAAGCCAATGCGTCAATAGGCTACGAAAAAGGATTGGTTAGAGTGAAGGCCGAGACAAATGCCTTCTTCTTTCAGGACTACTACTGATGCGATAAAATCGCGTTAGGTATAAATATTCAAAATAGAGTGAGTTCTTTGACAGATTGATTGATATTGACAGAGTCACGTGGCTTGGTGATGAGTTCCCTGAGAGTGATCTTCTCCAGCGCAGAGATT
>JAFVGS010000039.1 GCA_017474845.1 Prevotella sp.
ATTATAATATATAATATTATAAATAAATATATAACCTCCCTACATCCATTCATCCCATTCCATAAAAACTAAAAATCCAAATGGCACGATGGCACGTTGGCACGTTTTGCTCTCGACTTTCCGCAAGACAGGTGTACAGATGCTGTAAACGTGCCATCGTGCCAACGTGCCATTTGCTTCTTTAGAACAGACATTGTATTTCCCCGCTTTTCTATGTTGGAAGAGCGGGGAAATACGTACCTTTGCAGCAGATTTAAAACTATCAGCGGGGTCGTTTAATCTTCTTTGTATTCCAGAATATCCCCAGGCTGGCAGTCTAAGGCCTTGCATATAGCCTCAAGCGTGGAGAAACGGATGGCCTTGGCCTTGCCGGTCTTGAGGATGGAGAGGTTTGCCTGGGTGATGCCGATACGCTCTGCCAGTTCCTGTGACGACATCTTGCGACGCGCCATCATCACATCTACGTTCACAATGATACTCATAGGCCGCGGCGTTTAGATGGTCAGTTCCTGTTCGTCTTTCAGATCCTTACCCATCAGGATGATCTGCGAGATGATCATCAGGGCGAGACCCGTAATAATGAACATGCTGTTGCACGTATTCTTGAACACGATATAATAGCCTGGGATGTTTACGTGTGCGATCATATATTGCGTAAAGCAGTATAAGACAACCACGTCAAACAGATACAGAAGGCAAAGCAGGATGCCGGCCCTCTCCATATACTTGGATACTTTTGTCACAAACACCTGTCCTTTATAGATAGTCCAGACGAGCTTGCCAACCATCCAGAGTATCAGGATGGCCACGATGGCGGAAAACACAGCGGCAGACACGATGAAAACCATCGGGAAAGAGCCTAACTTGTTTAAGCCAGGCATTTCCAGATTGATCTTTTGCGGATTCAACCTGTAAATCTGGCCGTCCGATCTAGTGATGAGTACTTTCTGGTTGGGCAGATTCTTCGGCTCGATGTTGATAGAATAACCCACGTAAGGATGTCTGTGTGTGACGATACCGCTATTATTAGGGAGTGTGTCGGTCGACATAAACTCAGGGGGACATTCCACAAACTCCAACTCTTCTTCATCCGTTGAGTACGAGGTGTACGAACTGTAATGGAAGAAGTAGGTCAAGGAAAAAATGACGAGTGCCACAATGAGCAGCGTACTGTAAATCTTTAGTTTTTTGTTCATAATTGATATAATTTTATTGTTAAACGATAATTATTTTCGGTGCAAAGGTAAATAGAATATTTCAATCTTGCAAGAAAAACGATGTTAAATTATCGTAAAACAATAAATTTTTAGAAAATAAGGCGTTTTATCGTCTTAATAATAAATAAGGTGGCAACGACGTGCCACCTTGTTTGGAGTGTGTTACTCGGGTTTGAAATCACTCTTGCCGACGCCGCAGAGGGGGCATACCCAGTCGTCGGGGATGTTCTCAAATGCTGTTCCTGCGGGGATGCCGCCATCGGGATCACCTACTGCGGGGTCGTAGACGTAACCGCAAATTTCACAAACGTACTTCATAAGCTTTTAAAAGATTAGTTATTAATGAGGATTGATATTCTCTCAACAATCCGCTCAGGCGGAATGTTATGTAAACAAGCATAGTCGCCGCGCCGGCAGGGCTTATTGCCGTAGATGCTGCATGGGCGGCAGTCGAGGTTCAGCTGGATGATGTTGTCTTCCGACTGGTTGAATCCGAGGAATCCTGCCATCGGATGTGTGGCGCCCCAGACGCTGACGACGGGTGTGCCAGTGAGGGAGGCAAGATGCATGTTGGCGGAGTCCATCGACAGCATCGCATCGAGGTGGCTCATAAGGATGAGTTCCTGATACATCGACTCACAGTACTGGGATACAGACAGGCACTGGGGATAGCGTTCCGTCCACTGCTTGAAATAGCTGTCCTCCTGTTCGCCACGTCCAAAGAGGAAGATGCGTGCCTTGGGATATTTCTGAAGCAGCTGCTGGATGACCTCTTCCATCAGTCTCGGCGGATAGACTTTTCCCTCGTGGGCTGCGAAGGGGGCAATGCCGATCCACTGCTGGAAGCTCTTCTTGGGACCGATCTCCTTGGGCAGCATGTTCAGGTTGCCGCCTTCTGGCGGGAAGATGCTATGGAACTGCCTGACGTCGACAGGATAGCCTAAGCGCTCAAAGACTTCTGAATAGCTCTTGAAAGAAGAGGGTAGGGGGCGCATCACCTTCTTGTGGTCCTTCGTCAGCTGCCGACGCTGTTTGCGGTGCTTGCGGATATGCTCCACACGGTAACGGCCTACGTTGAACCGCATGCGGAGGTATTCTGAGCGCAGCACGTCGTGGAGATCGGCAATCTTTGTGAACTGCTTGGCCACCAGACGGCGGTAGAGGGCGTTGAGGCCACGCATACCTCGGTACTCATGCTTGAGGTCGGCCTCCATGAAGTTCACGTTGGGAGCGAGATCAGCGAACAGGGGTCTGGCGAAGGCGCGGCTGAGCACGGTAATCCGGATATCGGGATACTGTGTCCCTAATGCCCACACTACGGGGACGGCCATTGCCACATCGCCCAGGGCCGAAAACCGTATGACTAATATATGCTCCTTCTTCATCAGCGCGGTAGCAAATTATTCACTTTTCACTATTTACTTTATATAATACAGGATTAGTGCTGGGGTCGTTGTACATCTTCATCTGACGATATACCTTCATATACTTGCGCCCGGCCTCTATATCCTCCAGCAACTGGTCGATGGCCAGCGAGAGGTCGCACTGCTGTTCCAACAGTACGTTGAGTTTCGCCTGACACCTGGCGATATGCTCTGGCGAGGCATCCTGGCGCTCCACCTGTTCTTGCATGTGGTAGATCTTCAGGGCGAGGATACTCAGACGGTCTACGGCCCAGGCAGGGCTCTCCGTGTTCATCCGTGCCTCTGGCAGCACCTTCACCTCGCTATAGTGCTGGCGGAACCAGGAATCGATCTCTTCCACCAAGTCTGTGCGGTCCTGATTGCTCTTGTCGATACGGCGTTTCAGCGACAGGGCCTCGATGGGGTCGATGTGCGGGTCGCGGATCAAATCCTCAAAATGCCACTGTACGGTGTCGATCCAGCATTTCAGATAGAGACTGTGCTCAATGCTGTCTTTGGGGTACGGATTATGAATGGGCGCATCGACATGATCCGTCACGTGATAGTCGGCTATCGCACGGTTGAAAATCTCGTTGGCTTGTTCGGTAAATAGCATACTCTTTTGTTTTTATTCCGCAAAACTACGGAAAGTTTTTCAAATAACCAACGAATTGTGAAGTTTTTCGTCGTTTTTTACTTTTTATTTGAAAATTGGGGTAAAAAAGGGGCCTATTTTTGCACAAACACCCCCCAAGTGTGCAATGAAGTGACAGTTTTTCTTAAAAAAATTTGCGTAAGTGAAAGAAAATGTGTTACTTTGCACCCGATTTCGGCGAAAAGCCGCAAAATTTTCAAGATAGCAAAATCATTATTAACGTTTTAAAGATTAAAATTATGTCAGAAATTGAAAGCAAAGTAAAGGCAATTATTGTAGACAAACTGGGTGTTGACGAAGCAGAAGTGAAGGCAGAGGCCAGCTTCACCAATGATCTGGGTGCAGATTCACTGGATACCGTTGAGTTGATCATGGAGTTTGAGAAGGAGTTTGGTATCTCCATTCCCGACGATAAGGCTGAGAAGATTGGTACCGTTGGTGACGCTATCGCTTACATCGAGGAGAACGCAAAATAAATTATTGAATAGTGTATGGTTTGCTCCCACTCAGGGGCAAACCATATTTTTTTTGAATTTATGGAATTAAAAAGAGTAGTCGTTACAGGCTTGGGTGCTGTGACTCCTGTCGGCAATACGCCTGAGGAGATGTGGGACAACCTGATCAACGGTGTGAGTGGGGCCGCTCCCATCACCATTTTTGATACAAGCCTGTTTAAGACTAAGTTCGCTTGTGAGGTGAAGAACCTCAACATCAACGATTATCTGGATCGCAAGGAAGCCCGTAAGATGGACCGCTATACGCAGTTCGCCATGGTTGCTGCCATCCAGGCCGTGAAAGACTGCGGCTGGGACTTGGAGCAGGAGGACAAGAACCGCATCGGCGTAGTCTTCGGCGTCGGTATCGGGGGTATTAAGACCTTTGAGGAAGAGGTGTCGTACTATGCATTAAATAAGGAGAACGGTCCTAAGTTCAACCCCTTCTTCATTCCCAAGATGATTGCCGACATCGCCGCCGGACAGATTTCCATCTTGTATGGTTTCCACGGACCCAACTATATCACCGCTTCCGCCTGTGCTTCTTCAAGCAACGCCCTGGCAGACGCCTTCAACCTGATTCGTCTGGGCAAGGCCAACGCCATCGTCGCAGGCGGTGCCGAGGCTGCCATCTGTGCCACAGGTGTAGGTGGCTTCAATGCCATGCACGCCCTCTCCACCCGTAACGATGAGCCGGAGAAGGCCAGCCGTCCGTTCAGCGCCAGCCGCGACGGATTCATCATGGCAGAGGGTGCCGGCTGTCTCATCCTGGAGGAGCTGGAGCACGCCAAGGCCCGTGGTGCGAAGATTTATGCCGAGATGGTCGGTGCCGGCATGAGTGCCGATGCCCATCACATCACCGCCTCCCATCCTGAGGGACTGGGTGCGAAGCTTGTGATGCAGAACGCCCTTGAGGATGCTGGCATGAAGCCTGAGGACATTGACTATATCAATGTGCATGGCACTTCAACGCACGTTGGTGACATCTCAGAGGCCAAGGCTATTAAGGAAGTCTTTGGCGACGCAGCCTATAAGCTGAACATCTCGTCGACAAAGTCGATGACTGGTCATATGCTGGGAGCTGCCGGTGCCGTGGAGGCTATGGCCACCGTGCTCGCCGTGAAGAACGACATCGTTCCTCCGACCATCAACCACGACGAGGAGGACAAGGATCCTGAGATTGACTACGATCTGAACTTCACCTTCAACAAGGCACAGAAGCGCGTGGTGCGTGCCGGACTGAGCAACACGTTCGGTTTCGGTGGTCATAACGCCTGTGTCGTATTCAAGAAATATGAAGCTTAACGACATTATTGATAGAATCAAGCTCCCTTTCCGCAAGGAGAAGGAGCTTTTTTCTTCTCTTTACGGCATATTGGGATTCTATCCCCGCAACATCGAGTATTACAAGCAGGCGTTGATGCACAAGAGCATCAAGAAGCGCAACGACAAGGGTAAGCCGCTGAACAACGAGCGGCTGGAGTTCCTTGGTGATGCCATACTCGATGCTGCGGTGGGATACATCGTCTACCGTCACTATGAGGGTAAGCGCGAGGGATTCCTGACCAATACCCGCTCAAAGCTGGTGAGCCGCGAGACACTGGGCAAGCTGGCGAGTGAGATGGGACTGGGCAGCCTGTTGGTGTCGGCCACTCATAGTAACTCGCACAACAGCTATGTCGAGGGTAACGCCTTTGAGGCCCTCGTTGGCGCCATCTATCTCGACCGTGGTTATGAGGCCTGTCTGGCGTTCTTTGAGAAGCAGATTCTCGGCAAGTACATCGACATCGACAAGGTGGCCTTCAAGGAGGTGAACTTCAAGTCGAAGCTCCTGGAGTGGTCGCAGAAGAACCGTGTGCGGCTGGAGTTCAAGATGCTCAAGCAGAAGACCGATGAGAACGGCAGTCCTATCTTCAGCTTCCAGGTGATGCTTGAAGGCATGGAGGGCGAGAAAGGCTCCGGCTACTCAAAGAAGGAAGCCCAGCAGCGGGCGTCGAAGGATACGCTGCAGCGCCTGAAGCGTGAACCGCAGTTCATCGATTCTATTTTCGCCGCCAAGACCGAGCGCACAAAGATGGAGGAAGTGCCTGCTATGGCCGTCCCCGATACGGAGCAGGAGGAAAACTTTATCATTGAGCAAGAGGAATCGAGGAAGGAGGATACTCCTGCCTCAGAATCAAAGGAGTCTCGTGAAGATGACTTCGACCTTTCCGACCTCTCCGTCAAGCCTAAGGAGAAGACCCGCGAGGACATCATCGCCGAGGCAGAAGCCGCCGCCTTTGCCGAAGGTTAAATGATAATAAATCGTAATTTATTTTGCGTTTCGCCCGATTTACATTACCTTTGCAGCCAATAATGTAATTATTGCGCAAGTAAGATGAGTCTGACTCAAATAGTAAGAAAGGTATTTGTATCCCGCCAGCGGGAGCTGGAGAAGCACCAGAACGGTGGCGAAACACTGCAGCGCGATGTACTCACACACCTGTTGCAGACAGCCAAGGATACGGAATATGGGCGTAAGCACGCCTTCAGCGCCATCAAGGGATATGACGACTTTGTCAGTCATGTGCCTGTGAACACTTATGAGGAACTGAAGGGCGATATCGACCGTATGCGACAAGGCGAGGCCGACGTGCTGTGGCCTGGTCGTGTGAAGTGGTATGCGAAATCCTCAGGTACCACCAATGATAAGTCGAAGTTCATCCCCGTCAGTCAGGAGGGCCTGAAGAAGATCCACTATGCCGGCGGCCGCGACTCGGTGGCCATCTACCTGAGGAACAATCCGCAGTCGAGGATGTTCGACGGCAAGGGCCTGATCCTCGGCGGCAGCCACGCACCTAACTATAATCTGAAAGACTCGTTGGTGGGCGACCTGAGTGCCATCCTCATTGAGAACATCAGCCCGTTGGTGAACCTCGTCCGTGTGCCGAAGAAGCAGACGGCGCTGCTCTCCGACTTTGAAGTGAAGCGGGAGCGGATAGCCCGTGAGGCGATGAACAAGAATGTGACGAACCTCTCAGGCGTGCCTTCGTGGATGCTCTCCGTGCTGACCTGTATGATGGAGATGACGGGCAAGAAGCACTTGGAGGAGGTGTGGCCGAATATCGAGGTGTTCTTCCACGGCGGTGTGGCCTTCACGCCCTACCGCAAGCAGTATGAGCAGCTCATCACCTCGCCGCGGATGCACTATATGGAGACCTATAACGCCAGCGAAGGATTTTTCGGCATTCAGGACGATCCGTCGGACAAATCCATGCTGCTGATGCTCGACTATGGGGTGTTCTATGAGTTCATCCCGATGGATGGAGGCGACCCTGTGCCCCTTTGGGCCGTGGAGACGGGCAAGAACTACGCGATGGTCATCTCGACCTCGTGCGGCCTCTGGCGCTATGAGATAGGCGATACGATACAGTTTACCTCGACAAATCCCTATAAGTTTATTATCTCAGGCCGCACCAAGCACTTTATCAATGCCTTCGGCGAGGAACTGATTGTGGATAATGCGGAGAAAGGTCTGGCATACGCCTGTGAGCAGACGGGAGCTGAGGTGTTAGAATATACGGCAGCCCCGGTATTTATGGATGCCAATGCGAAGTGCCGCCACCAGTGGCTCATCGAGTTCTCTAAGCCTCCGCAGGACCTGAAGCAGTTTGCTGGGCTCCTCGACAAACATCTTCAGGAGATCAACAGCGACTACGAGGCGAAGCGCTATAAGGACATTACGCTCCAGCCGCTGGAGATCATCGTAGCGCGACAGAGCCTTTTCAACGACTGGCTGAAGTTGCATGGCAAGTTAGGCGGCCAGCACAAGGTGCCCCGTCTCAGTAATTCACGTGATACCATCGAGCAACTGCTCAAGATGAATGAGGTGAGTGGAGAGAGGTAAATGCCAAGAGGTATGAAGAAAGGAAAAGATATAGGAAGACGTATGCGGATGCTGGTGGCGGTAGGAGTAATCTCTTACCTCTTGCCTCTTACCTCTTATCTCTTTTCCTCCTGTGCCAAGATGGGCAGTCCTGACGGTGGATGGTATGACGACGATCCGCCAAAGGTGGTCAGGTGCGTCCCAGACGACCAGTCTGTGAACGTGAAGAGCAAGAAGGTGACCATCTACTTCGACGAATACATCAAACTGGAGGATGCCACGAACAAGGTCATCATCTCGCCCCCACAGTTGGAGGCACCAGAGATCAAAGGCTCTGGCAAAAAGGTGGTCGTGGAGTTGCAGGACACCTTGAAGGAGAACACTACCTATACCATTGACTTCAGCGACGCCATCGTCGACAATAACGAGGGTAATCCGCTGGGATCGTATGCCTTCACTTTCTCTACCGGCGAGCACGTTGACACCTTTGAGGTGTCTGGCTATGTGCTCGACGCCAGCAACCTTGAACCCATCAAAGGTATCATGGTGGGGCTTTACGACGACCTCGCCGACTCTGCCTTCAAGACCAAGCCGCTACAGCGCGTCTCGCGTACCGACAGTCGGGGCCACTTTGTGGTGAAGGGCATCGCCCCAGGCACCTATCGGGCCTATGCCCTGCAGGATATGGACAACGACTTCCATTTCACCCAGCGCGGTGAGATGCTGGCTTTCAACCATGAGACATTCTCGCCCAGTTCTAAGCCCGATACTCGTGTCGATACCATCTGGCGTGACTCGCTGCATATCGATGCCCTGATACCTGTGCCCTACACCCACTTCCTGCCTGACGATATCACCTTGATGGCTTTTTCCCATATACAGACGGACCGCTATCTGCTCAAGACGGAACGTAAGGATGCGGAGAAGATCTCTTTGTTTTTCACCTACGGTCATCCGGAACTGCCCGTCATCAAAGGCATGAACTTCGAGGCCGACAGCGCCTTTGTCATTGAGACCAACGAGAAGCAGGACACCATCCACTACTGGCTGCGCGACACAGCTCTCGTGAATCAGGATACCCTCCGTTTGGAAATCTCCTACATGATGACGGACACACTTGGGAATCTCGTCAGCCAGACCGATACCCTCGATGTGCTGGCGAAGACACCATACGAGAAGCGGGTGAAGGACAAGGCCAAGGAGATTGAGAAATGGCAGAAGGAGCAGGAGAAGAAAAAGAAGCGCGACCAGCCCTACGACTCCATCTATCCTGTGCAGCCGCTGAAGCTCGACATCAAGATTCCTTCTGCGATGGTGCCCGACGAGAAGGTGCGCATAGAGGTGCCGAACCCGTTGGTGCGCTGTGATACCTCCGCCATCCATCTCTATTCGCAGATTGACAGTCTGTGGTATGAGGCAGCGTTTGAGTTTAAGCCTGTGTCAGGCACCATCCGGCAGTTTGAGATTACGGCAGACTGGCGACCCAATACGGAATACAGCCTGGAGATAGACTCTGCTGCCTTTGAGAATATCTACGGTCTGGTGTCGAACAAATTCAAGCAGGGCATCAAAGTGAAGAACCTCGACGAGCTGGGTACGCTGACGCTCAACCTCAGCGGGGTGACAGATTCCGTGCCGTTAAGGGTACAGCTGTTGAACAGTTCCGGTAATGTCGTCAAGGAGATTGTGGCTAAAAACAATGTTGCCCACTTCGACTATATTATGCCAAACAAATACTATGTCAGCGCCTTCCTTGATGCCAACGGCAACGGCAAATGGGATACCGGCGACTATGACTTGGACCTGCAGCCGGAGGATGTGTTCTACTACAACCGCGAGATAGAGTGCAAGGAGAAGTGGGACATCACCCAGTCGTGGAATCTCACTGGCACACCGCGCTTCCGGCAGAAACCAGGTGCCATCACAAAGCAAAAACCTGACGCAGACAAGAAGCAGAAGAACCGTAATGCAGACCGCGCCAAAAAGCTCGGCATACCATATAATAAGGATAAGATTGTAAAAGTAAAAAGGAAAGACAATGAGAAAGACGAATAGTATAGTGACAAGGTTAAGTGGGTGGGTAAAGAGTATTTTGCTTTTTTACCTTTTTACCTTTTTACCTTTAACCGCTTCGGCTCAGTGCGGTATAGAGAATATTGCTTTCAAGTCGGGTGAGGAACTCAATTATGACCTTTATTTCAACTGGAAGTTTATCTGGATGAAAGTGGGTACTGCCGAGATGGATACGAAGATGGAGAAGTTTGAGGGTAAGGACGCCTGGAAGTCGTACCTGATCACTCGTGGCAATGAGAAACTCGACAAGTTCTTTGTCATGCGGGATACATTGCTCTCCTATTGTAATCCAGATCTCTCGCCGCTCTATTTCCGCAAGGGAGCACATGAGGGTGACCGTTATTACGTCGATGAGATATGGTACAGCTATCCCCACGGCAACTGCCAGCTGAAGAAGCACCGCATCGATGCTGACGGTGAGGAGCGTTGGCAGACAACCACCTACAGGTCTTGCATCTACGATATGATGTCGATTTTCCTCCGTGCCCGTAACTTCGATCCCTCGAAGATGAAAAAGAACCAGACGATACCCATGCCCGTCAGCGATGCCAGTCGTCTGAACAACTCGTGGCTGGAGTTCCGTGGCAGGGAGAACTATAAGATGAGCGACACGAAGGAGAAGTACCGTTGTGTGGTATTCTCGTTCTATGAGCGGGATAATGGCAAGAGCAAGGAACTGCTGCGCTTCTGGGTGACCGACGACGATAACCATATACCAGTACGCCTCGACATGTTCCTTTCATTCGGAAGTGCCAAGGCGTATCTGAGGTCGTATAAGGGTGTCCGTAGTCCGATGGCCGCGAAGGTCAAGTGATTATTTCTCGAACTCCTTGATTTTATTCAGATAATACTGGCGCAGGTCCTGCCACTTGTAGTAGGGCCAGTTGTCAGTCTGTGCAGGCAGATAAGCCTCGCGCTCGTTCAGCAGGGCTTTCACGAGGATGTCGTCACCCGTTGTGGGGGATTGGTATTCCACGCCTTTCACTTTCTTCACTTTCGGACGGTAGAACACCAGCTGGATGTTGCAGGCCATGGGGAAGATGCGGTAGTTGCGCCAATAAGTATCCAGCTCGTTGAGGTTCTCCACAGCCATACCGCAGTTGTCGAGCTCTAACAGACAGGCCAAGGGCATGACGCATACCTCGTGTCCGAAGCGCAGGGTGGCCTGTGTCTGGGTAACGGTATCTGCCGTCTGGATGATGTTCTTCAGCAGGTTCAGCTGGCTAAAAGGCATCTTTGTGCCAGAGACGGGTGAGGCTGCGTAGTCGAGATACCAGCCGATGTTGCGGATGCGCCACTGGTCGTACACCTCATCGTCGGTGAAGAGCGACAGCAGTTCGATGTCCGTATCGTGGCTCTGCATATTGGCAGCCACTTCAAAGAGACGACGCATGAAGTCACCAGAAGCTACATTGTTATAGACCCATTGCTGATCGTTGAAGAGGGCTTTCATCAGGCGCTCTGGGTGGGTGTACTTCTGCCTGGCCTCTTCCGTCTCTTTGTCGCCGGTTGTATTTCCCTGTTTCTTGACGATGCCCTCCCAGGGCTGGTTCAGATAATATTGCAGCGACTCGCTCACGTCGTTGTGGATCTGTGCCGTGGGGTTGGCAGCAGCCAGTTCCTCACACTCGGCCACCATCGAGAGGATACAGCGGATGACGACGGTGCTGCGGGCATCAATCTTCACGCCAGGAGTCTTGAAGATCTCCGGGAAGTGCTGGACCATACGCTTACCGATGCCGTGATGCTGGCGCTCGCCGACGGTTGTCAGATCGCCTAAGCGCTTTTCCGTTGTGGGGTGGAAGGCCTCTAACTTCTGGAGCGTTTCTTCGCCTAATGGGGTCAGTTTCCCAGCCTCGTGGGCACTCCTCAGCGTGGTCATGGGCAGCCGGTAGTCGCCCTCCCAGATCAGCCAGCGCGAGCCATGACGGCCGTAGTGGGTCATGTAGAAAGGCTCATAGCCTTTGGGAGCAGGTGTCAGCGCCTTGTCCGTCAGCTGACGGTCGTAGTCCAGATAGTTACTCCCCGCCAGATAACGGTTGGCGGCAATCTCGTCTTTGGCAGAAGTCTCAAATACAGGCGCCTTCTGTGCCTGTGCAGCCATCACAAAGCCGATGGCCATCATCAACAGTTGTCTTTTCATTATTCTTGTTTGTTTGGTTATTATCAGGAGAAAGAATATTACTTGCCAAAGCTGGCTTCAATCTGGCGGAGCCGATATTGCAGATAAGTCACGATTTTATACGACAGGGGGAAATATTTCCGTTCCTTGTAGCCGATGAAATCATACATGGTCGCATAACGTATGAAGTCGGGTTTCAAGGGATGGACACATTCCTTGAACCAGGGTTTCAGCCCGCGGCAGTAGTGTACGATGTAAGGATCTTTACGATCTTCAAGGATACGGTCCCACTTGCTGAAATGTATCTGCCATTCACTAGTGGGATAGAACCAATCCTCCATGAAGTTGTATTTGAAATCGAGGTACAGCACCTTGCCGCTCAGAGTCTTGTTGGCAGCGTCCTGATCAGGAAAGAGACAGGTGTCCGTATGCTCTTTCAGATAGGTCACCATCTTCTGGCCTATATCGTTTTGCCGCCAGTAGTCGAGGTTGATGAACAGCACGCCGGCGTTGAAATATGGTGTGGCGATCTTATTGCGGTTGTGTACAAAGATGTCATCGCCCCGCTGGTCTTCCACCACGCCGCAGGCATAGCCGTCAAGTGGTGTGTTCCACAAGTCGGATAGATCATGGCGAACGATGATGTCGCCGTCGAGATAGATCACCTTAGAGTCTTCTATCAGGTCGGCAATCATAAAGCGGTTATAGGTGGCGAAGGTATAGCGCTTGTAGAAGGGCAGGTTGTCGTAGAGTTCTTTGGGAATCTGTTTGACGACTATCTGCTGTTTGTAAATATCGGCCAGACGGTCAAACTTGCTGACGTTTTCATCTGTCAGCCCATCAGTAAGCAGGTATATGCGACAGTCGTTCTGACGGTTGTTTTCGAAGATGGAAGTGATTAATGCCAGGCACGGCATCACATAGTTGTTGTCTAAGCTAATGGCGAAGTTCATATGCTTTTTGTTTGCAAAGATACAAATAAAACCTTAATAATATCACGGCGGGAGCATTTTTTTCACTTTTCACTTTTCACTTTACACTTTTTTTACTACCTTTGCGGCTGATTATTATAAAATAGGTATATATGATACAATCAATGACGGGCTACGGCAAGGCTGTCGTGGCCTATGAGGAGAAAAAAATCCATGTGGAGGTGAAGTCACTCAACTCGAAGCAGCTTGACCTGAACACCCGTATCGCACCGCTCTACCGCGAGAAGGAGATGGAGATGCGCCAGATGGTAGCCGAGGCCCTCATCAGGGGTAAGGTGGACATGAGTGTGTGGATAGAAAAGGATATGGTCGTGGATCCGACGCCCATCAACGCGGCTCTTGTGGAGAACTATTACCAGCAGATAAAGACCATCTCGGAGAAGACGGGAATCGCTATGCCTGGGGACTGCTTCTACACGCTGTTGCGGATGCCTGACGTGCTGACGAAGACAGAGACGGATGTGCTCGACGAGGCAGAGTGGATGGTGGTGCGCGGCGCTGTGGCCGAGGCGCTGAAGAATCTGGTGGAATTCCGTAAGCAGGAGGGTGCCGCACTACAAAAGAAGTTTACGGAGAAGATCGACAACATCGCCAGTCTGCTGGCATCCATTGAACCCTATGAGCAGAGCCGTGTTGAGAAGATCAAGGCCCGCATCGTGGACGGTCTGCAACAGATTCCTGGTGTGGAGTATGACCGTAACCGTCTGGAGCAGGAGCTGATCTATTACATTGAGAAGCTCGACATCAGTGAGGAGAAGCAGCGCCTGACGAACCATCTGAAGTATTTCCGCGACACGATGGCTGAGCCTGCTGGACAGGGTAAGAAGTTGGGCTTCATCGCACAGGAGATGGGCCGTGAGATCAACACCACGGGCTCGAAGTCGAACCAGGCAGAGATGCAGAACATCGTCGTCAAGATGAAAGACGAGTTGGAACAAATCAAGGAACAAGTTCTGAACGCACTTTGATATGAGAGGTAAATTAATTATTGTAAGTGCTCCAAGCGGGACAGGTAAAAGCACAATCATCTCGTGGTTGATGAAGGAGCATCCGGAGTTGAATCTGGCGTTCTCGATCTCTTGTACGTCGAGAGCACCGAGAGGTACAGAGCAGAACGGCGTGGAGTATTTCTTCCTGACCCCAGAGGAGTTCCGCCAAAAGATTGACAATGGCGAGTTCTTGGAGTATGAGGAGGTCTACGAAGGCCGTTTCTATGGCACCTTGAAGGCTCAGGTGGAGCGACAGTTGGAGGCAGGACAGAATGTGGTGTTCGACGTCGATGTGAAGGGTGGCGTGAACATCAAGCAGTTCTATGGCGACGAGGCGCTGAGCCTCTTCATCCAGCCGCCGTCGATAAGAGAACTCCGTCGCAGGTTGGAGGGCCGTGGTACTGATGCCCCAGAGGTCATCGACCAGCGTATCGCCCGTGCAGAATTTGAGCTGACCTTTGCGGAGAAATTCGACAAGGTGGTCGTCAACGACATCTTGGATTATGCCGAGGCCGATGCCTTGGCCGTCATTCAGGAGTTTTTGAACATTGAACGTTGAGATGTTTATAGTTGATGGTTTATAATTTATAGATGATTAGGACGGGGCTCTTCGGCGGATCTTTCAATCCCATCCACAACGGACATATCTCGCTGGCTCTGCAACTGAAGGAACAGGCGGGACTTGAAGAAGTGTGGCTAATGGTATCGCCGCAGAACCCCCTGAAACAGGCTGGCGACCTGCTCGACGATGAACAACGTTTGCAGATGGCTCGTCTGGCGGTGGAGCATGTGGCGGGCATCGTGGTCAGCGACTACGAGATGCACCTGCCGAAACCGTCATACACTTGGAATACGTTACAAGCACTCTCGAAAGACTATTCTGATCGTCAGTTCGTATTGATGATCGGCGGTGATAACTGGGAGCACTTCGACCGCTGGTATCGGGCTGAGGATATCAAGGCCAACTACGAGATTGTGGTCTATACTCGGACGCCTGACGATCCAGGATTCATCGATATATCGAGTACCGAAATCCGCCGCAGGATCCGTGAGGGTAGGGGCATCCGCAGATTGGTGCCCAAAGCCGTGGCCGACTATATTAAGGCAAACAATCTCTACTCTGAAGTGATGAGTGAAAAATGAAGAGGCACGGAACTATTAATCCTTTGAAATGGCTTGGATGGCTATGGACTCCCATTGAGAAGAATGGTGCCTTCTTTGTGTTTATGTTCGCCCTGGGCTGGCTGTGTACGTGGCTGGAGCTGATGCCCTATTATTTGCGGGAACGCGGCGCCAAGCCTTACGAACTGACGCTGCCAGAGCTGTTCCTCGATATCTATATCCTCAGTGTCATCCTCACGCTTATCCCCCGCAAGATTCGCCTATGGCTGAAAGCGTTACTATATGTCATTTTATATGGTGTGGCCATCGTCGACGTGTTCTGCTATGTCCGCTTTGAGTCCACCCTGACGCCAACGATGCTGATGCTCGTTTCAGAGACCAGCAGCCAGGAGGCCCTTGAGTTTTTCTCCGGCTATCTGAATTGGGCCGTCCTTACGACTAACGTGGGCTGGATCCTGCTGCTGATGCTCATTCATATCTTCTGGACCTTTATGCGCCGCTGGCTGAACGAGATCTGCTTGCAGATGATTCTGCCGAAGAAGAATGAGAGCTTTGTGATGGGTTTACAGGCGGTATTAGGTTGCGTGGTTGCCTGGTGCCTGTATAGCAGTATCAGCCAGACGTGGGATAATAAGGTGGCCATGCGACGGCTCTTCTCCTGCGAGGTCCTCGGTGACGTGGAACGTGAACAGAACCGCAAGGATCATGCAAAACTATATCTGCCCGTCTATCGTCTGGCTTTCGGAATCTATGCCAACAGCCTGGCTGACCAGCAGTTAGAACAGTTGAAGATTGCCGGCGGGGAAAAGATACAGGTGGACAGTTGCAGCTTTTGTGTGCCGGATATTGTGCTCGTCATCGGCGAGAGTTACAACAAGCATCACTCCCAGCTCTATGGCTACGACAAGCCTACGGCACCCCGTCAAGTGGCAATGGCTGAGGAGGGTTCACTCGTTCCGTTCTCAGATGTCGTCTCGTCGTGGAATCTCACGAGTTTTGTCTTTAAGCACATGCTCTCGCTCTGGGCTGTTGGTGACAGTGGGGCGTGGTGCGACAAGCCGCTCTTCCCCGAGGTGTTCCGTCGGGCAGGCTATCACGTGACGTTTATCACCAACCAGTTCCTGCCTAATGCGAAAGAGGCCGTCTATGATTTCAGCGGAGGTTTCTTCCTCAGCGACTCAGCCCTCAGCCGCCGTCTCTTCGATGAGCGCAACACGATGCTGTACCGTTACGACGACGGGCTTTTGAAGGAATTGCAACATAGAAGGGACGGTTCTTTTGTTACGTCGGCCGACGTAACAAAAGAACCGTCCCTCTATTATAAGGGCCGTTTGACGATCCTCCATCTAATGGGATCGCATGTCGACTACTCTGCCCGTTATCCGCAGACCTTCAGGAAGTTTACTGTCCAGCAATACGATCGTCCAGAGCTGACCCCCAAGCAGCTCCAGACGCTGGCCCACTACGACAATTCGCTGCTCTATAACGACTCCATCCTGAAGGCTATTACCAGACATTTTGCCGATCGCGATGCCGTTGTCATCTATATGCCAGACCACGGTGAGGAAATATTCGACGACCAACCCTATACATCCGGCCGTCTGCACAATGAAGACATCGACTATCGCCTGGCGCGCAACGAGATGGAGATACCGTTTTGGATCTGGGGTTCGCCGCTATATCGGGAGAATCATCCCTACGACTGGCTGGAGATACAGGCTGCGAAGGACCGTCCGCTGATGATTGACGCGCTGCCCCATCTGCTGCTTTATCTTGGTGGCATCTCGACACCCCTCTATCGCCCGGAGCTGAACGTCATCAGTCCCGACTATGACACGAATCGCCCCCGTATCCTCAAAGGCACAACCGACTATAATAGGTTGAACAGTAATCATAAAGAATAGACTTTAAAAATGGAAATCAAAGAACTAATGACACGAAAGGAATGTACGGCGATGCGCGGCATCGCTATTCTTGGTATTATGCTGCACAACTATTGCCACTGGCTGATTGAAAACGATTCAGAAGGGAATGAATTCCAGTTTCTCTCCTCTCGTTGTGACCATCTGTGGGAGGCCCTCACTAACATCGATGGGTTTCTGCCCATATATTTGCTTTCATACTTCGGCCACTATGGCGTGCCCGTGTTCCTTTTCCTGAGTGGCTACGGACTGGTGAAGAAGTATGAGCGTGGCTCCCTGTCGGTGGGAAGCATTGGATTTCTCCGCTACCACTATCTGAAGCTTCTCCGCATGCTCATCGTCGGCTTCGTCCTCTTCATTATGGTTGATGCTGTCACACCAGGCCGCTACCCTTTCCATTGGGACAATGTCATTGCCCAGCTGCTCATGTACATCAACCTCCTGGCAAGTCCGGATAAGGTCATTTGGCCAGGTATCTATTGGTTCTTCGGACTGATGATGGAATTCTACATTGTCTATCGTCTGATACTCTATCGCCGCAGTTCGTGGTATGTGGTGGCACTGATTGCCGTCTGTTGGCTGTTGCAGGTGTACTGCGTTCCAGAGGGTGGGGCACTGACTCGCCTGCGCTACAATTTCGTCGGTGGCATGCTGCCATTTGGCTTGGGAATCTTTTTGGGAAGGAGTCAGGAGTCAGGAGTCTGGAGCCAGGAATCAGTAGTCAGTAGAATACTGTTGGGGCAGGAGCTCCCGTCAAAGGTATTTTATTGTCTCCTAACTCTTGTCTCCGTCGCACTCGTCTTAGCGATGTCCTTCAATTTCCATTCCTGGCTGTGGATACCCGTTGTGATCATCATCGGAACGTTAGCAATGGTGAGGGCGATGCCAGAATTCATCCTGAAGATCTTCGTCTTCTTCGGTACCTATTCTGCCGCGATGTTCGTGGCTCATCCCATTGCCCGCAAACTCTTCATCACCGTCGCCTGGCAACGTGATGCCCACGACGGCCTGATGCTCTATTTCGTCGCAGCCATTGGCCTCGCGTGGGCTGTCAAGCAGCTCATCGATCGTCTCCCATCCCCCAAGGAAGTGAAAAGTGAAGAGTGAAAAGTGAAAAATTTGTTGCCGCCCAGAATAATGTTCAATCATCAATGAAACAAGTCTTCGCTTTCGACTTCGACGGGACGCTGACCACGCGAGACACCCTGATAGCTTTCATCCGCGATGCCTGTGGTACGCCTCGTTTCCTCTTTGGATTTCTGCTTCATGCCCCTCTGTTGGTGTTGATGAAGCTGAAGCTCTACTCGAATGGGAAAACGAAGCAGCGCATCTTCTCCTGGTTCTTCAAGGGGATGCCTCTTGAGACCTTTGATGCCCTTTGTCAGGACTTTGCCCATGCTCATCGTCATCTGCTGAGATCAGACACCGTCCGCTTGTTGGAACAGGCATTGGCCGAAGGCTCTGAAGTGCTCATCGTCAGCGCCAGCATTGACAACTGGGTGCAGCCGTTTTTTCCCTCCGTCACCGTCTTAGGCACTCAGATAGAGGTCATCGGTGGTCGCCTCACGGGCCGCTTCCTCACCCCCAACTGCTATGGTCAGGCGAAGGTCCGTCGCATCCTCGCCCTCCATCCCGACCGTTACTCCTATCATCTTACCGCCTATGGTGACAGTCGTGGTGACCGTGAGCTCCTGGCCTTCGCCGACGAAGCACACATGGTTCGTAATTTATAATATATCAAGGTATGGGAAAGAATCCGACAGCCCAGGAAGTGATAGTCTATATGGAGTCGCTGCAGAATGAGGAGCAGCGGCAAGTGCTCATGCGTTTCTTTAAAACGGGGCCAGGAGAGTATGGCGAGGGCGATGAGTTCCTCGGACTGAAAGTGCCCCAGACGCGAGAGGTCGTCAAGAGTGTGGCGAAGGACTTTTCATTGAGCGAAGTTCCCGAACTGCTCATGAGCCGCTGGCACGAAGTCCGTCTCTGCGGGCTGCTCATCCTCGTGGCGAAGTTTGAGAAACTGGCCACCAAACGCCTCGAAAGCGATGAGGCCGCCATCCGCAGTCGCGACGAAATCCTGACCATGTATCTCCAATACGCCGAACAGGTAAACAACTGGGATCTCGTCGACCTCTCCGTCCACAAGATCCTCGGACATTGGCTTCTCCTGCCCACCCGTTTTGGGAATGGCTCAAAGGACTATAAGCTGAGCCTTCTCGACTCCCTCGCCCAGAGCGACAACCTCTGGAAGCAGCGCATGAGTATGGTCTGCTCGTGGAAGACCTCGCAGATGGGCGACCCTTCCTGGTGCCTGCGCTATGCCGAGATTCATCTTCACCATCCCCACGACCTCATGCACAAGGCCGTCGGCTGGATGCTTCGCGAGATGGGCAAGCGCATCTCGATGGATCTCCTCCGTGACTTCCTCCGCCAGCATGCCCACGAGATGCCTCGCACCGCCCTCCGTTATGCCATCGAGCAGATGTCAGAACAGGAGCGACAGTACTGGATGAGCCCGTAGTCTCCGAATAAGCAATCGTGCTGAGGCCCGATTCAAACTCTCCCTTCTGCATCCGCATTCCCTCCTTCTGGGAATTGCTTAGGCATTGGGTTATAGCCGGATGCGTGAAAAGAATCTAAGCAGAAATATTCAAAAAAATTGCTATTTCGTTCGGTTTGGACTACCTTTGACTTCGTCGAAGATATTCACGTTCGAGAAAACTCAAAAAAGTTTTGGTTTTCTTCTCACTTATTCGTACCTTTGCAGCGGAATCGGTTCACCCTTGGGTGATGAAAAGGGAATCGGGTGAGAATCCCGGACAGTCCCGCTGCTGTAAGCCGTCCTTATCGGAGCAGACACAGAGTCACTGAGATTATCGGGAAGACGTCTGCTACCGGACGGTAAGTCAGAAGACCTGCCGATATTTTTGATGCCGCCTATCGATCTCTGGGGTTAGACATTGACGGCCATTCTTAACAGCTATGAACCGTATAGGCACATTGGCAATGACTTGTTGGCTGGCTCTGACAGGCACAGCACAAAACAAGTTGGACTCCGTACAGCATGTGCGAGAGATTGTGGTGGTGTCGAAGCCTGCCATGCGGGAGGTGGTACCCAGCCAGAAGCTAAACGGAGAACTGTTGGAACGCCTCAACACCCATACCGTGGCCGATGCCCTGCGCTACTTCTCCGGCATCCAGCTGAAGGACTATGGTGGCGTGGGAGGCATCAAGACGGTGAACATCCGGTCTATGGGAACCCATCACCTTGGCATCAGTTACGATGGTGTGGCATTGGGCAACGCCCAGAACGGACAGATAGACCTCGGACAGTTCTCGCTCGACAACGTGGAGGAGATTACGCTCTATAATGGTCAGAAGAGTGCTATCTTCCAGCCTGCCTCAGACTTCGGCAATGCGGGGTCGGTGTATATCAGGACAAAGGAACCGGTGTTTTCAAGGGACAATGGACCGCTCGACCCGAAGGGGCGCTTGCTACCGAAAGGGACGCAAGAATGGACAATGGATAATTGTCATTTGCGGTTCAGGGTGCAGTATGGAAGCAGTGATATGTTAAGGCTGTCGGGGCTGTGGGAACAGAAGATCTCTGAGACGGTGAGCAGTAGCGTGAGTGCCGGATTCCTGACGGCCAGCGGAAAGTATAAGTTCCACTATGAGCGTCGCTATCCTGACGGCACGACGGCCTGGGACACGACGGCCGTCCGTCAGAACGGCGATATCCACGCTGAGCGTATCGAGGCGAACCTCTATGGCCGTCTGTGGCAGGGCAGCTGGCAGGTGAAGGGTTATCTCTATAACTCTGCCCGTGGCATCCCTGGGGCCATTGTGAATAATGTGTGGAAACGAGGGGAACGACAACAGGATCTGAACACGTTCTTCCAGGCGGCCTACGACAAGAGTATCGGTAATAAGTTTGCCACCCGCTGGTTAGCAAAGTATGCCTATTACAACACCCACTACGTGAATCGTGACTCGACACAGTTGCCCGTTGACAACCGCTATAAGCAGCAGGAGGTTTATTTTTCCACAGCCAACGTGCTGGAGCTGCTGCCCAACTGGAGTGCCTCGCTGAGTTACGACTTCAAATGGAACAAGCTCGATGCCGACATCTGGAACTTCGCTTATCCGACGCGTATCTCAAACCTCGTGAGCCTCGCCACGGCCATCGACTACAAGCACCTGAAGGCACAGGGGTCGGTGCTTGCGACGTTTATTAATGACTGGACGAATAGAAGGGGAGAATTTGCCGGACAGGACTCCCACTCTTCCCTATCCAAGCTGACTCCTGCATTATTTGTGAACGTCTATCCTTTCCAAGGCACGTTCTTCTCATTGCGAGCTTATGTGAAGCAGAGTTTCCGTATGCCGACATTCAACGACCTCTATTATACCGATATGGGCAATGCGAACTTGGTGCCAGAACGGGCCACACAATATGATGTGGGCTTCGCGCTGAACAAACACTTCACTCGTGGTATCGTCCGTCACGCTGAGATGCACTTCGACGCCTATTATAATACGGTACACGATAAGATAGTCGCCTACCCCAAGGGACAGCAGTTCCGTTGGACGATGCTTAACTTAGGCAAAGTGCATATCAAGGGCATCGACGTGGAGGCAGAGGCAGACTTCCAGATCGGCAAGGACTGGGTGGCAACAACCCGTGTCCAGTACACCTATCAGGATGCCCGTGACGTGACGGATCCTTCTGATAGCTATTACAACGACCAGATACCCTATATCCCCTGGCACTCGGGCTCCGCCATCCTCGGTCTGAAGTACAAGGGCTGGGACCTGAACTACTCGTTCATCTATGCCGGCGAGCGCTACGACGAACAGGAGAACATCATCTACAACCACATGGAGCCCTGGTACACCAGCGACCTGTCGCTGCGCTATCAGTTTATGTTACAACGCACAAAGTTCATCGCCCAGGCAGAAGTGAACAATCTCCTGGACCAGGACTATGAGGTCATCGTGAATTACCCCATGCCCGGCAGGAACTATGCTCTCTCTTTAACAGTAGAAATATGATAAGACAGAATAACTATTTAAAGACAGATTAACATACGAACAAAATGAGAAGACAGATTAACATAATAACAACAATTCCGAGCATAACAATATGTTCGTATGTTATTATGTCTATAAGTAAAGTTCGTATGTCTATCTGCTCGTATGTTATTATGTCTTTATCCGTTCTTCTGTCTGCATGCAGGAACGACGTGATGGTGGTGCCGATGGAGGATATCAATACGGGCGGCAAGACAGTGAAGAATGAGATCATCGGCATGTATCTGCTCAACGAGGGGAACATGGGTTCCAACAAGGCGACCCTCGACTACCTCGACCTATCAGGAAAGGACTCCACCGTACATTATTATCGGAATATCTACTCCGAGCGCAATCCCTCGACGGTGATGTCATTAGGTGATGTAGGCAACGACTGTCAGATCTACGGTTCACGGCTCTGGCTGGTCATCAACTGCTCGAACAAGGTGGAGGTGGCCCGTGCCGCTGATGCCGTCAGAATCGGGAAGGTTAACATCCCTAACTGTCGCTACATCACCTTCAAGGATGGCTTTGCATACGTTTCGTCGTATGTCGGGTCTGTCTATGGAGTCGGGAGTCAGGAGTCTGGAGCCAGCAGAAGTCCTTTAGGCAGCGTCTACAAGGTGGACACCCTCACGCTGCAGAAGACGGACTCCGTCAGCGTGGGTTATCAGCCTGAGGAGATGGCCGTTCTGGGTAACCGGCTCTACGTGGCCAATAGTGGTGGTTATCAGGGTATGGCGGGGCAGGGCTATGAGAGTACGGTGAGCGTCGTTGACCTCTCGACGATGCAGGAGACAGACAAGATAGAGGTGGCTCCGAACCTGCACCACCTGAAAGCCGACCATCTGGGACAGCTCTGGGTGACCTCCCGTGGCAACTACATGAATGAGGCGTCCAGCATCTGGTGGCTGGAGCCCGATGGCAACGGCAACATGAAAGTAGGCGGCCATCTGGACCAGTCCGTCAGCGACCTCTGCATCGTAGGCGACTCGCTCTATTTCTACGGCAGCCAGTGGAGTGAGGTGACGATGACGAACACCATCACCTACGGCATCATCAACGTGCGCAGCCATCAGGTGGTGACAAATACCCTCTCTACGGCGCCGGAGATCCAGAAGATCCGTATGCCTTACGGTATCATCGTGAATCCCTTGCAACGTGACTTCTATCTGATGGATGCCAAGAACTACGTGTCGAGCGGTGACCTGCTGCACTTCCATGCCGACGGCACCTTCGACTGGAAGGTTAAGACGGGTGACATCCCAGGCCATGCGGCGTTTCTTAATAAAAACAACAATAAATGAAAAGAATGTTATCTAAGTTCTTCGCAGAGCGAAGCGGCAAAGCCGAGCGGTCATGGTTGTCGTTAATTTCCCTGCTATTGTCGTGGGGAAGCCCCGCGGAGGCGCAGTCCTATTCGAAGTACATCCAGGCGGTAGATGAATACCGTCCGGCACCGGGGCAATGGGTGAACGTCATCCCAGAATACGAGGATGGTGACACGGAGGCCGATATGGTGCGCAAATGTACGGAGAGCATTGCCGGTGACTATTCTAATACCCACCTTATTTCACTTGGCGGATGGGGCGGATATGTCACCTTCCACTTCGACCACCCAGTCGTCAATCTCCCCGGACAGCGCGATTTTGCCATCTGGGGCAATGCCTATCAGGAGATGACGAACCAGGTGTTCGGCGGGATGAACGAGGCAGGCATCGTGATGGTGTCGCAGGATGTCAACGGCAACGGCCTGCCCGACGACCCTTGGTATGAACTCAGCGGCAGTTGCGATGTGGACAGCGTCGGCAAGGTGATCTACAATTACGAAGTGACCTACCGTCAGAATCCGATGGGCGATATCCCCTGGACAGACAACCAAGGCAATTTCGGCACCATAGACCGCCTCTACAGTTACGAGAATCATCTGCAGGAATACTATCCTTTGTGGCTCCCCGACGGACTGACTTTCAAGGGAACCCGTCTGCCAGACAATATGTTCAACCTCTCTGAGACGGTAGATAAGAGCTGGAGTCCGTACTATTTTGTGCTCATAGGTTTCCGTTATGGCTATGCCGACAACCTCCCCAACTTCACGGTCAAGGCTGATTCCGATTCGTGGAACTATGAAGGCTGTGGCTTCGATATCGGATGGGCTGTCGATGAGAACAGACAACCCGTCAGTCTTGATCATATCGACTTTGTGCGGGTCTATAGCGGTCTTAACCAGAAATGTCCTGCCCCTGACTGGTGGGGCGAGACATCCACGGAGATCCAGGCAGCAGAGGATTTGCATCTCGAGGCTTCGATAGAAGCCGCTGGGATGGAAAGTTTACAGTTGACAGTTGACGGTTTACAGATGAATACTCCTGCCTATGACCTTCATGGCCGCAGGATTGCCGCTGATAAAATCGTAAATCGTAAATCTTTATATATCCAGAACGGCAAGAAATATTTATCCAAATAACCATTTACATTATTAACTTATTAAAAACAAAAGCAGTTATGAAAACAAACAAATTTTTCGGACTTGCAGCCATCGCATGTGGCGTAGTCCTGGCAATGAGTTCTTGTACGGGTGTTGAAGACACCCCGGTGGTTCCCGATCCCCAACCACAGCCTCAGCCTGAAGTGGTCAATGCCACCATCGGTTTTGAAGACGCTCCCCTCAATGCCGATGGCATCTGGTGCGGTGACGAGAACGGTGTGCCGTTCGAGAACTACGGATCTCCGGCCTATGCCTGCTCTTACCAAGAGGACATCGCAACCTTCCCCGTCAGTTGGACTCCCGCCTGGTCTACTTGGACTGGCTATGGTGTTTCCAGCCGCACAGAGACCACCTACAATGCAGAGACCATGTTTACCGACCAGTTCAACAACGTCACGGGTACAGCCCACAGCGGCAAGAACTTCATGGTGCTTTACACCTTCGGCGAGGAGATCACCTTCGACAAGCCTGTGACGGTGAAGGGCTTCTGGTACACCAACGACGCCTGGACGGTGGATGCCATCCTCAACGGCGACGGCATGAGCCCCGGTAAGTTCGAGGCCGAGGACTTCCTGAACCTCATCATCTATCCTCACAGGAACGGCAGCTTAATCGGCGGTGCCCGTATGGAGGTTCCCCTCGCCAAGGACGGTGACTATGTGAAGACGTGGCAGTATTGTGACCTGGAAGGCATCGAGGTGTTCCAAAACATCACCAGTCTCGTCTTCAACTTCGAAGGAAGCAAGAAGAACGACTGGGGTCTGACTACGCCGACCTATGTCTGCATCGATGATATCGATATCGAATACGAGAAGTAATATCCGTTGAGACACGTTTTATTCATATTACTGACTGCGTTGCTTGTCTCCTGTGGAGGTCGCCAGACGACTGCTTCACAGGAGGCAGGCGACACAGTCGTCTTCAAATACGCCACCCAGCTCAGCATCGTCCGCCACAAGGACTACACTGAGGTAGTGGTGAAGAACCCGTGGAAGGAAGGCAAGATCCTCCACAGCTATATCCTGGTGCCTGATACTGCGGCGGAAGCAAATTCTTCACTCTTTACTCTTCACTCTTCACTTCCGAAGGGGGCCACCATCGTCCGCACCCCATTGCGCCGCTCCGTCATGTTCACCACCGTCCACTGTGCCATGCTGATGTCATTTGGTTGTGAACAGAGCATCGCCGGCGTGGCCGATCTGAAGTACATCAAGATTCCCTGGATTCACGAACAGGTGAAGGCAGGCCGCATCACCGACGTGGGTGAGGGAATGAGTCCTGTGGTGGAGAAGATCATCGACCAGCGTCCTGACGCCCTGTTCCTCTCGCCCTTTGAGAACAGCGGAGGCTATGGCCGTTTGGAGGAGATCGGCATCCCCATCATCGAGTGTGCCGAGTATATGGAGCCTTCGCCCTTGGCCCGTGCCGAGTGGCTGCGCTTCTATGGCATGCTCTTCGGCTGCGAGGCTCGTGCCGACAGTCTCTTCGCCGTCGTCGACAGCAGCTATAACGCCCTAAAAGACTTGTTTACAACTGTCAACAAAACCGTCCTCCTCGACAAAGTGACCGGCAGCGTCTGGTATGTCCCTGGCGGCCGCAGCACCATCGGTCAGATGATCCAGGATGCCGGTGGCAACTATCCTTGGGCCGACGATGACCACAGCGGCAGTGTGTCTCTCCCCTTCGAGGCCGTGTTGGAGAAGGCTGGCGAGGCCGACGTATGGCTCTTCCGTTACAGCAGCGACCACGACATCACCCCCGCCGAACTCCTCAGCGAGCATCACGGCTACGATCAGTTCAAGGCCTTCCGCACCGGTGAGATCTACGGCTGCGACGTGGAGCGTTCCCTCTTCTACGAGGAGTCGCCCTTCCGTCCCGACTGGCTGTTGGGTGACTACATCCACATCCTCCATCCCGACATCCCCGACCTTCCACCACTGAGATACTACAAGAAGCTATGAAACAAAAAGGTTTTGTCTATTGTATCTGTCTGGGGTTGCTCATTATCGTGCTCTTCGCCCTGAATCTGGTGATGGGATCCGTCAGCATCCCCATTGCCGACGTGTTCAGCATCCTCGCAGGCGACAAGACCCTGAAACCCTCGTGGCAGTTCATCGTCCTCGAGTCCCGTCTGCCGCAGGCTATCACGGCGATGCTCTGCGGCGGAGCCCTCGCCGTCAGCGGACTGATGCTTCAGACCGCCTTCCGCAATCCCCTCGCCGGCCCTTCCATCTTCGGCATCAACAGCGGTGCCGGCTTAGGTGTGGCGCTGGTGATGCTCCTGTTGGGCGGCGGCCTCTCCGTAGGCTCCCTCCAGATCGGTGGCTTTGCCGCCATCCTGATTGCCGCCTTCATCGGGGCGATGGCCGTCATGGCACTCATCTTCTTTTTCTCCACGCTGGTGCGTAACAACGTCATGCTGCTCATCGTCGGCATCATGATCGGCTACATCTCCAACTCCGCCATCTCGCTGCTCAACTTCTTCGCCACCGACGAGGGCGTGAAGTCGTATATGGTCTGGGGCATGGGCTCCTTCGGCGGCGTGTCGATGGCGAATATGCCCGTCTTCGCCGGTGTCACCCTCATCGGACTCTTCGGAGCCCTGCTGCTCATCAAGCCCCTCAACGCCCTGCTCTTAGGCGACCGCTATGCCGAGAACTTGGGCGTCAACATCCTGAGGGTGCGCAACTGGCTGCTCATCGTCACCGGCCTGCTCACGGCTGTCACCACCGCCTTCTGCGGTCCCGTGGCGTTCATCGGCCTCGCCGTGCCCCATATCGCCCGGCTGTTGCTCACCACCGACAACCACCGCGTGCTGCTGCCCGCCACCATCCTCTGTGGCGCCGTCGTGGCCCTCGTCTGCAACCTCATCTGTTTCCTCCCCGGCGAGAGTGGCGTCATCCCCCTCAACGCCGTCACGCCGCTCATCGGCGCACCCGTCATCATCTACGTCATCGCCCGCAAGCGATAGTACTCACTTGCCCATTTCTGGCACTTTGCCTCTTGACGGCAGCAAATTTTCCGCTTTTCCCTTTTTCCTTTTCCCTTTTTTTCGTACCTTTGCAACGACAAAACTCTAAAAATACTGACGAGATGAAGTTTTCATTATTAAATCTTTTAATTTTTTCATTTTCCCTGGCTGCTCAGGCAGAACAGGTCACCATCGGGACGAAACACTCCACGATGGTGCTCGAAGTAGAAAACGGCAAACAGCCACAGTATGTGTATTTCGGCCAGAAGCTGAGCGATTTCGACCTCAAGAACCTTCAAGCCCCCCGCAACGGCAGGATGAATGCCTATCCCGCCTACGGCATGGACTGCCCCGCTGAGGCCGCCATCGCCGTGACGCACGCCGACGGCAACATGTCCACCGAACTCTTTGTCACGGGCATGGAGAAGCAGGACGGCATCCTCCGGATTATCCTGAAAGATCCTGTCTATCCCACCACCGTCGCCCTCTGCTACAAGGCCTACGAGGACGAAGACATGATCGAGACCTGGACGGAGATCACCAACGGCGAGGCGAAGCCCGTCACGCTGACACAGTTCGCCTCCATCTGCCTGCCCATCCGTCGCGGCAACGTGTGGCTCTCCCACTTCTACGGCTCTTGGGCCAACGAGGCCCGTCTGGTCGAAGAACCCATCCTGCCTGGCGAGAAGGTCATCAAGAACAAGGACGGCACCCGTAACTCGCACACCGACCACGCCGAGGTGATGTTCTCCTTAGACGGTAAAGGCCGTGAGAATGCCGGTGACGTCATCGGCGCTGCCCTCTGCTATTCCGGCAACTTCCAGCTGAAGATCGACACCGATGATACGGAGTACCACTATTTCTTCGCCGGCATCAACCCCGACAACTCCGAGTATCACCTGAAGAAAGGCGAGACCTTCACCACCCCGAAGGTCGCCCTCAGCTTCTCGCAGTGCGGACTCTCCGGCGTCTCCCGCAACTTCCACAAGTGGGGCCGCAAATACATGCTCGCCCACGGCAACAAGGAGCGCAAGATCCTGCTCAACTCCTGGGAGGGCGTCTACTTCGACATCAACCAGCAGGGCATGGACCAGATGATGGGTGACATCGCCTCGATGGGCGGTGAGCTCTTCGTGATGGATGACGGCTGGTTCGGCGACAAATATCCCCGAAAGACCGACAACTGCGCCCTGGGCGACTGGGTGGTCGACAAGAACAAACTGCCCGAGGGCATCGAGGGCCTGCTGCGCGATGCCAAGAAGCACGGCATCAAGTTCGGCATCTGGATCGAGCCCGAGATGACCAACAGCGTCAGCGAGCTCTACGACGCCCACCCCGACTGGATTGTCAAGGCCCCGAAGCGCGCCCCCGTCCTCGGCCGTGGCGGCACCCAGCTCGTGCTCGATATGTCGAATCCCAAGGTGCAGGACTTCGTCTTCTCCATCGTCGACAATCTCATGACGAAATATCCTGAGATCGACTACATCAAGTGGGACGCCAACATGCCCATCCTCAACCACGGTTCGCAATACCTGACGATGAACGACCAGAGTCACCTCAACATCGAGTACCACCGCGGCTTGCAGAAGACCTGTGAGCGCATCCGTGCCAAATACCCCGACCTCACCATCCAGGCCTGTGCCTCGGGCGGCGGACGTGCCAACTGGGGCGTGCTGCCTTGGTTCGACGAGTTCTGGGTCTCCGACAACACCGATGCCCTCCAGCGCATCTATATGCAGTGGGGCACCAGCTACTTCTTCCCCGCCATCGCCATGGCTTCCCACATCTCCGCCACGCCTAATCACACCGTTTTCCGCACCACCGCCATGAAGTACCGCATCGACGTGGCCATGAGCGGACGCCTCGGCATGGAGATCCAGCCCAAGAACATGACCGACGACGAGAAGTCACTCTGCCGCAAGGCTATCGCCGAGTACAAGGGCATCCGGCCCATCGTGCAGTTCGGCGATCTCTACCGCCTTGTCTCGCCTTACGACAAGCTCGGCCTCGCCTCGCTGATGTACGTCAATGAGCAGAAGACGAAGTCCGTCTTCTTCTGGTGGAAGACCGAGTCGTTCCAGAACGAGCACCTGCCCCGCGTCCACATGGCCGGCCTCGATGCCAATAAGAAATATAAGGTACACGAGCTGAACCGCATCGACCTCCAACCCCTCGACGTCGAGGGCAAGACGTTCAGCGGTGCCTACCTCATGAACCACGGCCTCGAAATGCCCTACCGCAACGAGCCCGAATGGTCGAAGAAGAACGACTGGAGCAGCCGAGTGCTCCTCTTAGAGGCAGAATAACCTTTCTTGGGTTTATAACGATACATAAGGGCGCAATGGTGACTGACCATTGCGCCCATAAAATACAGCCTGCATCCCGATACTCCTATTCTTGGAAACTGACACTATTCCCAGAAGAAACCGATGTTTATAGCCGTGTAAAACGCTTGTCGACACGTGTCAGCAGATCTGTCGACTATATATCAGCAGACTTGCTGACTCTATGTCAGCCGATGTGCCGACCACGAGTCAGCAGGCGACATAGCTGAGCGGGAGAGGCAAGGGGTGGTCTGATCCGCCTACTATGTTCTTGTCTGTATTAGAAGCAGTGACACAACAATGAAAGAAACGCAGGATTCCGTAAGAATTCTGCTAAAAAGTTTGCAAGTCTCAATTATTATTCCTATCTTTGCCCCATAAAAGACAAAGTCATGGAAGAAAAGAGATATTCTACAGTTGAAGAAGAAAGCTTCGGAGGTAAGGTCAGCGAGCCTATTGTTGCTCCTGTTCCTGATACTATGTCTGTCGATGGCACGACAGAAGTTCACGACTGGATTGATGACCTTGACTGGGACAAGTTTCCCAGTTTCGGCCCTTTCTCTGACGAAGAAGCCATTGCGAGAATAGAAGAGGCTGAGAGAGACCTAAAGGATCCAAGCAAATGGGTCACATCAGAACAGATGTGGGAAAACCTATACAAAAAGTATCCATGGTTAAGATAATTTGGAAAAAGAAAGCAGAAAGCCTTTTTAATGCCTACATTGACAATGCCATCGTCGAGTATGGGAAGACTACTGCCCTGAAATGGGCAGAAGAAGTTGCGGACTTTGAGAATAGAATAAGGTCATTCCCAGACTCATATCCACCAGAGGAACTGCTTCAAGGCCGTACCATTCTTCATCGAAGATGCCACATTATGAATCGACGCCTTAAGATCATTTACCATTATGATGAGTCAGAAAATAAAGCATATGTTGATGACATCTGGGACACTAAGCGTAATCCCTCTGCCTTAATCCACAGAATCAAGTAAACTCATTCCGTTTTATATCTACTCACGAGATTTCATATAGTCTGCCGGGCGGATGCCGAACTGCTTGAAGAAGCACTTCGAGAAGTAGGAGGGATTGGAGAATCCGACCATGTAGCCCACTTCGCTGACAGTATGGCCTCCCTCGTGGAGCAACTGGGCCGCACGCTTGAGACGGACTATCTGGATCATCTCGTTGGGGGTGACGTCGGCCAGGGTCTTGATCTTGGCAAAGAGTCCGCTGCGGCTGATGTTTAGCTGGGCTGCGAGGAAATCGACATTAAGGCCGGAGTTGGAGAAGTTGTCCTCGATGATGCGGTTCATACGGGTGAGGAAGTCATTGTCTGTGGGATTCTGCGCTATCTCCGTGACTGGCTCCAACGGCTGGGTGGAGAACTTCTCCATCAGCTGACGGCGTATCTGGAGAATGTTGCGGATGCAGGCCTCGAGATACTGCATGGAGAAGGGCTTCTCGATGTAACTGTCTGCCCCGACGTCCATACCCTCGACCTTGGAGTCATCGTCGGTCTTGGCGGTGAGCATGACAAAGGGGATGTGGCTGGTGAGCTGGTTCTGGCGCACACGGCGGCAGAGCTCTGCGCCGTCCATGCGAGGCATCATCCAATCGCTGATGATGATGCTGACGTCGTGCTTCTGCAGGATATGAAGGGCCTCGATGCCATCGCCCGCGGTGATGATGTCGTAGGTGGGGCTGAAGTTGGCGGAGAGGAAGTCGCGCATGTCCTCGGAGTCCTCGACGATGAGCATGGTGCTTTGTGGGGAAGTTAAAGGGCTTTGAAGGGAAGTTAAAGGGATGTTTAATGGACGTATGTCTGTGGCCTCTGTCTCCTCCTGACTCCTGACAACTGTTTCCTGACTCCTGACTATTGTCTCCTCCTGAACCACCGGCAGGACGACGGTGAAGGTGGAGCCACGGCCCACCTCGGAGACGACGGAGATATCGCCGTGGTGCTGGTCGACGATGCTCTTGACGATATTGAGGCCGATGCCAGTGCCGGGCTTGTTGCCCTCGGCCTGGAAGAAGGGCTGGAAGATGCGATGACGGTCTTCCTCGCGGATACCCACGCCATTGTCACTGACGCTGATGCGGAAGTGGCCGGCGTCGGGTTCTTCGACGCAGGAGAGCCGGACGTCGTCCTTCGTGTATTTATTGGCATTGGTGAGCAGGTTGCTCACTACCTTGATGACTGCCTCCTTGTCGACGATAGCCGTGAAATGCTTGTCGGGATAGTCTACCGTGAAGCGACGGCCGTTCTGCTCGAAAGTCGGGGCGAAGCGTTCACTCACCGACGCAATCAGGTCGTAGATGTTGTGGGGCGCAAAATGCATCACCAGACTCTGCTGCTCCACCTTGCGGAAGTCGAGCAGCTGGTTGACGAGTTCCAGGAGGCGGTGGGCGTTGCGGTCGATGACGTCGAGGGCTTGGAGGGAAGAGTCTTTCTTCAATTGTTCCAGGGGGCCGATGATGAGGGATACGGGGGTGCGGATCTCGTGGGCAATCATCGTGAAGAAGTTCAGGCGCGCCTCGCGTACCTCCTTCTCCTTCTGCTCGTTCAGCAGCTGCAGCTCCTTCTGGTGGCGGTGCTTCTCGCGCTTCAAGCGGAAATGCACATAGTAGGAGATGACCGCTCCTACCAACAACAGATAGAGCAGCTTGGCATACCAGCTCCACCAGAACGGGGGGTGGACGATGATTTTGAGCGTGGCCTCGGTGGTGGACCAGAGGCCGTCGTTGTTCGTGGCCTTCACACGGAAGGTGTAGGTGCCGGCAGGGAGGTTGGTATAGGTGGCGTGGTTGTCGTTGCCCACATAGTTCCAGTCGCGGTCGAAACCTTCGAGCATATAGGCATATTGGATCTTCTCTGGCGAGCAGTAGCTGAGGGAGGCGAAGGAGAGGCTGACCATCTTCGAGTCGCCGTAGCCGATGGTGATCTCACGGGTGAGCGAGAGGTCGAGGGGCAGGCCGCAGGCATTGCGCTCTTCCTGATTCAGGATGCTCAGCGAGGTGACATATACGGGCGGCATCACGCTGTTGGGCTTGATCTGATAGGGGTAGAAGGTGTTGAAGCCGCCCGTCGTTCCCATATAGATGCGCCCGTCGCTGGCCATAAAGGCACTGTTCGGCTGGAACTGCTCGCTCACCAGGCCGTCGTGGCGCGTAAACCGCTGAGTGAGTGGCTGGGTCTGGGGGCGGTTCTCGGCGCCACCGGGCTCATACCTGACGATGCCCCTGTCTGTGGAGAGCCACAGGGCCCCGTGGTCTTCGATGATGCCCATGATGTTGCGGCTGGGCACTTCGAGGGGGATGTGGTCGAAACGGTTGTGCTGGCTGTCGTAGCGGCAGAGCCCGTCGAGGGTGCCAAACCACAGGCGTCCGCCCTCGTCGACAAGGGCGCAGTTCACGTGGTCGCTGGGCAGGGACTGACTGTCATCGTCATCGTGAAGATAGCGTTTCAGCTGACGGTCGCTGATATGGTACCGCCACAGTCCTTCGCCCTGCGTGGTAAGCCAGAGGTTGCCTTCCCGGTCCTCGTCGATATCGGTGGTCATCGCTCCCGTATGGCAGACACGCTCAAACTGGTCGTCGGTGCGGTTGTAGAGGTTCAGTCCCTCCATGGTGGCCACCCATACCCGCCCGTGGCTGTCGCAGTAGATGGCATACGAGCTGGAACTGTCGAGGCTCCTGGGGTCGCTGCTGTTCACATATTGCCGCAGCTGGCCCGTCTCCAAGTTCATCACCAGCACGCCGTCGCTGTAAGTGCCTATCCACAGGTCGTTATGGCCGTCGAGGCAGAGGGCATGCACATTGCGCTTGGAGAGTACATCCTGATGGGGATAGCCGACGAAGCGCTGTTCCTTGGGCGAGTAGCACATCAGGCCGCCGTCATCGCTGCCCACCCAGATGCGTCCCTGCCTGTCTTCGCAGAAACGGGAGATGACATTGCCGGCAAGTCCGTTATCCACGGAGAATCCGTCGAAGCGCTTGCCCACGGGAGAGATATACCTCACGCCGCCATAGAACGTGCCTATCCACAGGCCGCCCTCCGTGTCGTTGGTGATGGCATACACAAAGCGGTCGTCATACTTATCCCATTCCCCCGTCTTCGGATTCAGGCGCACTACGCCGTCGTCACAGCCGATGCAGATATGTCCGTCAGTCTGTTCGTAGAGCGTATGGATATGCCATCCCACCTTCGCCTCCTTGGGACTGAGCACCGGTTCCAGACGGCCGTCGTCGTGCATGAGCAACAGCCCGTGCTCCCAGCTTCCCAGCCACAGCCGTCCGTCGCTCGTTTGGAGCATGCGGAGAGAACCGGGAGCAGCGTCGAAATGCAGCGTGACGGGCTCGAACTGGTCATGCAGACGGTTGAGTTTCTGCACGACGGGCTCTCCCCAGTTGGTGACAGACCAAATCTGATTGTTGCTGTCGACAAACACCTGGGCCACGGCACCGCCGGTGGCCTTGAAGTCGTAGTTCTTCGCCTGACGGGTCCTGACGACATAATACCATGCGCCCTGATCCATGGTCGACACCCACAGCCGGCCCTCCTTATCCATGGTGAGACTGGTCACCGTGGAATGTATGTCCATGGGGAGCCTGATGAAGGTCTGACGCTCAAAGTCGATGAAGAAGACGCCCTTGACCGTACCGACATAGATTCCCTCGTCGCCGACAAGCATGGCAGAGATGTACTGGTTAACACCCAGTTCGGCGATACGGAGCGGCAGCACCCGCCTGCCGTCATAGCGGCAGAGGCCGTTGTCTGTCCCGAACCAGATGTAGCCGTTCTTGTCCTGGCCGATATTGCGCACGGCATTGGATGCCAGACCGTCGTTCATCGTCAGTGTCCTGCTATCCGCAGCCCGGAGGGATTGCAGCAGGAGGGTCGATATGATTACTAACAGGAGTCTTCGCATAGTTTATTCATAGATGATGAAGTTGCTGAGCCTGACCCACGAGGGATTGTCAGAGTAGGTGGTCTGATAGGTGCCAATGCCTATTTTGCCTCCACTGAGGGAGACAGGCGAACCGGGCATGTTGCGCCAGGTCTTTCCGTCGCGGCTGGTACGGGCAAAGAGCAGATCGCCACGACGCTCGAATTGCAGGATAGGATCGGCATCATAGCCTTTGAAGTTGGGATATTGGGGCCTGCCATCCTTGCTGAGGATGGTGAAGATGTTGCCGCAGTTGTAGAGGGGGAAGACGCCGAGCTGGTAGAACGAGCCGTCTGCATCGGCGATGAGCAGACCGCCGTCGTTGTAAGATTTGGCGCTGTGGTCGCGATAGCCCTCCATGTCGTCGAAACGGCACATCACCACAAAGTCGCCCTCCACCTGTTGACAGATGGTGCCTCCGTTGCTGAGCGGGGCATCGTTGAAGTTGGCGGTGGTGGCGGAGAGGGTGAAGGGTTCGCGCTTCTCTATGATGGGCTTCATCGAGGGTGAGAGCGTGAACTTGCTGTCAGGATCCGTCTCTTCGAAGTCGTCATCGCCAAGCGAGGGGGTATCCGACAGACGGGTGGCCTCATAGCGCCGTGACACCTCATCAGAACTGACGGAGCCCGGCTCGATGGAGAGCTGGCTGATATAGCCCTGGAACGTGTTTGTCCCCGTACCGTCGGCACCGATGGTGACGGGGCCTTCGGGACGTACCATGAAGAAGTTGTTCTGTTCATGAATGAGTTGTCCGTTCAGATAGGCGCGCTCCTTCCATCCGTCGAAGGTGACAACCCAATATTGCCATTGGCCGATACCTGCCTTAATCGCCTCGGAGGCACCAAAGCTCTCGAACGAGCCGTTGTGGTTCATCAGGCCTGCCGAGGGTTCTGTGCCTAAGCGCAGTTCCGTGGTGGCGAGGTCGGCGGGGGAGGGCGAGAGTGAGGCAATGGTGGATACAGGGCGTTCGTCGGTGCTGAGCACCCAGGCGGCGATGGTGTACGGAGCGTTATAGCGGAAGGTCTGTGGCAACGGCTCGCGCGTTTTCAGATGTTGGGTGCCGTTGAAGAAGAGCGCCCAGCGTCCGTCCTTGACTCTCGCACGGAGCGGTTTGTTCGCAGTGAATTCCGTCGTCTCGCTGACATCAAAGGGAGCCTTCCTGCCCTGAGCCAGCTGCTCCACATCGAGGGTGATGGCAGAGGCTGTCCGCTGCTCGGGCCTTATGTCCATCTGGTGCATCCCGGGATAGCCGTCGTTTGTCTCCACATCGGTATTGGGAAGTTCGGGAGCCTTCTGCCACACCTTCACGTTCCAGATGGCAGGCATGTGTCCGTTCTTCTGGGTGTCACTGATGGTGATGCGGATGTAGCGGGCTTTTGTCTTTCCGCCGTCTATCATGGGTGAGCCTTGCAGGGTGTTGCTGCTGCGATCGGCGTAGAGCGTCCATTTCCTGGCATCCTTAGAGGTCTCAATCTTGTACTGATAGAAGAAGGTGGGATACTCGAACTGCGTCCAAATCTCGTTGAAGGACATGGTCTTGCCGAGGTCTATCTGCAACCACTCGTCGTGCTGCTGTCCGCCATCCCAATTGCAGCGGGCTGCCTTCCAGAGGGTGCCGTTGTTGTCGTCGACGGCGTACTCGGGCTTGAACCATTCGTCGTAATAGCTGCTGGTAGTGACCTTGGCGCCGAAAGCGAGGTCCTGGCCCCCGCCCACCACCCCGTCGTGGGTGGGGACGACGGGGAGGATATTCCCTTCGCCATCGAAACGCATCTCGTCGATGCAGATTTGGCGGTTGAAGCCGTGGACGGCGTGGGGATTGTTGTGGCGGTGATAGACGATGTAGTAATGTCCGTTCTCCTCGATGATGCTGTGATGTCCCGGACCGTGGATGGTGCCGTCGGCATTGGTCTCCAAGATGCAGCCCTTGTATTCAAAGGGTCCCATGGGCCCGGCCTTCGAGACGGCATACTGCACGCGGTAGGTGTCGGTATGACAGGAACCGGAGGAATAGGTGAAGTAATACGTGTCACCACGTCTGAACACAAAGGGTGCCTCGAAGATATCTTTCAGCTCCGTATTGGGAATCAGGCGCTTCTCTGAGAAGAACTCGTCGGCGGCAATGGGGAATGGCGCATCCTCGCGCCAGTTCCGTGCATCGCCATGTAACAGAGGGACGGTTCTTTTGTTACATCTCTCAGAGTCGGTGTCACAAAAGAACCGTCCCTCTGTTACATTTAACTTCGCCACACCACAACCGAAACCTTTATAGATGCCCCAAGTGGTGAAATAGAGGTATTCTGAACCGTCGTCGTCGCGGAAGAGCTGGGGATCGAGAGTGATGACATTGTGTACATAGCGGTCGGGCACCATCACGGCATCATCCTTGCCAAGGATATTGTGCCAGGGACCGATGGGCGTGGGACCCTCTCCGATGTTGATGTTACAGGGTTCGCAATAGTAGTAACGGAAGGTGCTGTCCGTCTGCTGCACCACATCTGGGGCCCATACCACTTCGGTGGTGGGCCAGTTCATCACGATGTTCTTCCAGTTTCTGAAATCCTTCGATACCCACACCTGCGCCGGACCATAGCCGTTGCCAGTGCCGTCGGTGGTGGCATAGAGATACCAGGTATCGCCGAACTTCCTGATGGTAGGGTCGGCGAAATAGCCTGGGATGAAGGGATTGCCCGCGCCTGGGGTGTTCCACGCTGCACCTTTCGTTTCCGTGCTGACACGGAAGGCATAGTCGAACGTTTTCAGTTCTGCCGGACCAGGCTCGGGGTTGGCTTCCGAGGGCATGGGAATCATATAGTGCTCTTCGGGAGCACCCATCACGATGAGATAGAGGTGGCGCAGGGTCTTCCCCTCAGGTACTGAAAAGGTCTTGGCATTGATGTCGCCATAGATCTCCTCGTCTTGGTCCGTGATGCCTACGAAACCGTAGCGCAGGTGATTGCCTCGCATATCAAGATGGAACGTCCTGGCCCTGAGGTCTGTCTTGCTGTCGAGCAAGATGGCATTGAAGCCATATTCCTCTGGAACGTTCTTTGGGCGCAGCCAGTTCTCTTCGTCTCTCACCAGTTCGGTATCGAAGCTACAAGCATATTTCCGGGTTTCCTTCCTGGCGTGCTTGAAGTCGAAGTTCACCAGGTGCTGATAGCCTCGGAACATCTCGTCGCAGAACTGCTGCTGATTCAGACCGTACATCCGCTTATAGGTCATAACGGGATCCTCCCCGATCTTACCCTGCCGGTAGAGTTCTGCTATCGACTTGCGTCCATGCAGGTCGCTCCACCACTGGATGACGTAGGGCGAGTGATAGATGTTCTCTAAATGCAGATAGGCCTTGTGAGTGAGACCCTTGAAGGCCTCGAAGTGATAGTTCTCATCCGTCAGCCAGTCAGGATTCACCTGCCAGAGCATCCACTGCGAGGTCATCTCGAAGAACCCTGAGCCTCCCCAGGCATCACCCGCCTTGTCTGCCGGAATTTGAAGCTGGAACGAGTGTCCCAGCTCATGAGCCATGCAGTTCATCTTCTCATCCTGGATGCGGTTCGGTGCCACCCACAGGGCTCCGATGAAGTCGTCGTAGGTGCCGCCATAGGCCGTACCCTCGTTGGAGTACATCACCATCACCATCATCTTATACTCATCGGCCTTTGATGATACCATTTCTCCCCCTGAGTAGGGGGAGCCAGAGGGGGTCTGAACAAACGCCAGTGTATCGCGGAAGAAATGATAGAACGACTGTACCCTGTCTCGCAGGTTCGTCAGACTGAAACGCATAGGTTTGCCGTCAAGGTCTGGCCCTGATACGATTCCGTCCTTTGGCTCGGCATCGAAACCCCGTTCCCACATGAAGATGAGGTCGTCGGTCTCCATGCTCCTCTTGAAGGACCATTTCGAGGTGTCGCTTTGGAGGTTCATTCCCTTCAAATCCTCTGGGATATAGATTTTCTTTATTTGTGCCGTAGCAGAGAGGGCTACTATTGTCAATACGGCAAAAAACTTCAATCGTCTCATTTGTCTGCGATTTGTTATTGAATATGCTCAGCCTCCGATGATAACTTTCAGTCCGTAAGTTTCCAGTTGCCGGCTGCAACGGTCGAGAGTCTCATCTGTCGGCGATGACATAAGATAGTTATGTGGATTATATACTGACGGGGGAAGCATGCGGCGATGCTTGTCCTTGCCCACATCGTGGTAAGGGAGGAGGTGGACGGTGACGGATGTTCGGAGCGATGCCAGGAACCTGCCCGTGGCATCCATGTTCTGTTCATCGGCATTGATACCCTCGATGAGGGGAATACGGATGAGGAAAGGATGGCCGCCGTCTGCCAGGTAACGGATGTTCTGAAAGATGAGGTCGTTGGGGACACCCGTATAGAGGCGATGGTTGTCTGGGTCCATGGTTTTCAGGTCGGCGAGAATCAGTTCGCATTCCTTGGCCACCTCTGCCACCACCTCTTGTGATGCATAGAGCGAGGTATCAACCGTACGATGAAAACCGCGACGCCCCAGTTCCTTCAACAATTCAAGGGTATAGGCGTGATGCATTAGGGGCTCTCCACCACACAGGGTCACGCCCCCGCCGCTGTCCTCCATCACGGCACGCTCCTTTTCAATCTCAGCCATCAGGGCTTCCATCGTCCATGCCTTGCCGCACATCTCCAAGGCTGTCGTAGGACACTCCTCGGTGCAGAGATGGCAGACGGCGCAGGGATGCTCCATCACGATACCGTCAGCCGTGAGACGAAGGAGCTGCTGCGGACACACGTTGACGCATGTCTGGCAGCCAATACACTTGGTCTTCTTATAAAGCACCTGAGCCTGCGGCGTCCAGCTCTCGGGATTGTGGCACCACACACAGCGCAGCGGACAGCCCTTCATGAAGATGGTTGTCCGTATGCCTGGCCCATCGTTGATGGCATACCTCTTAATATCGAATATCAGCGCCTCAGTACTCACTGTTTTCCGTTCTTGCGATGATCTCGTTCTGCAACTGCTCCGTCATATCGTTGAAGTAGTCGGAGTAGCCTGCCACACGCACCAGCAGGTCGCGGTATTCCTCGGGATGCACCTGTGCGTCGTGGAGCGTGGCGGTGTCGATGATGTTGAACTGGATATGATGGCCGCCCATCTTGAAGTAGCTGCGAATCAGTGAGGCCAGTTTCTTCTGATCCTCCTCCCGTTTCAGCAGATTAGGGACGAAACGCACGTTCAACAGCGTACCGCCGCTCTTGGTCTGATCCAGTTTGCCAAGACTCTTGATGACGGCAGTAGGGCCGTGGGTATCCGATCCATGGGCAGGCGACGTACCGTCACTGATGGCGAAGTGGGCAAAACGCCCATTGGGGGTAGCCCCACACACCTGGCCGAAATAATTGTGGCAGGTCGTAGAGAGCATGTTCAGCTGCGTCTTGCCGCCACGGGTGTTGGGACGGCCTTCGATGGCCTTCACCAGATCGTCGTACACTCGCACGGCAATGCTGTCGGCATATTCGTCGTCGTTGCCGAAGAATGGCGTGTGGTTGCGGATATACTGGCGCATGATTTCCCCTCCTGAGTAGGAGGGGCTAGGGGTGGTCTGATCCGCCTCCCGTCCTGCGGTGGTACTTCCCCAGTTCGTAGCACAAGCCTCAAGGATCTGGTCCATCGTATAGCGCTTGTCCTCAAACACGTGCTTCTTCAAGGCCGCGAGACTGTCGGTGATGGTGCCGAGACCCGTACACTGGATATAGGTGGTGTTATATCGTGCTCCGCCGCTATAATAGTCCCTACCCTTCTCGATGCAGTCGTCGATATAGAGACTCAGGAAGGTGGCAGGAGCGTAGAGCGAGAACATCCGCTCGATATAGTTGTTCACGGAGAGCTTCAAATTGACGAAGTACACCATCTGCCGATGCCAGGCGTCGTAAAGTTCCTCATACGTCTTGAACCCTCGCGGATCCCCCGTCTCGATGCCTATCTTCTTCCCCGTCTCGGGGTCGACGCCATTGTTCAGCGTGATTTCCAATATCTTCGGCGTGTTCAGATAGCCCGTCAACAGGTAGGCCTCCTTGCCGAAGGCTCCCACCTCGATACAGCCTGAGCAACCACCCTCACGGGCATCCTCCAATGACTTGCCGGCTCGCACCATCTCCTTCACATAGGTGTCGGGATTGAAGATAGAAGGATAGCCGTGCCCCTGACGGATCACCTTGATGCCTTCCAACAGGAACTCGTCGGGGGTGTTCTCTGCGATATGTATCGAGAGACCCGGCTGCAACTCATGCAGCTCCTCCTGGATTTCGAGAATGATATACGACAGCTCGTTGGCGGCACTCTTGCCGTTGCGGTCCACACCGCCGATATTGATATTGGTGAAGTCGTTATACGTGCCGCTTTCGAGGGCCGTCACGCCTACCTTCGGGGGTGCAGGCTGGTTGTTGAACTTGATCCACAGGCACGAGAGGAGTTCCTTGGCCTGCTCGCGTGTCAGCGTCCCTTCCTCGATGCCTTTCTGATAGAAGGGCCACAGGTGCTGGTCGATATGTCCGGGATTCATCGAGTCCCAGCCGTTGAGCTCCGTCACCGTACCGAGATGCACGAACCAGTACATCTGTATCGCCTCCCACAGATCCCTGGGGGCATGGGCAGGCACCCACCGGCACACTTCGGCAATCTTCTCCAACTCCCGTATGCGCCGCTCGTCGGCCTCCGTCTTTACCTTTTTATCTTTTAACCTTTTTACCTTTTCCTCTGCGAGCTCTGCATGCCGTTCTGCAAACAGGATGGCCGCATCGCAGGAGATGGCCATCGCCTCCAGCTCCTGCTGCTTATCCGTAGCCTCGGGGTCGTAGATATAGTCGAGTTCCGCTATCTTCTTCTCAATACGGGCCTTCACGTCCAAAAGCCCCTCATGGTACATCTTGCCATCCATGGCCGTATGTCCTGCGGCACGCTGCTCCATAAACTCGGTGAACACGCCTGCATGATAGGCCTCTTCCCACGCCTTTGACACATGATTAAAGATGCGCTCCCGCTGGGTCTTGCCCTTCCAGTAGGGGATCACCTCACGCTCGTAGGTGTCGATATCGGCTTGCGAGATATGATAGCTTTGCAGCTCACGGGTATCGAGGGTGTGGAGATCTTCCACAGAGTGACAGGTCAGTTCGGGGAATGTCGGCACCGCCTTGGGCACAGGCCCGCGCTCAGCCACAATCAGCTCGTCATCGCCGATATAGAGTGTCTTCTTCTTGCAGATCTCATAGAAGTTCCTGGCCCGTAGCACTGCCGTGGGCATCGTACCGTAGTTCTGCTTATAAAACGCCGTCTCTATCAGGGCACGCTCTATCGACAGCGTCGTCGGCGTGTCCATATTCTGCTGTCTCAGCCTTCTGATGCGGTCGTTCATGCCGCCCAGGTTCTCCGGATGTTTAATCGTATATGCCATATTGTTCAATCTTCAATGTTCAACGTTCAATGTTCAATCTTCAATGTTCAATGTTCAACGTTCAACGTTCAATGTCTCTTCGCCTCATACACTTCTTCGATCGTCATCGGTTTCTTAATGGTGCCGAGAAGTCGTGCCCCGCTGTCTGTCATCACATAGTTAAGCTCATTGCGCAGACCCGTAAAGTCGCGCCAGGGCCCCAGCTTGTCGTAGCAGATAAAGTCGCGGAACTGTCCCTCGGCCTCCCATTTGTCCATCAGTTCAGGGATGAAATAGATACCTGGCTCGACGGTGAATACGAAGCCTTTTTCCAACGGACGTGCCAGACGCAGCGACTTGAATCCGAACTGTGTCGATTTCACCTGCCCCTCGGCATAACCTACATACTGCTCGCCAAGATTCTCCATATTATGGACATCCAGACCCACCATATGTCCCAGTCCGCAAGGGAAGAACAGGGCGTATGCACCGCTTTCGGCGGCCTCGGCGGGATCCCCCTTCATCAGGCCCAGCTCCTTCATGCCCCGGGCTATCTCCGTGGCGGCGGCGATGTGGGCCTCACGGAAGGGAGTACCCAGGTGCAATTGATCCACTGCGGCCTTGAAACTGCGCAGATGGATGTTATAGACTTCCACCTGACGATCGGTGAACCGCTCACCCACAGGCATCGATGACGACAGGTCGCCAGCATAGTGGTTCTTCGTTTCTGCACCAGCATCGAGCAGGAAGATGTCACCCTCTTTCAGGTCATGGATAAACCCGTGGTTGTGGAGCACCTGTCCCTGTACGGTGGCGATGGTGGGGAATGCCAGGGCGTTGCCGTGGCGGCAGGCCACCTCCTCGACGGCCGCAGCCACCTCGCTCTCATGGATGCCAGGTCGCACCGTGCGATAGGCAGCGAGGTGCATCTCCGTGCTCAGGTCGACGCTCTCCTCTATCAGTCGTATCTCCTCCTCGTCCTTATAGTTGCGCTGCTTCACGATGGCCTTGATGAATTCCACAGAGGCTTTTGCTGTCTGGGCGGCAGGCTCCACACCCAGCAGTTCCCATAGCCATACCCGATGGTCTCCGCGATAGGGAGGCAGGAAGTGAATGGAGTTACGATTTACAGATTTACGATTTACAGATTTACGATTTACGATTTTGGCCAGTTCACTCATGGGACGGACATCGGTGATGCCTACTGGCTCGCACCATTCTTTGAGCGAAGGCATAGCCCCCGTCCACACGATATCGTCAATCGTCAGGTCATTGCCAAAGACGATTTCACGGTCTTCATCGATATCGATAATCGCAGCAATGCCCGGAAAGTCGAGTCCGAAGAAATACAGCATCGTGGAGTCCTGACGGAACCGGTAGGTATTGTCGGCATAGTTCATACCCACCTCGTCATTGCCCAAGAAGAGCAACAGTCCGCTGCCCACGTCCTTCTTCAACTGCGCCCTGCGCCGTATATATGTTTCCTTACAGATTTTCATTCTCAATATCTACTTATCTCGTTTATTTTCTTGTGTTTGCTGATGTGCAGCGAGGTATTGGGGAAGAACTCTGCCAGCAGGTCGTAGAGGTCGGGATCGAAGTCCTTCAACTCTTCGCGAGTGTTGCACCAGTTGTGCTTCCCGTCCGTATGATCCATCTCGGCATTCACGTTGAACCAGTCCTGCACGGCTTCGGCGAAATACTCCTCCTTGTCCGTGATACGGTAGGTATTGTCAAGAATACCCTTTGCCTTCGCGTTCTCGTAGCATTGTTTCAGGCGATTGTCAAAATCAGGTACGGCGAGTGCCAGTCCGATAAGATGGATAGAGTGTGCAAACTCGTGGATAAGGATATCCTCCGCATGATACTTATCGATCTGATAGGCGAGCACATTCTCTTCTGCACAACTCGTCAACGGCAGTTCGAGGTCACCGCCTAAGCCACGTGCCCTCAAATCCCAATTCAGGGCCGTATCGTTCACCAGATGATGGTGTTCGGGGATATCAGTGGTTCCCTCGTAGCGGGCCATGATGGCCACCCGCGTGCCATTGCTCACCATCGAGTCGAGCACCGCTTTGGGCAGCATCGAGGTCATGGCATACAGCGTGCGGTGGGCAGCCACGAAGGCAGAGTCCGGCACACGCCAGGAGGAGATGAGCGGCAGTCCGTTCACGTCAGTGTATTTCTTGTAGAAGGGGTCGAGGTTCAGGGAGTCCGGCGGGGTCGTCACCACACACGCTGGGATCTCCAACGTCTCCGTCTCCACGGCCACCTCCTGTTGCTGCCGTTGCTGACAGCCAGCCAACAGCAGGGTTGTAATACTCAAAAATAAAAGCTTCTTCATCGTTTCGTTAATTGTTTGGCTGCAAAGTTACGAATTTTTTCTTCATATCCACTGACACAATCGTCCAAAATGATGCAACTATCGTCTAAACCACCGGAAAATAGCACGTATTTCATTTTTTTGTTGTATCTTTGCAACCACTAATAGAGGTTTATTATGGATGCAAAACGAATTTTGAAGTACCTGCGCCAGTTGGCGAAGAATAACAACCGCACGTGGTTCCAGGAACATCGACAAGAGTATGATGCCATTCGGGCAGACTTTGAGCAAGGTGTAGAGCAGGCTATTCGCCGCATCATCACCTTCGACCCGTCGGTCAGTCACCTGACGGTGAAAGACTGCACGTATCGGTTCTATCGCGACACGCGGTTCTCGAACGACAAGTCGCCCTATAAAAACCACCTCGGTGCCTATATCGCGGCACATGGCAAGAAGGCACTGCATGGTGGCTATTACCTGCACCTGGAACCAGGTCACTGCATGGTGGCCTGTGGCAACTACTGGTTGCCCACAAATATCCTGACCTCATGTCGCAACGAGATGATGGGCAATACCGAAGAGTGGCTGCGCTGCGTCCGTAGTCCTGAGTTCCTGAAATACTTTGGCAATCCCGCCCCCACCAGTTTCCCGTCGCCCACCGATGTCTCGAGCTGGGACCAGCCGCAGGGGTTCGGACTTGAACGCCTGAAGACTTGTCCGTCTGGGTTTCCACGCGACTGGGAGTATGTGGAGTATTTGCGTATGAAGGACTACTGCTGTTGGCATCAGGTGCCTGATGACTTCTATCAGGGTGATGCCTGGCTCGACGCCATCGTCCCCATGTTCCGTGCCGCTAAACCCATGATGGACATGATGAACAATGTTATCGATGACTACGAGTAACCTGCTGACGCACAATGGGGCAGGAATGACTAAAAAAGAACGTTTTTAGCTTGCAAGTGAGCACGTCACCAGGGTTCACGGCATTGGTCTCTGCCTCGGGATCGGAGGGCAGGCGGCCGATGTTCAAAAAGATGCCATAAAAGAATAAGGAAACTCCTTTAAATCTGTCCTCGGCTCTGGATTTTCTTCCGAAGGCAATGGTATCTGATCGTGCAATACTGGTGCTCCCATCACGATGAGGTACAGATGTATAAGCGTCTTGTCGTTAGGAACAGTAAAACTCGTGGCGTTGATATCACCATAGATCTCCTCGTCCTCTGTGGTGATGCCTACGAAACCATATCTCAGTTGGTTCCCATTGATCTGAAGACTGAAGCTCCGTGCATTCAAATCCACCTTGTCATCGAGCTTGATGGCGTTGAAACCATATTCCTCAGGATAGTCCTTAGGACGCAACAGCCCATCCTTTTGCGTCGTCACCTCTGTATCGAAGGTGCAGGCATATTTTCTGGTTTCCTTCCTGGCATGCTTGAAGTCGAAGTTCACCAAATGCTGATAGCCTCGGAACATCTCGTCGCAGAACTGCTGCTGATTCAGCCGACACCCCGCAAAGGGCACCTATCACGCAAATTATCAACAGCTTTTTCATATCATCTATAAACTCAAAAACTTTCAACTCAAAAACTAAATCGGATAATTCCCAACGATATTGTCCATAAATACAGCCCGTGCGTTGAGCCATTTCTCCATACGATTGATCTCTGTCTTGTATTGCTTGTCGATGGGCCACCGCTTGGCATCGCGCTCCATCGCCTCGGCGGCAGCATCGGCATAGCGCTTGGCCTCTGGCCAGAACTCCGCCGTGACCCTCGGACGTATCTGCTTCCACCGTGCCTTCACCTCACTGACAAACGTCTTGTCCTTCCACATGTCCGTAAAGAAACTCGGCACATAGTCGTAATTGCTGATATGTCGGGCTGGGTCTGTGCCGAGCACCGTCTCGCGATAGTCCGCGAAATAGCCGTGGCCGTCGTACATGTGTCCCCAGTCAAAGTCGAAGCCCGCATCGAAGTCCCACAGCGGGCCGAACGTCCAGAGGGCATCGTCGCCGCTGTCCTTATGGATAAAGATGCTGCGGGGTGCGGCCACCTCCACATTATATATATACTCCTGTATCAGCAGGTAGTCGATCATCACAGGCACGTTGCAGACCTGCTTCAACGCCTCGTAGTCGTGGCTGAGGATGATATTCTCCAGATCGCCCAATGCCTTCTTGGCATCGCCGATAAGAGACTTTTCACTTTTCACTTCTATCTTTTCACTTATTTCAGGGCTCTTCACACATACCGGCATGCGATATACCTGCGACCAGAAGTTATCGTCGGCTCCTGGTGAGAGTTCCGGTCCATCATCAGAGTCGAACGACAGCAGCCAGCCCGCCTTCTTGTCGATGTTTACGCGGTTCTTGCCCTGCTCCACCTGTTCCGTCAACTGATATAGCCCCATATAGTCTCCATTGAGCGTCAGTTCTATCCAGCGTGTGTGGTTTGGGTAGGGAATGCCCAGCCTGTCGCCCATCTCGAAGACCAGCGTGTTCATCAGTTTCGTCGGATCGCGGAAGTTGGCCAGCAGCACCCAGTCCTTTTCCTCGCAGAGGCCTAATATGGAGGCCTTCTCGTCGAGTTTGATGCGGTAGGGCTTCTTGTCGTACCACTCCCAGGTGGAGTTCCCACGGCCACGAATCCGGCCACGCCCCTCATAGTTCCACACCGCCGTATCTGATTCTATCTTAATGGTACAGGCGCGATAGTCCTTCTTGTCCTTCGAGTCCACAGCCTGTCCACCATCTGTCGTGATGGTCATCTTCGCCACACGATACTTCGCCGCAAACTTCACAGTCTCGGGCTCCGTCTTCGCGGTATCCGTCTTCGCAGAGTCTGTCTTGGTGCCATCGGCAGTTGCTGGTGCTGGCGGCACTAGCGAAGGTTCAAGTCCGTCATCACTCGACGAACAAGCCACCATCAGCAAGGCCATAAGTCCAAAAAGGATGATCTTCTTCATTTTTGTTGTTAGTTGATTTTCTGCTGCAAAGGTACGGCTTTCCCCCCAAACCAACTGACACAATCGTCCAAAATGATGCAAATATAGTCCAAAACCCATGAAAAATGCTTCCTTATAGCTGCTATTTTTGGTGCGACAACGACATCCCTAACATAAAATTCGCGGAAACCTTGTGTTTATCGGACTTCCGCGAATTTTCAACCCTAACATATCCCTAACATATCGGTCACGTATCCCTCACGTGATCCCTCACTTCAAGGTCATGCGGACTTCTTCATAGGAACCACCTGATAGAACGGAATGTTCGAATGCGACTTCGACTCATAGCCGAGAGCCTTCATCGCCCTGCCGAGCTTTACCTTCGTGCCTGCGGTGTTTGGCAACGTAGGGAACTCACCCAGAATGACAGAAATCAGCTGGTCACCATTCATCGACTTTGCAGCCTCGCCCTTGTCAGGAAGACGGAAGCAGGCGCAGATCATCTCTGAGATGTCCTTCTGTTCCATGAAGTTCTGGTTCAGCTGCTGGATGCGTGCCACCTCGTCGTTGTTGAACCAGTAGGGTGCC
>JAFVGS010000040.1 GCA_017474845.1 Prevotella sp.
TCTGTGATAATCTCTTAGTCTGTGAGAATCTGTGTAATCTGTGGCTACTGTAAGGGCTTGCCCAGTTTCTCCAAGGGTTTCTTGGGGAGTTTAGTCCATGTCTCTTTCCTAGGCACATTACTGTCCTCAAAGGCATTCTCCGTCACCACCTGTCTCCGCCACGTCAGATAGTTCTCGCTCGTGGTCTCCATATCCCCCGTGTTCCGCGACATGTTATGGTACTCCTTTCCTATCAGGTAGAAGTCGCCGTCCTGATAGCGATAAAAGAAATTGCTGTTCTCCGAGCCCCAGCCGCCCATACTCGCGAACGTCTCTAACGAGATCCTCAGCACACCCTTCTCCGTGATCGTCAGGCTCGCGTCGATACTCACATACTCATCCGGACGGGCAGGAACCACCTGGTCATACTGTCGCCACAACTGCATCTTCCCCTCCGCCGTACCGAAATACACGGCCAATAGCGGCTGGTTGAAGTTATACACATACCCGTCGTCGCGCGTCTTCGTATTCTCCTTGAAGTCAGGCGACGCCACCACCACGAGATCCACAATGCCATCCTTGTTCAGGTCACCCGTCGCCTCCGTATGATCCCATCCTGCCGGCACAAGGTCTTCCACGCCCCTGCCCTGCTGCTGCAACTGCTGCGCACGGACTCCGGCACACAGGCCAACGAAGGCCACAATCAGGAACCTCCTTATAGTCATCATCGCGGGAATTCCTATGGCAGTCGTCAGTCAGTAGAGAGGATGAGCATCTTCTGCTCTGCGTCGAGAGCCGCCTTGATGTCCTTACCGCCAGACACCACCTTGCAGAGGCTGACCTCGTCGCCCTCGATGCTCGTCACCTTCAGACGACCAATCTGCTTGCGCGTTTCCTTGCCACCGATGCTTCCTATCACATAGACCGCAAAGTGAACGCCCTTCTGCAGACCGTGAGAGGAGCCGAGGTCGATATAGAGTTCCTTCTGCTTGTCCTTTTTCTCCATGCCGCGCTCCAGAATGTTGGCGGTATAGGGATAGACCGTGTTGTAAAACCTCACCACCTTGCTCCGCAGCCCCTCCAGGGCTTCCTTGATGGCCGTGTCAGCGCTATTGTACCACGACCAGCCGGTCCTGTTTACCTCAAACACCTGACTGTTGATGACGGTGCCTGTAGTAGCATTCTTCACGTTGAGCGTCAGGCTGATCTGGGCGTAGAACTGCGGGATCTTGTCCTTCTTGTTCGATGCGAGTCGCAGCTGGCGCGTCGTAGAGAGGTAGTTCACGACGCCGTCGAGAATGATGTTGGTCTCGCTGTTGGGTTCCACCTGGAGTCCGTCTGTGACCACGAAGCGCCTCACCTGTCCGAGGGCCGCGATGACGCTGGCGCGCACGGCATCGACATAGCCGGGCTGCTCAGTGGTCTGCTGGTCAGACATCACGTCGAGCACAGCACTTACCACTGTTCCCACTTTCGTCTTCGGCTCTTCCTTGATCGTGTAACTCAACTCGCCCACACTGACGTTCTTGAGAGCGTTCTCACTTTGTGCCATCACCGGCAGCGCCGTTAAGGCCGCCAATAGCATGACCATCATTTTCATTGTTCTCATCATGTTTATTATTTCCTTCATACTTTAATTCTCTTAAGTTAGACACATAATTGACTGCAAAGATAAAGTTTATTTTTGAGACGGACAAGAAAAACGGGAACTTTTTCTATTCTACACAGATTTGGGTCTTGGGCCAGTTGACGAGGAAGAGTTTATCAGTGGCACGGGTGAAAGCGGTATAGAGCCAGTGGATGTAGTCGGGGGTGAGCATATCGTCGGTCATGTAGCCCTGATCGAGATAGATGTGCGCCCACTGCCCGCCCTGGGCCTTGTGACAGGTGACGGCATAGGCGAACTTCACCTGCAGGGCATTGTAGTAACGGTCGATCTTCAGTTTTGCGATGCGGTCTACCTTAACGGGGATGTCAGCATAGTCTTCCAGTACGGCATTGTAGAGCTGTTCCTGCTGGTCATGAGTAAGCGCAGGTGCCTCGGAGGTGAGGGTATCGAGGAGGACGGTGGCGGTGAGCTCGTAGTCGTCGTAATCAGGGAAGGTCATCGTGACCTCAGCGAAACGGAAGCCATAGAGCTCATGGGTGTTCCTGACCCGCTGCACCACGGCACGGTCGCCGTTGGCGATAAACTCCTCACTCCTCCAATAATAATTGTTCTTCACGATCATCAGGAGGTCACCACGGCAGAGTTCATCCTCACGATCGAGGACGGTATTGCGGATGCCCTGGTTGTAGATGTTCGCCCGTTTGTTGCTGCGGGTGATAACCATCGTCTCGTCCATGCCCACTCGGCTGTAGCTGGAAGCGAGCGACTCGATGAGTTCATCACCAGGGACGACAGTGATATCCGGAAAACCGCTGATGCGGATTTGGGGTAAAAGAACCACAGATTCCGCAGATTCTAACTGCGAGTAGCCATCTGCGAAATCTACGGTTAACCTTTTTCGTATCCTCGTGGCATTCCAAAGAATACCGGAATCCTCACTCTGACGGAGCACCTGATTGAGATCACACTCATAGACCGTCATACCATAACTTCGGAGCACATCGGCCATCAAGGCAGGACTCTCCTCCTCACCGACGGGCGGGAGCTGTGCCTTGTCGCCGATTAACAGCATTCGACAATTCTGGCCGTTATAGATAAACTCCATCAGATCGTCCAATAAACATCCGCTGCCGAAAGCCGACTCGCCAAGACCCAGGTTCGAAATCATCGAGGCCTCATCTATTATAAATAAGGTGTCACGATTCAGGTTGTTGTTCAGATTGAAGGCCGAAAGGTCACCAGCCGTCTTCTGACGGTAGATGCGACGATGGATGGTGTAGGCGGCATGACCGGCATACAGCGAGAACACCTTTGCGGCACGACCCGTCGGAGCCAGCAGAATGAGTTTCTGCTTCAGCGCCGCCAATGCTTTGACGATGGCTCCAGCGAGCGTAGTCTTACCCGTGCCTGCCGAACCACTGAGGATCATCACCACCTGTTCATCACGGTCAGTCATAAACTGCGTGAACACATCGATAGCCTGCTCTTGTTCTGGCGTAGGCGTCAATCCCAACGCCTGAAGGATGCGGTATTTGAGTTCGTCCTGAATCATAACAGCCACAAAGGTAGTCATTTTTAGCCACAGATTGCACAGATTAAGAATGATTAAGAATTTATTTCGTAAGATTCGGTGTAATCTGTGGCTTTTTTCGTACCTTTGCAGCCAAATGCAGAAATCAGACAAGATTATCAACATCATCCTGGCACTCGTGGCACTCGGCCTGCTCGCCCTTTGTGTAGCAAGTGTGGTCAGATAAGAGTTGACAATTGACAGTTGAGAGATGGAAGAGATACAGAACAGGAAACTGATTATGCGCATCGGGAGGAACACCCTCTCGTTCACCCTACCCGACCCCGCTGACAAGGAACGGCCACTCTGCTATGAGCCCTACGTGGTGAAGGGCGGGATCTCGATGGCTGCCAACCTCAGGGAGGCCCTGAAGACTGCTACCCTGCTATCGGCAGACGTGGCACGGGTGCAGGTGGTGCTCGACACCCCGTCGATGCTCGTGCCCATCGAACAGTTTGAAGAGGAAAACATCAATGATCTCTATGCTTACACCTTCGCCCCCAGCCAGGAGCCGAGGAAGATACTTTACAACGTGCTGCCCGACCTGAAGGCGGTCTGTCTCTTCCCCATCAACAAAGACCTGTATGGTGTGATCAACGACCGTTATGCCGATGTGCAGTTCATCCACGCCATGGCACCCGTCTGGCGCCACATGCACCAACGGAGTTTCACGGGCCACTTCAATAAACTCTACGCCTCTTTCCTGGGTGGTCGTCAGCTCTGTCTGTTTGCCTTTCAGCAGAACCGCTTCAAGTTCTGCAACACCTTCGAGGCGACCCACGCCCACGATGCGCTCTACTTCATCCTCTATGTTTGGAAACAGTTACGCATGGACGTGCTCCACGACGAGTTGCATCTGTCTGGCGAGGTGCCCGAAGAGGAACTGCTCATGCAGGAACTGAAACAGTATTTGCAAAAGGTCTATGTCAGCAATCCCGCTGCTGAATTCAGCCAGGCACCCGCCACAAAGGTGAAGGGTATGCCGTATGATCTCATGACGCTGATCGTAAAGGGGAGATAGCATGCGAATTATTACTGGGAAATATAAGGGACGGCACTTCGATATCCCACGGAGTTTCAAGGCGAGGCCGACAACGGACTTCGCCAAAGAGAATATCTTCAATGTGCTGACGCAGTATATCGACTTTGAGGGAGCCGAGGCTCTGGATCTCTTCTCCGGCACAGGCAGCATCACCCTCGAACTGCTCTCCCGAGGTTGTAGCCGTGTGGTCAGTATCGAACTCGACCGTGATCACCACCGTTTCATCTGCGACTGTCTCAACAAGCTGGTGTCACAGGGGGACGGTTCTTTTGTGACATCTGCGATATCACAAAAGAACCGTCCCCCTGTGACACCTTTGCGCGCTGACGTCTTCCGTTATATCAAATCGTGCAAGCAGCAGTTTGACTTTATCTTCGCAGATCCGCCATACGCCCTGAAGGAGCTGCCGACGATTCCCAGCCTCATCTTTGAGCGAGGGCTTTTGAAAGATGGTGGCATCTTCGTTTTCGAGCATGGCAAAGACAACGACTTCTCCCATGATCCACACTTCGTGGAGCACCGTTGTTACGGAAGCGTAAATTTCTCGATTTTCAGAACAACGGAGCCATCAGGCGAGTGATGCTCTCCCACAGACGGATGAAGAAGTTGGCACGCATGCGTTCCGGCAGGTCTGTCAATGCAACGGCCTCTCGTTCGTCGTCAAGGAACACCTTCTTCATCCTGAGCGCCACACCCTCGTCGTAGAAAAACGCATTGGCTTCGAAATTATTCTCGAAGCTGCGGAAGTCAAGGTTCGTGGATCCACAAGTGCTGACGGCATCGTCGCACACCATCACCTTCGAATGGAGGAACCCTGACTGATAAAGACTCACTTTCACCCCAGCCTCTGCCACCTCACGCAGATAGCTGCGACTGGCCCACTCTACGAAACGCGCATCACTATGCCGGGGACAGAGCACACGCACGTCGACGCCAGCCAAAGCCACCGTCTTCAAGGCGAAGAGCACAGGGTCGTTGGGCAGGAAATAGGGTGTCTCGAGGTAAAGGTATCGACGGGCACCCGTAATGATTCGAACAAAGCCCTGCATGATCTCCGGATAAGGCGTGACAGGACCGCTGGTAACGACCTGAATAAGACAGTTGTTGGCAATCTGGTCTCCCATTTCGGAAGTATGCTGCGGATAGAACTTACGGTCGGAGAGCAGGGTACGGTCTACGAAATACCAGTCTACAAGGAACGCCCGTTGCAAAGCATTGACGGCACCACCCGTCACCCGCAGCATCGTGTCGCGCCACGGCTGACCGTTCGAACCTTTCACATAGCGCAGGGCGAAGTTCATACCACCGATGAATCCCACCAGACCGTCAATGACGACGATCTTGCGGTGGTTACGATAGTTCACCTTACTCGTAAACGACGGGAAGTGCACAGGCATGAACGCCACCGCTTCGATACCCTCCTCACGCATCCGTTCAAAGAACTGACGTTTGACATTCCAACAACCCACATCGTCATAGATCACTCGTATCTCCACCCCCTCACGGGCCTTGGCGATGAGTGCATCGGCAATCATCGTACCCAAGGCATCGTCGGCAAAGATATACATGTCCACGTGGATATGACTGCGGGCCTTGCTGATCTCCTGCAACAAGGCAGGGAAGAACTGGTAGCCGTCGGTATAAATGTCCACCTTATTATCTTTGAAAGGCAAGGCGAGGTTCTGGTTGATGAAGAGGTCGATGAGTGGTTTCTGCTTCTCAGGCAGACGGAGGTTCTGCTGTTCGACGAACTCCAGCATCGATCGTTTCGTCAACTGGTTCATGCTCCTTTCGCTGACATAGCGCTCCTTGCGGGTATTGATGCCGAAAAAGAGGTAGAACACGACACCTGCCACAGGCACGAACCAGATCACCAGCGCCCAGGCAAGGGTCTTGGCGGGCTGCCGGTTGTCGAGCACCACATGGATAATGGCCAGGATGGCGATCAACTGCGAGACAATGACAAAAATAACGTTCCAACTCATCTTATCACGTCATTGCCTAATTGTCGGGCGAGGGCGTCACGGATCTGCTGGGTGTCGCGGAACTCCTCCAGCAACTGTTTCATCCGTTCCATGTCGCTGCCCACGGTCTTCAACTGCGCCTGTATCTCCTTGAGCCGTTTCTCAATAATGTCCATCCGCAGGTCGAGTACAAGATGGAGCACCCGCTGACGTAGACCACCCTCACGCTCCTTGGGCTGGAAGCCGGGTGTCAGCTGATGACGGTCGATGGCCAGATTGGCAGCCAGAGAACTGATGGCGATATCTGGATGGTGCATAAAATACTCCTCAGCCTTGAAACCTTCCTCACTACTATGTACAGCCGCCTCAGAGAGGATCTGATTGTAACGCTCATCGTGGAACGACAGGCCGTCCTGTCCCAGGTCGTAGGCGATATACTGTGCCACTGTCAAGTCGATGGTCTGCCCGTCTTCCGTCTCAATGCCCTCGAAAATAACCTTCTCGCCATCGCGGACAACAGACTGCACAAGCAAGCGTTCCACTTCGGCAGAAGGTGAGGAGTTCAAGGAGTTAATGGAGTTCAGGACATTACCACTTTCCGTAACAGGATTATCCCTCGAACTATTGTCTTGGACTCCCTGGACTCCTTGAACTCCCTGAACTCCATGATTCTGTCGTTCCCGTTCCTTTGCCTTCTCCTCAATCTCCTTGCTGATCATCCCGTTCATCGAGTTGAGCAGTGTCTGCTCCTTGATACCCATACGCTGGGAGAGTTCACTGAGGTAGGTGGAGCGCAGGATCTGGTCTGGTATGACGGAGATGCTCTTCACGATGCCACCGATGGCCTCGGAGCGCTTCACGGGATCAGTCACATTCTCCACCGTCAGACGGGTCTTGAACGAAATGAAGTCCGTGGCATTCTTCTCGATATAGTCCTTGAACTCCTGAGCAGAATGTTTCTTTGAGAACGAGTCGGGGTCGTCGCCGTCTGGCAGCAACAGCACTTTGATGTTCATGCCCTCTGCCAACAGCATGTCCGTACCTCTCACGGCGGCATGGATACCTGCCTCATCACCATCATATAATAAGGTGATGTTCTGCGTGAAGCGACGCAACAGTTTGATCTGATGCACGGAGAGGGCCGTACCGGAGTTGGCGACAACGTTCTCGATGCCGCACTGGTGCATGGCAATCACGTCGGTATAGCCTTCAACCATATACACCCTATCCTCCTTCGCGATAGCCTTCTTCGCCTGATAGAGTCCATAGAGCTCACGTTCCTTATGATAGATCTCCGAGTCGGGAGAGTTCACGTATTTCTGTTGCACGCCCTTCGTCCTGGAGTCCAACAATCGACCTCCGAAAGCCACCACCTTGCCGCTGACGTTCAGCCAGGGAAAGATCACACGACCAGCGTAACGGTCGCGCAACGCGTCTTCGCCAAAACAGAGCCCCGTCTTCACCAGATACTCCGCTTTGTATCCCGCCTTCTGTGCGGCAGTGGCCAGGGCGTCACGCTTAGGCAGGGCGAAGCCGAGGTTGAACTTCGCGATGATATCGTCGCGGATACCACGACTGCGGAAATACTGTTTGCCGATGGCGATGCCGTCGGGATCGTTCTTCAGGATATTCTCAAAGTATTTCATCGCCCACTCGTTGACGATGAACATCGACTCACGGTCACTCTGTTCCTTCTTCTCCTCGTCAGTAAGTTCCTTCTCCTGTATCTCGATATTGTATTTCTTCGCCAGCCAGCGCAAGGCCTCGGGATAGGTGATCTGTTCGTGCTTCATCAAGAAGTTGATGGCCGTGCCACCTTCGCCACAGGCGAAACACTTGCAGATCTGTTTCGACGGCGACACCATAAACGACGGGGTCTTATCGTCATGGAACGGACACAGGCCCTTATAGTTCACGCCTGCCTTCCGCAACGTCACGAACTCCCCCACCACGTCGACAATGTTCGTGGCGTCCATGATCTTATCTATCGTCAGTCTGTCTATCATTTGGGATGCAAAGATAACACATTAAAATTGATTCACCAAATTAATTCGACAATATTGTTGTATTAAAGAGAAATATGTTATGACGTTGGAACGACGAAAAAGTTAATTTATTAAAATTCAGCAGGGAGTTTTACCCGTCTTGTAGAAAAAACAAGTACCTTTGTCGTCCAATTCCTAAATGTATGAGACCATTAAACTTATTCAAGGTACAAAGACTTGCACGGATTTTCGTAGTAGTCATGCTGCTAATGAGTACCATGACGGCATCAGGGCAGACTGTAGCCGAAGAACTGAAGGCTGATCCTAACCGTGGGGCTGGAAATTTCTACGCCCTCCCCATTGGCAAAATGCCAAAGGACACGCCTGCCCCTATGGGAAAGAAACCTTTCTACATCAATCACTACGGCTGTCCAGGCTCTTATTATCGCGAGATAGAATCCGTCTATGAGGAGCCTTATGCCGTGTTTGCCAAGGCCGATAGTCTGGGCAAACTGACGAAACTGGGACAGGATGTAAAAAAGCGCCTCGAGCTGCTGCGCCAGGATGCCAAAGACCGCATAGGCGAACTGACGACGAAAGGCGTAGAACAATGCCGTGACCAGATTCACCAGATGGTGAAACGCTTCCCTGACATACTTACCCCAAAGGGTTATTATAGTTGTCGCAGCATTGTGCAGAACAACTGTATTATGACGCTCCAGGAGAGCCTGGTGGAGTTGTCGTCGATGATGCAGCCCATGAAGACAAATGTCATAGCCACGCATAGAGAGGACAGGTTCATGGCCCCCCAGGACAAGGTGCTCGAAGCCATGCGCTGGGACTCGCTGACTCTGGCCCGCTACAACCGTTTCCTGGCACTCAACACGGGTAATGCCCGTCTGATGGAGTCGCTCTTCACCGACCAGAATTTCCTGATCAACCAAGTCGATCCCGAGACACTCAGCCGCCAGCTCTACATCCTTGCCGGCAGCATCCAGCACACCGAGCTCGCTGGCACCGTAACACTCTTCGACCTCTTCACGCCTACCGAGATTCAGAGCCACTGGAAGAAACTGAACGCCAAATACTACATCACAAATGGCGCCTGCACCCTGAACGGTGGGACACAACCCTTCATGCAACGTTCCCTCCTACGAAATATGATCCACATGGGTGACAGTGTGGTGAAACGTGAATACCCCATGGTACACCTGCGCTATGTCAACGAGAACGTGGTGATGGCACTGGCCTGCCTGATGGAGCTCGACAACTGTGGCCTGCAGACCGACAATCTCGATGCCCTTGGCGACATGGGCTGGGCTACTCATCGCATTGCCCCCCTCAGTGGCAGTGTCATGATTGTCCACTACCGCAGTGAAGTGGGCGACCCCGATGTGCTCGTGAAAGTATTACTGAACGGGAACGAGGCCCGCCTGCCTATCGAAAGCGACTGCGCCCCCTACTACCACTGGGAGGATGTGAAGCGCTACTACCTGCGCAAACTCTACCGTTACGAGAATATCCGACTGAATAAAGAGGTGATGAAATAATGAATTATTGAAAACATGAAAAAAACAAGTTATACTCTATTTCTCCTTCTCACCTTCTCATCTGCATACGCCCAGACGGTGAGGGATCTTATCATTCAAAAGCCCGTCTATGCCTCATGTAACTATAACACCTATCCAGACAGCATTCCTAACGACCTGACGCCGTCGCCCGAAGGCAAGAAGCCTTTCTACATCTCGCATTACGGCCGTCATGGGTCGCGCTACATCAGCAGCCGAAGCGGATACGACATCCCCTTCAGGATGATTGCCCATGCCGATAGTGTCAATGAACTGACACCCACAGGTGAGCGTGTATTCGATGAGATGAAACTCGTCATGGCCGACACCGAGAGACGCTGGGGAGAACTCACGAGCTATGGCAAGACCCAGCACCGCAGAATAGCCCGAAGAATGTTGGAACACTTTCCAGAGGTATTCCGCGACGATGCACGCGTCAGTTGTGTCAGCACCATCGTACCCCGATGCATCGAGTCGATGGGTGTCGCTATGGCTGAGATGAAACAGGTAAATCCCAAACTGCGCATCACCATGGTGGCATCGCAGCGCAACCAGTGGTACATGAACCACCAGGACCGTAAACTGCGCAAGAACTATATGACCCCTGAGGCCAAGAAAGCTTACGACGCCTATATCTCCAGCCGACTGGGCAACAGCCGACTGATGGAGCTCATCTTCAAGAATCCCGATATCGTCAAGGAGATTGTCGACGAGGAGAAGTTCAACTACTACCTGATGAAGATGGGGCTCTTCCAGCAGAACACTCACCTCTATAAGAACACCTACTTGCAGGATCTCTTCGAGACCGACGAACTCTACCATATGTGGCAGATCGACAATGTTTACTGGTATATCCAGCACGGTGCCTGCAAACTCAATGGCGGCAAGCAGCCCACCAGCCAGAAGCCCCTGCTACGACAGCTCATTGCCGATGCCGACAGCTGCATCAGGCTCGACAAGCCTGGCGCACAGTTGCGCTACGGCCACGATACGGTGCTGCTGCCACTGGTCTGTCTGATCGGCATCAATGGCTTCGATCTGGCTACAGACAACTTCGATGAACTCGAAGAGAAGGGCTGGTGGTGCTCCGATGTCTTCCCCATGGCTGGGAACCTGCAGTTCGTCTTCTATCGCAGCAGCCCGAAAGACAAGGATGTGCTCATGAAGGTGCTCCTGAACGAGAAGGAAGCCACGCTGCCTATCGCTACAGACTGCGCACCCTATTACCACTGGGCCGATGTCCGTAGCTACTGTTTAGGAAAGCTGGAAAATAATCCCTGATTATATCACGGTTTCATGAACACGAAGTAGACGGCTGCCACCAGACAGAGGGCAGCTGCAGCGTGGTTCCAGTGCAGTTGTTCGTGCTGGAAGATGAGATTGGCTATCACTGCGAACACCACTAATGAGATACACTCCTGAATGACCTTCAGCTGTACAAGGTTGAAGGGTCCGCCGTTGTCTACAAAGCCCAGACGGTTGGCAGGCACCTGACAGCAATACTCGAAAAAGGCGATCATCCACGAAAAGGCTATCACAAGGTATAGCGGCCAGTTGGTGGATACACCTGACTGCTGGAGGCGCAGGTGACCATACCAGGCGAAGGTCATAAACACATTGCTCATGATGAGCAGCAGAATCGTATAAATACCGTTTGTCATTTCATCATTACATTAAACACATCTATTTGCCAAAGTAGTCCCTGACCTTCTCCCAATTCACATCAACCACCTCTGCCGGCTGGTCAAAGTCGGTAGCAGAGACTTTCTGGTTCTTGATGTCGAAACGAACCACAATTCTATCCTCTACACTTACGCCAACACTCAAAGAGTCGAGGCGAATGACATCGAAACGGTCATCATCATTCTTAGAATCCATGAGACACTCTCCGTCTGTCTTCAGATACCATGTCAGCGTGTCAGTGTCATTGACGTCATGCTCTATGGACCTGACCGTCACCATAGCCGAATTCTTCACCATATTGAACTTTTGATTGTGAAAGAAGATTGCACCACCGATAGCCGCGCCGATGAACACAGCACAGACAACAGGCTGCACCAGACAACCTATGGCAAGGCCCTTCCACCGTCTGCGAAAATATCCATACAGGGGAATGACCGTCGATATGGCGATGACTATGGCGCCAAAAACGACCACAAAAAATGCTATTGATAAAAGTTCTTCCATAAAAATGTCTGTAAACTATAAACCGTAAACTATCCCCTTACTTCCTCTGTATAGCGAACATGGTGAGGTCGTCGCTCTGCTCCGCATCACCCACGAACTGTCCGACGGCTGCGCTCATGGCAGCGATGAGTTCCTGCGGGTTGTTGCCAGCAGCCTTTGCTGTGTCCATCACCCGATCCATTTCGAATTGATTATGGTCGATGTCCTCGGCCTCGTTCAGACCGTCGGTATAGAGGAAGAGGGTGGCACCGCGTTTCAATTGTATCTGCTGACGGCTGAATTCCCATTCTGGGAAAACACCCGCAGGGATGTTCGGGTCGCATGGCAGCAGACTGACCTCACTGTCTGTCAACAGCAGCGGCATGTCGTGGCCGGCATTACAGTAGTCCATGTTGCCCGTTTTCAGATCCATCACACCCACGAAGAGGGTAACGAACATATTGGTCTCGTTGTTGTCGCTCAGCGAATCGTTGATGCCCATCACCATCCGCTCTGGCTCCGCCGTGTGGGCTGCGATATTGCGGAACAGTGATCGGGTGACCGCCATGACCAGCGATGCAGGAACGCCCTTGCCCGATACGTCTCCAATGCAGAAGTACAGCTTCTCGTCACGGATGAAGAAGTCGTAGAGGTCTCCGCCTACAGCCTTGGCTGGCGTCAACTGTCCGAAGATGTCAATGTCTTCGCGACTGGGGAAGGCCGGATAGGTCTTCGGCAGCATACTCATCTGTATGCCATGGGCTATCTTCAGCTCATTCTCTATCGAAGCCTTTGCCGTGGTGGTCTTCTTCAAGTTCTCAATATATTCGGTCAGCGAGTGCTGCATATTCTCGAACGAGTCGCGCAACTGGCATATCTCGTCGCGATGCTTGATGGTCGGCAGCGGGGTGTCAAACTGTCCCTGAGCCACCTTGTCAGCAGTGTCTGCCAATTGCTTCAGGGGCTGTGCCGTACGCCTGATGGTGAGGAAGCATACCAGGAAAGTAACCGTCAGCACACCAACGATAACTAACAAAATGACGATGCCCATCACCACGCCTACAAAGTCTATTCCATATGTTGGGACAGTTGCCATCAGTATCCAGTCAGTATCCGTCAAGGGCGAAAAGAACACATACGACTCTTTTCTGTTCACCACCACAATGTTGCTCGTCTCATGATCACTGGTCTTACGCTCCTTGATCTGATTGACGATTTTCTCTGCCACACCAGGTTCGTCGGCGTCCTTCACGTGTACAAAAAAGTTTCCCTTCTTTATGCGCCGGTGGTCAGGATGGGTGATATAGGAACCGTTGCCCGATAGCACTAAACTATGTAGCACACCGGAGAGCCCCACGATATCTTCGTCGAAGATGCTGTCTTGCTCCTCTAATATCTGCGTCACAAAGTCGAGCGAGAGGTCGGCACCCAGAATTGCCACAGTACTACCCTGCGAGTCGCGGATGGGACAAATATAGGCCACAAGTGGTGTCTTGGCATCCTGACCGTCGAAGAAGGGCTCCGACCAGTAGGCCGAGTCTCTGGCGATGGCAGTCTTAAACCATTTGGCACTCAGGTAGTCATTATTAGCACTACCCAGTTGTCTGGTCACCACTTGCATACTGTCGTTATGCCAGGCATACGGGCAGAACCATCTCCCTTTCTGGGGATAGTAGTTGTCAACGAAACTGATGCCGCAACTGCGTATCCGGGGGTTTTGTGTGACGATGCGCTCCACGATGGCCTGCATCTGGTCTGGCTCCTTCAGGTGACGCCCAATGTCGAAGAGGTTGTTCTTGACGGCCACAGACACATCCGATATCAAATTGTTAATGGCTCTGTCCGAAGACCTCATACCAACACGGAAACTGTTGGCGCTGACATCCACCACGAAATCCTTGCTAAACACGTAAAGATAATACGACAGACCGCCCATCATGATGAGCAGCACCAGTATCACCCAGCGCGACAACCTGGAAGCAAACGAATGATTATATTTCTTTTCTTTCATATTGTTAGTTGTGGCTGCAAAGATACAATTAATTTGTGAAAGTGTATGAATTCTGATTGATTATTTTCAATTTTCATCCAAATAAATTGCACGAATCGGCCAAAGTGTGCACAAATTTATTGTTTTTGCGCCATTTATGCGACTATATGGGTAAAATTGAGTACCTTTGCACCAGTCAATTCTAACCCGAACCGAAATGAGAAAGATCTTTTTATCCATCATCGTGCTACTCACAGCCACCAGTATAAGTGCCAAGACGATACTGATGAACTCGGAAGTAGACAGCCTGTGGCGGCAGACGACCATCAGCGTCAAGAACGGTGGTCAGGCCCCCGACGTGATGACACTGCTCCATGCCTTCCATCAGGCATTGCCCACATGGGTGGTAGGCGAGGTGCTGGATCAGCAGAAAAAGCCCGTCCAAGGCACCAAGCGCAACGGCACGACGTTGCTGTATGAGAACAACGAAGAGGATGAACTCCGCATCCTCATCGATCCGAAAAACGGCTATGCCTGCTACGAATCGCTGACGGATGTAGACCAGATGTCGTGTTGTGTCTGGCGACGCACTGACGGGCACCGTGTCTTCGCCATCAGCCTCTACGAACAGCACGACATGCCGCAGAACCTGCTCTGTTGGTACGACTACGACCCTCAGACACAGACGATGAAGCCCGAGCGCAGTCCGATGGACGACTATCAGAAGCCATTCCCCCTCGGGGAGGTGAGCTGGACGCTACCCGAGAAGGGCACCGACTTCGTCATCAACGAATACTCCCCCTTCTATCCCACCCTCAGGCGCATCTACACATGGGACGGAATGAAACACCAATTCTCAAAGATACAGTTGGAGGACTTTGAATATCAGGAGTTTGGCGACGGCGAGTGGACGAAGGCCAGCGGTGAGGGTTTCAAGGAGGTGGCTTTCGTGGATCTGGACGGCAAGGGCTATCCCCTACTCTGTCTGAGGAAGGCAAAAGAGTCTGATGACATGCTGATTCTAGCAGAGTTCAAGGGCAAGATGCAGACGGTGGCCATCAGCGACATGTTCCATAGCATCCGGGGGTTCTTCCACGTGAAGCCCGAGCAGGATGCCCCCTGGACAGGAAAGGAGGTCGTGGCCTATACCAGCGACTTTATGCACATCAGCTATTTCGTCGTGATAATAGACGGCTACATCAGGTATTTCGTGACGGAATCGCCTTTGACTGACGAGGATGGCGAAGAGATAGGATGGGAGCCGCAGATCACCGGCTATGGTTCGAAGGAAGAGAGCATCCATATCATCCATGCCAGTGTGGCGGATCACGTCGAAGTAAATCCCCAATGGATGCCTTTCGAATTCAGTGGCAAAACAGAATAAATGAATTGATTATTATCAATTTCCATCTAAATTAATTGCACAAATCGGCCAAAGTGTGCACAAATCGGCTGATTTTGTGCAATTTATTTGGCTGTGTGCGCAAAAAGCAGTACCTTTGCACCCGCTTTTGAGACAGAGTATCATTTTTAAGACAAAATAACAGAATAACATATTTATTATTTATGGCATTAAAAATTGTTGTGCTGGCCAAGCAAGTGCCAGACACCCGTAACGTGGGTAAGGACGCAATGACTGCCGAAGGAACGGTGAACCGTGCTGCCCTACCCGCCATCTTCAATCCAGAAGATTTGAACGCCTTGGAGCAGGCCCTCCGCCTGAAAGAACAGAATCCGGGCTCAACAGTAGGAATCCTCACGATGGGTCCTCCACGTGCAGGTGAAATCATCCGTCAGGGACTCTATCGCGGCGCTGACACAGGCTGGCTGCTGACAGACCGTCTCTTCGCTGGTGCCGATACCCTCGCTACCTCTTATGCTTTGGCTACGGCCATCAAGAAGATTGGCGATGTGGACATCGTGATCGGTGGTCGTCAGGCTATCGATGGTGATACCGCTCAGGTAGGTCCTCAGGTGGCTCAGAAGCTGGGCCTCAACCAGGTGACTTACGCTGAGGAGGTTCTCAGCGTGAAGGATGGTAAGGCTACCATCAAGCGCGTGATCGACGGTGGTGCGGAGACCGTAGAGGCTCCCCTGCCTGTGGTGATCACTGTGAATGGTTCAGCTGCTCCCTGCCGTCCCCAGAACGCCAAGCTGGTGATGAAGTACAAGCGCGCCACCTGTCCCATGGAGCGTCCTGCCGAGGGTACGGCTTACGACAAACTCTATGAGGAGCGCCCCTACCTGACACTGAATCAGTGGAGTGTGGCCGACGTCGATGGTGATGTGCAGCAGTGTGGTCTCAGTGGCTCGCCCACCAAGGTGAAGGCCATCAAGAACATCGTGTTCCAGGCTAAGGAAAGCAAGACTCTCACTGCCTCTGATGCTGACATTGAAGGAATGATCAAGGAGTTACTGGAAGAGAAAATAATTGGATAATAATACTCACCACAGAGACACAGAGAACACTGAGTTCTTATGTGCATAGGTTAAATCTCTGTGAACTCTGAGTCTCTGTGGTGAATAACAAGAATAAGAATTATGAACAATGTATTTGTATATTGCGAAATAGAAGGCACATTAGTGCAAGAAGTTTCCCAGGAACTCCTGACAAAAGGCCGTAAGTTGGCCAATACATTAGGTGTTGAGCTCCACGCCGTGGTGGCTGGTACAGGCATCAAGGGCAAGGTGGAGGATCAGATTCTCCCCTACGGTGTCGACAAGCTCTTTGTCTTCGACGCCAAGGACCTGTTCCCCTACACCTCCGCTCCCCACACCGATATCCTCGTGAACCTCTTCAAGGAGGAGCAGCCGCAAATCTGTCTGATGGGTGCTACCGTCATCGGCCGTGACCTCGGTCCTCGTGTGTCGTCTTCTCTGACCTCTGGTCTGACGGCTGACTGCACAGAGCTCGAGATTGGTCCCTACGACGATGCCAAGAGCGGCAAGCACTACGACAACCTGCTCTATCAGATCCGTCCTGCCTTCGGTGGTAACATCGTGGCTACCATCGTCAATCCCGACCATCGTCCCCAGATGGCTACCGTCCGCTCCGGCGTGATGCAGAAGGCTATCTACGACGGTGCCTGCAAGAAAGAGGTTGTTTATCCTGAGGTCAGCAAGTATGTCTCTCCCGAGGCCTTCGTCGTGAAGGTGCTCGACCACCACGTAGAGGCTGCCAAGCACAACCTGAAAGGCGCTCCCATCGTCGTAGCCGGTGGTTACGGTATGGGCTCTAAGGAGAACTTCGACATGCTGTTCGACCTGGCAAAGGTGCTGCATGGTGAGGTGGGCGGTTCTCGTGCTGCCGTGGATGCTGGCTGGCTCGATCACGACCGTCAGATTGGTCAGACGGGTGTCACCGTTCACCCCAAGGTGTACATCGCCTGTGGTATCTCTGGACAGATCCAGCACATCGCTGGTATGCAGGACTCTGGTATCATCATCTCCATCAACTCTGATCCCGATGCCCCCATCAACCGCATCGCCGACTACGTCATCAATGGCACCGTCGAAGAGGTTGTCCCCAAATTAATTAAGTATTACAAACAGAATTCGAAGTAACTACATGGAAATAAATGGATTTTTTTGAAACGAATGTGAATAATATGAATAATTTAATTCACAAATAAGAACGAATAATTGAAATAATATTATTCATATTCGTGAACAGAATTATTCACATTATGCATATTCGTTTCCAATAAAAAGAAATTCGTTTCCATTAAAAGAAAAATATTATGGCAAATTACTTTTCCGACCACCCGGAGATTGGTTTCTATCTGAACCATCCGTTAATGGCTCGTATCGTCGAGCTGAAAGAAAAGGGTTTCGCTGATGCGAAAGAATATGACTACGCCCCCGTTGACCTGGGCGATGCCATCGAGAACTACAAGCAGATTCTCGACATCACCGGCGACGTGGCTGCCAATATCATCGAGCCAAACTCTGAGAGCGTCGACCTCGAAGGTCCACACCTCGAGAACGGCCGTATGATCTACGCCTCTAAGACCTACGAGAACCTCGACGCCACCCGCAAGGCTGGCCTGTGGGGTGTCTCCATGCCCCGTCGCTACGGTGGCCTGAACCTCCCCAACGCAGTGTTCTCTATGCTCTCTGAGATGATCTCAGCTGCCGATGCCGGTTTCCAGAACATCTGGAGCCTGCAGAGCTGTATCGACACTCTCTATGAGTTCGGTTCTGAGGAGCAGCGCCAGAAGTATATCCCCCGTGTTTGTGCTGGTGAGGGCATGTCTATGGACCTCACGGAGCCCGATGCCGGTTCCGACCTCCAGCGCGTCATGCTGAAGGCCACCTTCGATGAGAAGGAGAACTGCTGGCGTCTGAACGGTGTGAAGCGTTTCATTACCAACGGCGACTCTGACATCCACCTCGTGTTGGCCCGCTCTGAGGAGGGCACCAAGGACGGCCGTGGTCTGTCGATGTTCATCTACGACAAGCGTCAGGGCGGCGTAAACGTACGTCACATCGAGCACAAGCTCGGTATCCACGGCTCTCCCACCTGTGAGCTCACCTATAAGAACGCTAAGGCAGAACTCTGCGGCTCTACCCGTCTCGGTCTGATCAAGTACGTGATGGCCCTGATGAACGGTGCCCGTCTGGGTATCGCCGCACAGTCCGTAGGTGTGGAGCAGGAGGCTTACAACGAGGGTCTGGCTTACGCCAAGGAGCGTCAGCAGTTTGGTGACAAGATCATCAACTTCCCCGCCGTCTACGATATGCTCTCCCGCATGAAGGCCAAGCTCGATGCAGGCCGTAGTCTGCTCTATGAGACAGCCTGTTACGTTGACATCTACAAGTGCCTGGAGGACATCGAACGTGACCGCAAGCTCACTCCAGAGGAGAAGCAGGAGCTGAAGAAGTATCAGCGTCTGGCTGATGCCTTTACGCCGCTGGCCAAGGGTATGAACTCTGAGTACGCTAACCAGAATGCCTACGATGCCATCTCGATCCACGGTGGATCAGGTTTCATCATGGAGTACAAGAGCCAGCGCTTGTACCGCGATGCCCGTATCTTCTCTATCTATGAGGGTACCACGCAGTTGCAGGTCGTCGCTGCTATCCGCTACATCACCAACGGCACGATGCTCAACAACATCAAGGAGATGCATGAGAATCTGCAGGTGAGCGAGGGTTTGCAGAGCATCAAGAATCATGTGACTGCCCTCATCAAGGTCTATGAGGAAGCACTGGCCAACGTGAAGGCTCTCGAGAATCAGGAAGCACAAGACTTCCTCGCCCGTCGTCTCTACGACATGACGGCCGAGCTCGTGATGTCGCTCCTCATCCTCCGCGATGCCACCAAGGCCCCCGAACTCTTCGAGAAGAGCGCCAACGTATATGTTCGTATGGCAGAAGAAGACATCTTCGGCAAGGCTGCCTACATCAAGATGTTCAAGGCTGAAGACCTTAAGAACTTCCGCGCTGCAGAACCCGAGGCTTAATTTAAACAAAAATCCCCAACCATTTCTATTGGCTGGGGATTTCTGTTTTATGTATCGTTCTTATTGCTGACTTACTTTCACATCAGAAACGGTGATAGAACCGCCGTAGTTATTGATGCTCCAGCAATTTTTCTGGATACCATAGATGCGTTGAGTGTAAGCACATACATCGTTGATATACATAGTAAGAACTGAATTATCAGTGTAGATGTCAATGTTATAGACATTGTCGACAGGGCGCTGGAATACATAGCCATCTGCAGCTTCGATGAAACCTTTACCATCTTCGCCCTCCTGTTCGAAGTTCACCTTGCGGCCATCCTCCCATTCAGGATTCACCACCATGGTGTAGTACTTCTTCGAGTCGGTACCGCGAACAAACGAAACGCCAAATTTATCCCAGTTGTTAGATGTCTTCACTGTGAACGAGATGTGGTTAGCTACATAAAGACGATTGTAGAGCACATAAGCACCGTCGCCGCTCAGCGTACCATTGCTGTAGCCGTTAGAATCCATTACCTTTGCATCGACTACATTCTTATACTTCTCTGCCAGTGCAGGCACTGCGCCAAGCGTGAGTGTGCCGTCGACGTGCTGGATAATCTTGTGGCATACCAAAGCACCACTCCAGTTGGGCTCGTTGCCGTCGCCGGCACCTACATTGGTATTCTTCTCATGGATATCAGCACCTGAACGGAACGGGCACCAGCCCCAGATGTAACGGTCTGTACCATTAGAGGCAGTCTTGGCAGCATAAAGCGATCGACTATCGAGGATGCCCTCATGACCATCAGGTGCCCACTTCGGTCCGTCATTCAGACAGTTCTTCAGTTCCTCGTAGGTAGGAGCCACCATATACTTCACCTTACGGCTCCAGCTGGCGCGATAGCTCTCACTGAATACGATGTACCAGTAGTTGCCCATCTTGAAGATGTCTGGACACTCCAGCATGCGGTCCCAGATCATCTTGATACGGCCTACGTGCTCCCAGTTCTTCAGATCGTTTGACTTGAACTCAGCAAACACAGGATCGCCACCGTGTTCAGGATAAGTAGAGATAACCATGTGGTACATGTTGTCGTCGGCCACGAAGATCTGCGGATCGCGGAAGTCGTTGGCAGAATAGCCAAAGTCGGTGCCGTAGAGTGTCCACAGTTCATCCTTGGTCCAATTCTTAAAGTCGGTCGATGTAGCACGCATCACCACCTCACGGTTCTTGCAGTTGCCATTATGACCTGTATAATAGATATAGTATGTGCCATTTTTCTCATAAGCACAGCCAGTACCTAGCGCAGCATCCTGCTCAAAATCGTTACCACCAAAAGGCAGCAGCTCGCCGAGCGACTCGTAGTTGGCACAGTCCTTTGTTGAGACAGCCCAAATGGGATGGAAACGGAAGGGCATGTTATTGATGTACTCTTGGAGGTAAAGCACTTTGAATGTGCCATCCTTCTGATCGTAGTAAGGCATGGGGTCTCCAACGCGTCCTACATAAGGCATATAATACGTGCCGAAATCCGGTGCATCTGTAGAAGCGAAGAAGGTGGTAGTGCCGTCCCAGTCCTTAGAGGGATCTCCGCTGAACTTTTCGTCGCTGCATGCCGTCAGCGCAGAAGCTGACAGCATGAATGCGAATACTGAATATATCATTGTCTTCATAATTATCTGTTCTTTAATTCTTTAAATTCGTATAATTCGTAGTTTACTTCGTCAAGTAATCGAATGCGTTAAGCATGATACCACCCATGTTGTCGTGGTAGTTCGACTCGTATGGGGTAGGAGAATTCCAGTCGAAGAGTCCGGAGCCGAAGCAGATAATGCCACCCTTACCGAATTCACCGTTAGCACCCTTCAGCTCCCATGACGATACGCTGTTGTCGCCACCCAGTGCACGACCGCCAGTCTTGGCCTCGAAGGCATCTTTACCGTCCTGATAGGTATCCCAGAAACCGTACTGCGATGTGGTGTTACAAATGGTGTATCCGTTATCCAATGTGTAAACGGCATTGTCGGCGGCACCAGGATAGGTCTTCAGGCCGTTCCACAGCGGGTGTGTGATGTCGTAGGCGTAGAAGTGCCAGGGATCTTCGCCCATCAGGTCTGAGCCTTCACCGCCTCCGCCACCCCAAACATTGTTGGGATAGGCATCCTCTGGCATAGCACCCAGTGCGATGGCATAGTTCACAGCCGAACGCCCCAGTACGAAACCTACGCCACGCTGCCAGAGTTCCTTCATCTTCGGTAGAGCCGTCATGGCACCGCTCTCAGCCTCTGCAAAGCCGTTGTAGTTGCCGTATGAAGAGCAGTGACGGTGGAAGAATACGAGTTTACACTCGTCAAGTGAGATATTTCCACTTGCCACATCGCTCCAAGAAGCGTAGGCAGCACTGGCAATATTACCAGTCAGCCACTTGGCTGCGGCCTTCTCTTCATCATTCAGCAGTTCAATGTTCTCTGCTTCGCCTACGAAGATAGCAACAGGGTTGGAAATCATCGTCACGTAGACTGTATAGGTGGTTGTAGCGGTATTGTCAGTCAACGTAATCTGGAACGGTTCAGTGAAGTTTCCTTTAGTTCCGCTAGCAGGACTGCAAATAGCATCCTCGCTGCACTCAACCTCAAAGGTGGCATTGCTCAAATCAATACCGCTGTTGGCCATCACACTTACCGTGATAGTCTTATCCTGCTGGTTGATAGCACCTTTCACACCTTCTAGGATGAAGAGTGACATCAGTGCTTCATCATTACGTACACTTACTTGATAGTCCATCACGAGGTCGCCATTGGAGATGTGCAGTGTACGGTCTCCGTCGAAGTTAATGTGGTCACCCACCTTCATATTAGTCTGAGCACCAGGCGAAACGGTCAGGCTGGTGATTTCCATGTTACCCTTCTGGTCGAAGTCAGCGGGAACCTTCACCTTTACCAGTCGCTTCTCTGTGTTGATGATGCCTTCATACTGTCCGTTCAGCACGAACTTCTCCACGAGGCATGAACCGCCCACGTTGATGCTGCCTGTATGATCATCGCTGCAGGAGGAGAGAAGCCCCACTCCAACTCCCCCAAGGGGGAGAGCAGTTACCAGATAAACTGCAAGTTTTATGATATTCTGTTTCATATTTATTTTCTTTTTTATAATGATTTTCTTGTATTCATTCCCTTCCCTCATAGGGGAGGGTTAGGGTGAGGTCTTACCACTGTCCGCAGTTCTGCGTGTAGTGTCCGTTTGATGCAGCCATCTGCTCCCAGGGAACAGGCAGATACTCGTTCTTATTGGCAGTAAACAGTGAGCCACTCAGGAAGTTCATCTTCTCACTCTCACTGGTATAGTACTTGTTGAGCACTGTAGCAGCATCGCCCCAGCGTACGAGATCGAAGAAACGCTCACTCTCCATAGCCAACTCCAGCCGGCGCTCCATTTTGACAATCTTCATGGCGTCTTCCTTAGAATACGAGCCACTATATTTGCCCACTGCATAGTGGATACCGTATTTAGTGGGATAGTTAGATACGATGCTGTTGCTTGCCATACCGGCAGCACGTTCGCGTACTTGATTGACCAAAGTTATAGCCTCTGAAGTCTGATTCAGCTGAGCCAGTGCCTCGGCACGCATCAACAGTACATCGGCATAGCGGAAGACGATACGGTTCATTGAGCTGGCCCACTGTGAGTCACACAGGAACAGATAGATATCTGTGAGTGCGGGGTCTATATTTTGCTTCAGCGATACGAAGTATCCAAAGGTACCACCAGAACGGCTCCAGGCGTTAGTCTCTGCCATCATGAAACTGGTGTTGAACATATAGGGAGTGCCAGGCACGCCAACTGTGACGAACAAGCGTGGGTCTACAGTCTGATTGGAACCGACGGTATAATCGGCATCGGCAAAGTTATCGAGCATCGGCAGACCGTCGCTGTTGGTACGATAGGCATTTACCAGATTGTGAGATGGTTTGTAAAAATCACAACCAGAATCGTGAACCTTAGGAATACATGGAACAATCAGACGGTTAGAGAAATTCAAGTTACCGTATACGGTACCATCGTTCTTGGAGTACTGGATAGCCCAGAGACTCTCTTTGCCATTCTCATACTGTTCCTCAGGACGGAAGTTGTTGTGCAAGTCAGACTCCAGACCGTAGCCAGCGTAGAAAGACGGGCTTGTATATTCCACGACCTTCTGCAGGTCAGCCTCGTTGATGCCTGTTACCTGATTCGTGTTGGCATCGTCTTGACGGTAGGCTTTATAGAGGTACACCTTTGCCAGGAATGCAGCACATGCGGCCTTTGTAGGACGTCCTTTGTCGGCCTGCACGACAGGAAGTACGGCGTAGGCGTCTTCAAGGTCATTGATGATCTGCTGCCAGCCCTCATCGTTGGTATATTCTGTGTTTGAGAGGTTGTTATAGTCCTCTTCATCCATGTTGGGCTTGTTCACGAATGGAATTTTCTTGAACAGGCGCTTCAGCTGGAAGTGTCCGTAGGCACGCAGGAACTTCATCTCGGCAGTACGCTGCTGAATGGTTGCGTTATTCTGGTCAGCACTGGTCAGGATGTCGAGCGACAGGTTAATACGTGAGAGGTAATTATACATCTTAGTCCAGATAGAGCTAAAAGGCCAGTCGGTAGTCATCACGCCTGTGCTCTTTTCCAGTCTGTGGAAAGGCTCACCATCAGAGAAGTCAGAACCGCCTACATAGGCATCGTCTGAACGGGTATCGTAGTTCCAGAGTGAGAACGAAGCGTTCATGTCCTCAATAGAAACCAGTCCGGCGTATGCAGAGATCAGCACATTGTCAATATACTCTGGGCTTTTCACCTCGTCCTGCGTCAGCGTTGCCTGTGGCACTTGTTCCTCAAGGAAATTCGAGCAGGCAGTAAGACCGCAGATCACGCAGATTGTGCAGATCAAATTATATATCGTTTTCATAATCGTTGCTATTTTTTAGAATGAAACATTGAGTCCGAAAGTAAGATTGAGTGGGATAGGATAGTTGAATCCAGGGTTCTCGGGATCGGCGCCAGTGAATTTGCCGCTCTTGATGGTCAGCAGGTTCTGGGCAGAAGCGTAGAGGCGGATGCGGTCTATGCGCAACTTGTCAGTCACCTGTTTCGGCATGTTATAGCCTAATTGTATAGTGCGCAGTTTTGCGTATGAACCGTTTTCAATATAATAAGAAGATACACGACCCTCGTTGTTGGTGTCCGAAGTGGTAAGTGCAGGGATATTGCTGTCTGGGTTGGCAGGACTCCAAGCATCAAGTGCACGGATACCCTTATTCAGATAAGGTACGTTGATGGCAGAGTTGGCCCAGAAGTCGGTCTGAGACTTGTATCCTCTACAATCTACGTCTACCCCCTGCACACCTTGCCAGAACATGGTCAGATCCCAGTTCTTGTACTGCAGATAGATGTTCAGGCCCCAGGTGAAGGCGGGTGTGGGATCATAGATCCAGTCCTGGTCTTCCTCTGTGATGAAGCCGTCGCCATTCAGATCCTTATAGCGGATGCGGCCCAGTCCGGCACCTTCCTGAATTGCATGGTTGTCGATCTCCTCCTGACTCTTGAAGATACCGTCGTAGATATAGCCCACCTGCGAGAACATGGCGTGACCAACAACGCTCTTCACTCCGTTACCACCATATTTACCGTTGGCAGCCACTGTCTCAGGCAACTTGGTGATCTCGTTCGTATACTTACTGATGTTTCCGCTGATGTCCCAGGAGAAATCGTTAGGCAGACGATGGCGATAGCCCACTGTCAGTTCCCAACCGTTGTTCTTCACCTCGCCAGCGTTGATCCACTGTCCGGCTCCCTCACCCATAGCGGCGATACCTTCCATGAAGAGCAGAATGTCGGTGGTCTTCTTATCATACCAGTCGAAGCTTCCGTAGATTTCGTTTCTCAGGATGGCGAAGTCGAGACCGATGTTATGCTGTGTGGTGGTCTCCCACTTGATATCGTCGTTGCCGCGCTGGTTGCGGACATAGCCGTTGGGCAGGTCATAACCACCGTTCGTACCTGTGATATCGTATGATGAACCGGCCTGACCGCTACCCCAGAGACCTGTAGAGACTACAGATTTATATAGGGTATAACGCGCTGTGTTAGAGATTTCCTGGTTACCGGTCTGTCCCCAAGAGTAGCGCAATTTCAAGTTGTCGAGCCAGTTCTTGGTGCCCTCCATGAACTTCTCCTGAGAAATACGCCAACCAGCACTGACAGACGGGAATGTACCATATTGGTTGCTGGAACCGAAGCGGCTTGAACCGTCACGACGGATGGTGAACGAAGCCAGATACTTGTCGTCGTATGTATAGTTGACCTTACCAAAGAACGATACGAGTGAGAATCCCTCACCGAAACCTTCAGCCAACTGACGGCCAGCGCCTGCTGAAGGCCACATGTAGTCAGTGTTCAGGATAGCCAGCTCATAGCGCTTGGCGCTGTTCATCTTGTAGTCCTGACGGTTCACCTCAGTACCGATCATGGCATCACCGCGATGCTTGCCGATCTCCAGATTATAGGTAGCAATGGCGTTCCACATCCAGCGCATAGTGTGTTCCTGCTTGCCTTCGACGGCAGAATCGGTACGCATCACCTTACCGTTTGCGATAGGGTAGGTGAAAAAGCGCTGTTCCTTCTGCGTATAGTCCATACCAAAGGTGGTGCGAACCATGAAGTTCTTGAACGGAGTCACACTCAGGTGAACATCGCCGAACATACGCCACTGGGTGTATTCGTTGTCTTTGGCATTGTCGATCATGCTCAGCGGATTCTCACGTTCCGAGTAGGCGCCAAGAGCCTGAGCATATTTGCCGTTTTCGGCGTAAATGGGGAAATTGGGATTGAACTCCAGAGCGTGCTCTAGCACACCGCCAGGTGCATCAGCGCCTCTTGTGCGGTTGATGGTGAAGTTCTCGCCGAGAACCACGTTGCCGTCGAAAAGCTTGTAGTCTGCATTGGCACGAGCGGAGAGGCGGTTGAAATAGCTGTCCTTGATCGTACCCTTGTTGTCGTAGTAGCCAAAAGAGAAGAACGAGCTTCCTTTCTCAGAGCCGTTGCTGACAGATACATTGTACTGCTGAACGACACCCGTACGGGTAATCTCTTTGAACCAGTCGGTGTCGCCGGCGCGTACTGTACCGTTTTCATCGAGGAACATGTTCATCGTCATATTGTTCAGCACGGGGTTGCCGTTATTGTCGTAACTCCAGTCATAGTTATAACCCAGATTGTTGTTGCTGGGATTCAGTCCATCGTTGACACTTGCCTGCCAATAAGCTCTGCCCCACTCGCTGGCATTCATCGTCTCAATCTTATTGGTATAGAAAGAGGCGGCAACGCTTCCGTCGAAGTTGACCTTTATCTTACCGTCCTTACCTTTCTTGGTGGTGATAATGATCACACCATTAGCAGCCCGTGAGCCGTAGATGCTGGCCGAAGCGGCATCCTTCAGTACCTGGATGCTCTCGATATCGTTTCCGTTCAGCTCGTGCATGCCAGCCTTAGTAGGCACACCGTCGATGATGTAAAGAGGATCGTTATCGTTCAAGGTTCCGACACCACGGATGCGGACTGTTGCTGCACCAGAGGGGTTACCGTCGGCAGTAATGTTCATGCCTGGCACACGTCCCTGCAGAGCTTTCATCGGGTTGTTTTCGTTCTGCTTAGCCATCTCGTCAACGCTGACTGTTGAGATAGCACCCGTCAGATCGGCCTTGCGCTGGGTGGTATAACCAGTCACCACCACCTCCTGCAACACCTCGGCATCGTCCTTCAGCGTCACCTTCATGCCCTGCTGGGCTGGCAACTCCTGAGTCTGGTAGCCGATGTAAGAGATTACGAGGATTGCACCCTCGTTTACTTTAATCGTGAAGTTTCCGTCGAAATCGGTAATCGTACCGTTCGAGGTTCCCTTCTCCATTACTGTGGCACCGATGACCGTCTCACCAGAAGCATCGACGACGGTACCACTAATCTCACTTTGCGCGTACATTATAGTACACGTCAAGAGAGCCAACAAACTTAGAAAAAGTTTCTTTAGTTGTTCCATTGTTGAACTTTTAAATTGATTAGTACTTTTGTGAATTGAATTTGCTGCAAAAGTACAATAATAATACATGCGAATATAGCAAATATCGTTCAGCGACTAGCAAAAATGTTTCATGTAACAATCGTTGACTATTATGTCAAAAATGTTAAGCGCTGAGTGTTTTTTTTTATAGTTTATTGTTTATAGATGATTACTTCTATAGTCTTCAAATCATTATGTTCAGATTATTAGGATGGGGTTGTAGATCATTACGGGCTTGCAAATCATCATGGGCTTGTCAAGTAATCATCTATAAACTATAAACAAAAAAACTATTCCGCTCTTAGCTCTGTCGGATACTTGCCAAACTGTTTTTTAAAGCAAGTTGAAAAATATCCAGGGGTGCCAAAGCCCACCTCATACGCTATCTCGCCTACAGTCTTCGTGGTCGATGTCAGCAATGCATAAGCTTGTTGCAGTCTCATTTGCCGTAACAGTTCCACAGGCGTCTGTCCTGTTATGGCCTTTACTTTCCTGTAGAGCTGTACACGGCTCAGTCCCATCTCCTCGCCAAGATCATCCATCTTGAGGTTGGGATTCGACATGTTTTTACGGATAGCCTCATTCAGTTGTTCTGCAAACAACATGTCCTGACTCTTGGGAGCAGGCATCTCTTCTGTAGACGTAACGAATATCTCATGAAGGCGCCGATTGCTGGCATCGGTATAGAACAGCGTCTGCTCCACATTCATGCTCTGACGTTTACGTATATTCTTTTTCGTCAACCACAATGCAAATAGTATCATGATAATTGCCAAGAGCAGAACAGCAATAGTCACAAAACTACCCACAAGTACCTTGTGCTGTGTATTGTAAAGCACCATTGAGTTCTCCAGTTTGTCGTGAATGGTCACCAAATCATCATTCTGCTTCATCAGTTCTGAAGCCTCGGTCATGACCAAGTCTACATTGTCAGGCGTGACGACAAAACCCAGTAACGGATTTTCGCGTTCATAAGGCCTGTCCGTCAAAATATCAAGTGCAAGCCTGATAATCTTTTCGCCATGAGTAGGATAATAATAGGTACCTATCTGATGCCCCAGTTTTACATAATCCAACCCCTCGCCAGGCATACCGTCAATTCCAAGGATCTTAATGCGGCCCTCGACGTCCTGCTCTACCACGGCTTTATATACCCCCGTTGCCATACCGTCGTTGTGACAGAACACAAAGGTGTTGTCCAGCTGACTGACGTCAGACTGTCGGAGCGAATCAATCAATTGGGTAACAATGTTGCAGGATGCGTCACTCGACCAGTCGCTTATCCGACAGACATACTCCACCTCTGGTAAAGCTTTCATGGCTGATTCAAAACCGCGATGACGCTCAAGGGCTGGTGTGCTACTCAACAAACCTGTAATCTCTACCACCAAAGGCTTCCTGCCCTTCGGTTGATTTTTGCTTCTGACCATCGAGGCAATATACTGGCCCACGATATATCCTGCCTCGACGTTATTGCCACCAATAAAGGCCGTATAGTCTGCACTGGTCTTGCGGTCAAAACTGACAACAGGGATACCAGCCTTTAGGACCCGGGCTATGGCATCATTGATAATCTGAATATCTTCATAGGGAGCAACCACCATCAGGTCAATGTCCGTCTGAGCCAGACTATCTATCAGATGAGCCTGCAATTCAGGGTCATCAACCGAATTGGCGATGCTGACCTTGACATCGTGCTCGTATAAATGCTGGGCTGCAAGCATTTCTCGGTTCACTTTCTCGCGCCAAGGCCCTTTTGAGCACTGTGCCACCCCAATCTTATATACCTTCTCTTCGGTACATGAAGCCAACAACGTTGCAACTATTAAATATAATAAGGTACGCAAGAATAACTTATGCATATGCTTAGTTCTTTATCCGGCTGCAAAAATAAATAAAAAACGGGAAAAATCCAAAAAACGACTCACAAAAATCCTATTATCTTTGGCTGATTCGGAAAAAGTACTTATCTTCGCATCAAAAAACAGAGAAGATGGCTGCACACAACGACACAGGGAAATGGGGTGAAGACCTGGCCGTGGCGTATCTGGAGAAGAAGGGATACACCATTGTGGAGCGCGACTGGAAGTCGGGCAGAAGGGACATCGACATCATTGCGCTGGACGATGACGTAGTGGTGTTCGTGGAGGTGAAGACCCGCCGCAACCGCCTTTTTGGCGATCCGGAGGAGTCCGTGGACTACCACAAGCTGCAGAACCTGCAACAGGCCATCAGCCACTACGTCAAATTCAAGCATATCCGTCAAGAGATCCGTTTCGACATCATCTCCGTAGTGGGAACCATCGGCTCAGAGCCCGACATCCAGCACATCCAGAACGTCGCGCTGCTCTGATACCAACATCCCTAATGACATCATAAAAAGACTGCTGTCGTTCCTTGGCAGCAGTCTTTTTTGTTGTATCTATAGGCTGTCTGTACGACTCGTACAAGCCATTTGTACGACTCGTACAAGGCGGCTGTACAAGTTGTACAAGGCATCTGTATCAAGGATTATAGGCATTGGAACGGGAGAGTAATGCCTATGCACAGGGAGTTCCAAGGCAGTAAAACACCGTGCGCCTATACCCAAATGACCGTGCGCCTATACCCGAACAGCTATTCTCCTATAGGCAAACGCAAAGCACAGAATTTTCAGGGCGGCACAGTACCGGCACGGTACCGGCATAGTTTTCATGAAACATAGCCGCCCATAAATCACTCTTTATCAATTAGATAACATAAAAGGCGGCACGGGCGGCTATGTTTCTATTGTGTTTCCAATATATCATGTGCAGTTTCGAATCAAAGTAACATACTTATGAGCATTCAATTTACACATTCTGCTGATTATGAAGCCTTGTCAACGCCATTATCTAACCTTCATAATGGCAGCATCAACCGTTGATGTTACCATTATGAAGCCTATATACACCCATTATATAAGGTCCATATTACGGAGAAGCAATCTGCTTAACAGGGCGACAGGCACGCTGTGACTTCAGAAGGCTATATGAAAAATAAAAAGCCACCCTTGGGAGGTAGCTTTTAAATGGAGCAGGGGCGATAAGGTCTTACTCCCCGCACTCAGCGGCGTAGTCAAAACTATTGTTCTGACGCTGCAAAGATACGAATTATTTCCTTTCCTTCCACTAGTGTCTATTAATATATGTTAATCGTATATAAATTCAATTTCAAGCTGCTCACCATCTGGTTCTTCCTCGTCCTCAGACGGGGTGAAAAGCTCCATAATGTCATCCTTGGTGAGAAGGGCGCTGCCCAGGATTCGCATGACCTGCATGATGGGACGTC
>JAFVGS010000041.1 GCA_017474845.1 Prevotella sp.
AACCTGCCCATGATAGATGCTACCAACGCCGTGGAGCGCAAAATGCAGGCCGACACGCTGAAGTCCGACGGTAACAGCCGGACTTACTCCTATGCCGCCAAGTTCGTGCGACAACTGCGCAACGAGGCCATCATTGACGTCGAACAAGAGAATATGAAAGACGGGGCTTTCGGCATAGACACGCTGGCAGTAACAAAGAAAGACAATACCAGCCAGAACGTTACAGTCACACGCCATTTTGATGGCGAATACAGCTATGTCTATGACTATCCGATGTTCAGGCAAAACGAGGTATATACGATGGTCATCAGAGTCAAGGAACGTTACCTCAATGTGGATACGAAGAAGTACGTGGAAGAGGTGCCGCAAGATGCTGAGGTGCATATTAGCAACGAAGCCAGCAAATCGACCTATGTCGCGGTGGAGGAATCGAACGAGAATGATGAGCACTTCCATGTCAGCAAGGTCTATCAGGTTAATGACTTTGTGGTTCCTGCCGGACCTTCGGGCATCGTAGAATACACTTGGAGGGCAGGTTTCCCGAACACGGAAAACGAGCACTTGCGCAACTTGTCAATCAGTGTCAATGTGGACGGACGCACCACCATGTGGAAGGCTCCCAACAAGGTTCATCCTGAGAATACCGCGCTCGAAGCCATCATATTGGGTGGCATATTGTCCGGAACAAACTATGTGACGGCAGCACCGGATCATGTCGATATGATTCTCAGACGACCGCCAGGCAGCAAGAGCTTTGCATCAATGGACACCGACTCTATCTACAGCACCTCTAATGGCATTACTCGCATAGAAACCAATGGCACTGGTGGGGGAGCATTCGTCGGTGGACCGACATACGTAGCAAAGCAGATTGTAACGGCAGGCGTATCTACTGATGTTGAAGTAAATATCGAAGTAAACGCAAAAGAAACCAGGGTGAATTGTGACGAGTCGAACGACAAAACACAGAATTCTAACTCATATACAGTGTCAGAGGCTCTCAAGACACCATCATCATCTACTTATACGCAACGTGACGGGGATACTTTTATCGGACGCTCGAAGAATACACTTTTCGGCGCAGGCAAGAGCGTAAACCTTTACGAGCAGAACGACGGCAGCTTCAAACTCGACATACAGCCTTCAGTGTGTGTGAGTGAAGAGTTCGGAACGGCGTTCGTCTATGCGCAGAAGTATATCGAGGATGTCCTGATACCCAACTGGGAACAGATGATAGACAACCTCCTGACTGTCGTCGAAAATCCGCAAGACCCCAGTCAGGCTAAGGTGATTGAGGGCAAGGTGATGTACTATACCAAGTACCCCAAGGGCAACGCCAAGCACGGGTTGCACAATAATGACCCCGCTTTTAGCGAGGAAGAACGGAAGGCCACCAACAATCTGCCAAGCTACGTCTGCAAAGACGGACGACCGAAAGTGGTGCGTGAGGACAAATCCATTTCTTTCACAGACTCCGTGGAGTGGTGTATCAACCAAATCAAGCAATGGCGATACTTGCTTGAAAAAAATGAAGAGGACAAACTGATTGCTTTTGGCAGCAATACCTCCAAATATTTCGAGAATAACTACAGTCTCGCAGGAGGCACGAGCATCAGTCGCAGTTCCATAATCAACAATTCAAATGACAGATCATTCACATCCACGAGTGGCTACGTCATCAACAGCGAAACACATGGTGGTCTGTTGATTAATAGCGCAGGAGGCTATGCCATCATTCTTCATAACGAGAATCATTCTAACAAAATAGTTTCTGACACCACCGTCACCCGCATCCAGACCGTCACCTGGGTTCTCAGCGATGCAGAGCCCACCACGGCCTTGTCGGTGGATGTATATAAGTCTCCCAGCGGCTGGGGCCCCATCTTCCGCACCCGCGGCGGACAGACCAGCAACCCCTACGAGCCGGCTACCTACACCCAGTATTACGCTCCCGGCAACCTCCTCGATGAGGCAACCATGCGCGTTGAGAAGCCCGAGCTGCGCGTGAAGGGAGCCAGCGAAGTGACCGACATCCTCTCAGGCACCTCAGCCAGCTTCGTCCTCCAGCTGCACAACGCCAGCGAGACAAACACCGTCTGCGACTATGTACTGGAGTGCAAGGACGGCAGCAACCCCAACGGCGCCATCCTGATGATGGACGGCGCACATCTGAGCAACGGCAAAGACGGTCGCAAG
>JAFVGS010000042.1 GCA_017474845.1 Prevotella sp.
AATTATGACAGAAGTAACAATCAACAAGCAAGCACGACTCTCCCAGCACTTGGCTTCGCCGAGTGTGGCTACGCTCGGCAATTCAAGCGAGCTTGATTGCTCTCGCTTATCGCCACACTTTACCCTCGCTGAAATGTGCAAGACAAGTGCGAAGACAGCTGATGGGAATATCCCTTCGCACGTACATATTGAGAACTTGAAGCGCCTCTGCGGCTGGTTGGAGGAACTGAGAGAGCGATATAATCTGCGGTATGTTCTCCCCCTGAGTAGGGGGAGCCAGAGGGGGTCTGATCCACCTCACTGTTCCCCTGCTCAGACCACCCCTAACCCCTCCTTCTCAGGAGGGGAAGCCTCCGGCAGGGGGTCTGAAGACCCCATCATCATCAACTCTGGCTATCGCTCAGAGGCAGTGAACAAGGCCGTGGGCGGCGTGAAAGGCTCGAACCATCTGACAGGGTGCGCTGCCGACATCCGCGTGGCAGGTATCGAGCAACTGATACGATACGCCACCATCCTGCTCGACATCAGCGATGAGTCTCAGGAGGACTTCGACGAACTGTTGCTTGAACGAAATAAGAGTGGCGCCATCTGGCTACACTTCGCCGTCCGTCCCAAGAATAATCGAAGGAAGACGATGTTCTTGCAGAAGTAAAATTATCCCCGTTGCTCAGCGCAGCGGGGATTTTTGCTCACTTATTCGTAACTTTGCAACAATCCTATGCCTCTTTCATTAATGACATTTTACCTATTTATTACCGATACAGATAGCGCTTGATACTCATCTTTGGCGTCTTTTCAAAAGGCTCGTCGACAAATACCACTTCGTTGATCTTACTGTAGACAGGCAGTGACTTGTTGGCGGTGGTGCGGATGAGTTCTTTGACCTCGGTCAAAGCGGCAGAGCCGAGCGCAGGAATCTCCGAACGTTTGTTCACATCCAGGTCTTCGGGTATCTCTGGATATACCAGCGCCACCAGCCTTCCTTTACGCTCCACGACCAGCGACTCGCTCACGTATGGACAGCCAGACAGCACGGCCTCCAGCTCCTCGGGATAGATGTTCTGGCCGGAGGAGTTGAGGATCATCGACTTGATGCGGCCACGGATGAAGATGTTGTTATCGTCGTCCAACAGGCCTAAGTCGCCTGTGCGGAACCAGCCGTCGTCGGTAAACGCGGCAGCATTGGCTTCGGGATTCTTGTAATAGCCGATGGTCAGGTTGGCGCCACGTACCTGTATCTCTCCTGGGACATTCCTGGGGTCGTCGGAATTGATGCGAAGTTCGTGGACGGGCTTGCCGCAGGAACCTGGCACGAACTCCGTACACCATTCAAACCCCAGCAACGGGCAGGCTTCCGTCATGCCATAGCCCACGGTATAAGGCAGGCGTATCTTAGTGAAACAGTCCTCTGCCTCGGGCTTCAGGGCTGCACCGCCCATGATGAAGCCGCGCACCTGACCGCCAAAGGCCGTCATCACCTTCTTGCGGACGATCTTGTAGATTGCCTTGCGAGCCTGGGGGATGGCCGTCAGCCATTTCACCTTGTCGAGGGCGGGCTTGATGGAATTGGCATAAATCTTCTCCATCACCAGCGGCACCGTGACCACCATATAGGGCTTTACTTCCTGCATGGCTTTCAGCAGCGTCGAGGGCGAGGGCGTCTTGCCCAGGAACCAGACCGTCACGCCGTCGACATTGGGATGGATGAACTCGATGGCCAGTCCGTACATGTGGGCCATGGGGAGCATGGAGACGACGGTCTCACCAGGTTCATTGGGGAAATGGCTGTTGCTGAACGCATCGGTATCTGAAATGGCACCGTAAGTGAGCATGACGCCCTTGGGGTTGCCGGTCGTTCCAGAGGTGTAGTTGATGATGGCCAGCTTGTCCATATTGTCCGACGGATAGGAGATTTGTTCCTTCGTCAGACCTGTGGGATGTTTCTGAGCGAAAGCCTTCTCGCGGTTCTCCCAGGCCTCGGCCACCTTCTCGTCGCGATGCCAGAGCATCGAGCGGTCCTTCACGTTGATGGCAGCCCGGAGGTTGGGCATCTGTCCGGGATTGAGCTTTTCCCAGATCTCCTTGTCTGTGAACAGCAGTACGCTGTCGGAGTGGTGCGTGAAGGTAGAGATGCTGTTGGGGTGGAAATCAGCCAGGAGGGGCACCGCCACACATTCGTTGACATTGACGTCCCAGAACGTCATGGCCCAGCGGGCACAGTTCCGCGCACAGATGGCGATCTTGCTGCGCTTGGTAATACCAGCCCCAGCGAGGAAAAGCCGAAACTGTTCGATGCTTGTTGCCACATCGGCATACGTAAACGCATCACCCTCGAAGTCGCAGAGCGCTTTCTGATCCCATTGTTGGCGGACGGTTTCCTCCAACGTCTTCAGATAGTGTTTTACCCTTAATTGTTCCTTTGCCATACTCCGGGCAGTCTTACGAATTCCTTATTTTCCTAATGCGGAGAGCTTCTTCTTGATCTTGTCGACGTAGGCATCGATGGTGGCGACGGCGACTATGTTCACGATATCGCGGACGTTGGAGCCGAAGTCGATGAAGTGGATGGGCTTGTTCAGACCCATCTGTATCGGGCCGATGATCTCAGCGTCGGAGCCGAGCATCTGGAGCAACTTGTAGGAGGAGCGGGCGGAGGTGAGGTTGGGGAATACCAGCGTGTTCACCTTCTTGCCCTTCACCTTCGTGAACGGATACTGCTCGTCGCGCAGCTCGTCGTCGAGGGCGAATCCCAGCTGCATCTCTCCGTCGATGGGCAGTTCGGGGTAGAGTTCCTGCATCTGCTCCACGGCATGCTTTACTTTCTTCGCACCGTCGCTGGTGCTGGAGCCGAAGTTGGAGTGGGAGACCATCGCAATGACGGGCTTCTCGTTGAAGAAGCGTACGGCGGTGGCAGCGAGCTTGGCGATATCGACGAGGGTGTCGGTATCGGGGTTCTCGTTCACCAGGGTGTCGGCGATGTAATAGGTGCCCTTGGGCGAGTTGATGATGTGCATGGCGCCGAAGTGCTGGTACTCGGGACGGATGCCGATGACCTCCTTGACAACCTTCACGGTGTTGGAGTATTTCGTATAGAGACCTGTGATGTAGGCGTCGGCCTCTCCCGTCTCGACCATCATCATGCCGAAGTAGTTGCGCTCGAACATCTTGTCGTTGGCCTCCTGGAAGGTGTAGCCGTCGCGCTGGCGCTTCTCGGTGAGGATGCGTGCGTAACGCTCACGGCGCTCCTGCTCGGAGGGGTGGCGCAGGTTGACGATCTCGATGCCCTCGATGTTCAGGTCGAGCTTCTGGGCGAGCTTGGCGATGTACTCGTCGTTGCCCAGCAGGATGGGGTAGCAGATGCCTTCGGCCTTGGCCTGTACGGCAGCCTTGAGCATCGTGGGATGGACGGCCTCGGCAAATACCACGCGCTGGGGATGGGCAGCGGCGGTGGAGTAGAGCTTCTGCGTGAGTTTCGTCTCCTGGCCGAGCAAAACGGAGAGGGAGTCTTTGTATTCGTCCCAGTTGGTAATCACCTTGCGTGCGACACCGCTCTCGATGGCAGCCTTGGCGACGGCTGAGGACACCTCTGTGATGAGTCGCGGATCGACAGGCTTCGGGATGAAGTAGTCACGGCCGAAGGTGAGGTTGTTCACCTTGTAGACGTCGTTCACCACGTCGGGAACGGGCTGCTTGGCGAGGTCGGCGATGGCGTTTACGGCGGCCAGCTTCATCTCTTCGTTGATGGCGGTGGCGTGGACGTCGAGGGCTCCGCGGAAGATATAGGGGAAGCCGATGACGTTGTTGATCTGGTTGGGATAGTCTGTACGGCCCGTGGACATCAGCACGTCTGGACGGGCATCCATGGCATCCTCGTAAGAGATCTCAGGCACGGGATTGGCGAGGGCGAAGATGACGGGATCCTTGGCCATCGTCTTCACCATCTCCTTCGAGAGCACATTGCCCTTGGAGAGACCGACAAACACGTCGGCATCACGGACGGCCTCCTCGAGGGTGTAGATGTCTGTGCGGCTGGTGGCGAAGAACTTCTTCTGTTCGTTCAGGTCGGTACGGCTGGTGGAGATGACGCCCTTGGAGTCGAGCATGACGATGTTCTCCTTCTGGGCGCCGATGGCCATGTAGAGCTTGGTGCAGCTGATGGCAGCGGCTCCGGCACCGTTGACGACGATCTTCACCTTCGTGATGTCCTTGCCGATGACCTCCATGGCGTTCTTCAGTCCGGCGGCAGAGATGATGGCGGTGCCGTGCTGGTCGTCGTGCATCACGGGGATGTCGAGGGTACGTTTCAGACGATCCTCGATATAGAAGCACTCAGGGGCCTTGATGTCTTCGAGGTTGATGCCGCCGAAGGTGGGGGCGATGCGCTCTACGGCTTCACAGAATTTTTCGGGATCCTTCTCGGCCACCTCGATGTCGAACACGTCGATGCCGCCGTAGATCTTGAACAGCAGACCCTTACCCTCCATGACGGGCTTGCCGCTCATGGCACCGATGTCGCCCAGTCCGAGCACTGCGGTACCGTTGGAGATGACTGCCACAAGGTTGCCCTTGTCAGTGTATTTATAGGCTGCATCTGGATTTTCCTGAATCTCCAGACAAGGGAATGCGACGCCCGGAGAGTAGGCCAGCGAGAGGTCGGTTTGAGTACGGTAAGCCTTCGTGGGCTTCACTTCGATTTTACCAGGGCGGCCGCTCTCATGATATTCAAGAGCAGCCTCTTTCGTGATCTTGACCATAGTTTATGTGTATTATTATCCAAAATTATTCATGTAATCGGCCACAAAGGTAGTGAAAAGTTGAGAATTAAGAGTTAAGAATTAAGAAAAAATAATATGGCGGCAGCAAATTTTTCAATTTTCACTCATCGCTCTTCACTTTTTATCGTATCTTTGCACCGAAATTGTATGAATATGCACGAAACAAAACCCATTTCGGCCTATAAGCAGGGACTTCGGTCAAAGATTCTGGATAAGGCTATCCATGACTTCCGCGAACGCGGCATCCGTTCGGTGAGGATGGATGATGTGGCGACGGAGCTGAAGATCTCCAAGCGTACGCTCTACGAGATTTTCGAGAACAAGGAGCAGTTTCTTTCCGAGGCTGTCCAGAGATATTATGAGAATCGCCGTCAGAACATGGAAGTGCAGATTGAGCATTGCAAGAACGTGATGGAGATCATCATTGTCTTCCTACGAAAGAAGATTGACGAGATCCACAATACGAATCCACAGTTTTATGCCGACCTGCCGCATTACCCGCAGCTGGCAGACTATCTGCAGACGCAGAAGGAGCGCATCCGCAAGGAGTCGTCGGACTTTTTTGAACGTGGCAAGAAAGAGGGGTATTTCCGTGAGGAGATCAACCTGGACCTGGTGACGATCCTTTTTGAGGCGGTGAACAAGTATGTCATTGACAACCGCCTGTATCAGCAGTATACTTTTGAGGAGTTCTTCAAGAATCTGGCCTTCCTCACGCTACGGGGTATCTGTACGGAGAAAGGACAAAAAGCCTTAGATAAGTTGTTATAAATTAGCATTTTTTTTAAACAACGAATTACACGAATTACACGAATTGGAATCGCTGGCGATTCTTCATAGGCGCAGCAATATTCGTGAAATTCGTGTAATTCGTTGTCTTTAGATAATTATTGGTGCTGGTCGCGGAGCAGGTCGTTGACGGTCTTCACGGGATTGAAGGTGCCAAGGGGCACTTCAACGAAGACGGTGCTCCAGTTGCTCATCGCACCATTCCACAAGCCTGGTAACTCCAAGGCTTTCAGTTCCTTACCGGCTTTCGATTTAGAAGAGATGAAGCCTGTGGTCTTGTCAACGAACTTCGGGAGGTCGAAGGGCTTGCCCTGATAGTCCTTCACGGCGCAGACAAGGTCTACGGGGTTGAAGTGGGTACCCTGGGTGAACATCTTCATGTAGGCCTCGTTGTTCGTGTCGATCTGCGAGCTCTCAAGGATCTGCAGCGAGACGGTGCCATCCTGGTTGTAGGTGAGGAACGGACCACCACCAGGCTCGCCCACATTCTTAACAACACCACAGACGCGCATCGGACGGTTCAGCTTCTCACGCAGGTAGGCGGCATCGGCCTTCTTGCCCTTGGCATCCGTGCAGAGGCACTCGCTGACGAACTTCGCAATCTCTTCGAGCTGTGCATCGGTAGCACCTGCATCGAGGACTTTCAGATACTCGAAGGCCTGCTTCTGGAGTGTGACGAGCACACCAGCGATGACCTGCTTCCACTCGACGGTCTCCGGCTTCAGACGATCGGGCACCACGTTGTCGATGTTCTTGATGAAGATGACATCGGCGTCGATCTCGTTGAGGTTCTCGATGAGGGCTCCGTGACCACCAGGACGGAACAGCAGCGTGCCGTCGTCATTGCGGAACGGGGTGTTGTCGGGATTGGCAGCGACGGTATCTGTCGACGGCTTCTGCTCGGAGAAGGTGATGTCGTACTTGATGCCGTACTTCTGTGCGAAGGAGTCGGCCTTCTCAGCCACCTTGGCCTTGAAGAGCTCCATGTGCTCGTGAGAGACGGTGAAGTGTACGTGGGCCTCGCCGTTGCTGGCGGCATAGAGGGCTCCCTCCACGAGGTGTTCCTCCATCGGCGTGCGTGCGCCCTCGGGATACTTGTGGAACAGCAGCAGTCCCTTCGGCAGCTGACCGTAGTTCAGTCCCTCGGCCTTCAGCATGTTGGCTGCGACTTCCTTGTACTTGCCTTCAGCGATAAGAGCCTTGATGCCCTTGCCTTCATTCTTCTGGCAGGCGGCGTCGAGGGCGTCGTAGAAAGCGAACTTCTCGATGGAGTCGAAGTACTTCTTCTCGAAGTCGGTGGTAGGCACGTCGTAGTCGGCGTCGACGAAGGCGAACATGTTCTTGAACATACGGCTGGCAGCACCAGAGGCGGGCACGAACTTCACGATCTTGTTGCCTGCGGCCTTGTACTGGTTCCAGGTGTCCTCAAACTGTTTGCGCTCGTCGGCATTGGGGGCGATGATGCCACGTCCGATGCCTGCGGCTGCCTCCAGCTTCAGGAAGGGGAATCCGGTTTTGAACTCGTTCAACTGATTCTCAATCTGCTCAGCGGTGATACCTTTCTGGGCGATTTGTTTTAAGTCTTTTTCTGATAACATAATTGTGGCTTTAAGTTAAAATATTGGTGCAAAGATACAATAAAAAGTGAAAAGTGAAGAGTGAAAAGTGAAAAATTTGCTACTGCCACACATTTTTTCTTAATTCTTAACTCTTAATTCTTAACTTTTCACTAACTTTGTGGCGAAAAAGTGTGTATTATGGCGGATCTGTTCTCATTTACTTACGAGGAGAAGAAGAAAATGGCCGCTCAGACGGCAGCCATCCTGACTGAGGAAATCGGTCTGGGCGACGATGCTGTGGAGGCCTGTCTGCTCTTGCCCGATGTGGATGCGGGAAATATCACATCCGAGGAGGTGAAGGCGCGCCATGGGGAGACAGTCTCCCGCATCATCAACGGCCTCGGACGCATCCGTCAGCTCTATGAGAAGAATCCTGTGATCGAGAGCGAGAACTTCCGCAATCTGCTGCTCTCCTTTGCCGAGGACATGCGCGTGGTGCTCATCATGATTGCCGACCGCGTGAACCTGATGCGGCAGATGAAGGCCTTCATGGAAGAGTCTAATGACGAGAACCGCAAGGAGCGGGAGGCGTTCGTCAACGAAGTGTCGCAGGAGGCCGCCTATCTCTATGCCCCACTGGCCCATAAACTCGGACTCTACAACCTGAAGCGGGAACTGGAAGACCTCTCGCTGAAGTATATGGAGCACGATGCCTACTACATGATCCGTGAGAAGCTGAACCAGACGAAGGCTTCGCGCGATGCCTATATCGAGGCGTTCATCCGTCCTGTGGAGGAAAAGGTGAAGGCGGCAGGCATCAAGTGCCATATCAAGGGCCGCACGAAGTCCATCCACTCCATCTGGGAGAAGATGAAGAAGCAGAAGTGCGGGTTCGAGGGCATCTACGATCTCTTTGCCATCAGGATTATTATTGACTGTCCCCCTGATAAAGAAAAGATGCAATGCTGGCAGGCCTATTCGATTGTGACGGATATGTACCAGCCCAATCCCAAGCGTCTGCGCGACTGGCTCTCAGTACCTAAGTCGAATGGTTATGAGAGTCTGCATATCACCGTGCTCGGCCCAGAACAGAAGTGGGTGGAGGTGCAGATCCGTACGGAGCGCATGGACGAGATTGCGGAGAAGGGTGTGGCAGCCCACTGGCGCTATAAGGGCGTGAAGGGGGAGGCAGGGCTCGACGACTGGCTCGCCGGAGTGCGTTCTATGCTGGAGCATGCTGACGGTCTGGAGGCGATGGATCAGTTCAAGATGGATCTCTACGAGGACGAGGTGTTCGTCTTCACCCCTCGTGGCGACCTCTTCAAGTTCCCCGTCGGCGCTACCGTTCTCGACTTTGCCTATCATGTCCACTCGAAGATCGGCAACCAGTGTACGGGCGGACGCATTAACGGCCGTGTGGTATCCATCCGTCAGCAACTGAAGAGCGGCGACCAGGTGGAGATCCTGACATCGTCCACACAGAAGCCTCGTCAGGAGTGGCTCTCGATTGTGAAGACCTCGCGTGCGAAGTCGAAGATCCGTCTGGCGCTGAAGGAAACCCAGCAGCGTGACGGTCTCTTTGCCAAGGAGATGCTGGAGCGCAAGTTCAAGAACCGCAAGATCGAGCAGGAGGAGGCGGTGATGTTCCATGTCATCAAGAAGATGGGCTTCAAGGAGGTGAGCGATTTCTACAAGCAGATTGCAGACGGTCTGATTGATGCCAATGCCGTCGTAGATAAATATATAAAGGTACGTGAGGGCGAGAAGACCGTTACTGGCGACAATATCGCGCGCTCTGCCTCGGAGTTTGAACTCGACAGTTCAAAGTTGTCGACGCTCAATCCTCAGGTTTCCGACGACGTGCTCGTCATCGACCGCGACCTCAAAGGCCTCGACTATCAGCTGGCCCGCTGCTGCACACCCATCTATGGCGATCCCATCTTCGGCTTCGTCACCATCAACGGCGGCATCAAGATCCATCGCATGGACTGTCCCAATGCTCCGGAACTGCGACGACGTTACGGCTATCGTGTGGTGAAGGCCCGTTGGAGCGGCAAGGGCTCGTCGCAGTATTCCATCACCCTGCGCGTGGTGGGCAACGACGATATCGGCATCGTGAACAATCTGACGAGCATCATCTCGAAAGACGAGAAGCTCGTGCTGAGATCTATTAACATTGACTCTCACGACGGCCTGTTCAGTGGCAATCTCGTCGTGATGCTTGAAGACACCTCCCGTTTGGAGGCACTGCTGAAGAAGCTACGCACGGTGAAGGGTGTCAAACAAGTGGAGCGCATATAACTGAAAACCAAAACATAAATGATATGAGACGACCGACGATCATGACTCTGGCCCCGACCCTGACGTTGTTTGCGGGTTGCAATCAGACGGCAGAAGACCGTTATCAGCGCTATCTGGAAGAGATCGCCGACTCGTCATCGATGATAGAGTTCATCATACCAGAGGAAGACCCCGTGGCACCTCCGACGGATGACGGCGAAGATCCTTTTGCCGACGATGGCAAGGGCATCTACACCATTCCTGATATTCCTCAACAGCGTAAGGTGGACATGAGTGCCAATAACTACGAGCTGGAAAGACTCATGATGGGCAAAGAATAAAATCATTCCCGATACAGCCAGGTGAGGAAGCGGTTGACCCAACGGATGCCGAAACGGAACCAACGGAAAGTGCTCTGTTCCTTACCACCGAAGCGCAGGATGAACTCGCGGAATGGATTCTTCTGGAAAGGCAGTCCAACGTCCATGAAACACATGTGGTCACACCCCCTTTGATAACAGTCCTGCATCGCGTCCCAGATGGTCATCACGTCAGGATGCACGTGGATGTATGATTTCCGCCTGAATGCCGAATACCACAGATATGCATTCCCCTCACTATACACGACGGCCGAACAGCCGATTACACGCTGGCGGTATTTCGTCACAAACAGCCGTCCGTCGTCGCTGCTCATGATGTTCCTGAAGAACTGGTCATCGGGGATATAGCGCCTGGGCTTCCAGAAGTAGTGCTTCCTGAGCAGCTTTGAGAAGGCCTTGAAGTCTTCCTCCGTCTGCACCTCGTTGGTGGTCACACCTTTCTGGCGGGCATTGTCGATGCGCTTCTGCAGCTTCTCGCCGATGCGTTCCTCTGGTGCGTGGCGATGCAGCGAATTGTGGATGCTCATCCAATGTACAGGGAAGAAATGCTGCTGTTTCAGTTGCTTATAGCCCGTCATCTTCTGACTCAGGTTACTCACCTCCAGATAGGACGTGCGGTTGCTCAGTGCCTTCGTCAGCGCCTCGAGCATCAGGCCGAAGAGCTGGTCGCGCTCCTGACTCCTGGATCCTGACTCATTATAATATACCCCTTCGCCCAGCACCCGGCAGTGGACGAGCAAGGGGAAGAGGAACGTGCGGAAGCGCACGATGCCCAGCATGTGGCTCACCACCTCGCCCTCAGCATTCGTCACCACCACCATATACGGTTTCTGACGAGGTGTCTCCCTCGTCATCTGGAAAAGCCGCGTGCTGTGGAAGAAGTTCGCATCATCCAAAGGCGGCAGGTCTTCAACCTTCCGGTATATGGTAGTCTTTAGTCCGTTCATACTGCAAAGTTACAACAAAAAGTGAAAAGTGAAGAGTGAAAAGTGAAAAAATTGCTACAGCTATATATTTTTTCTTAATTCTTAACTCTATATTCTTAACTTTTCACTAACTTTGCAGCGAATTTAATTAGTTTACAGTTTATAGTTTACAGTTTACAGATGACAGCATTTAAAGACCTGGCGCAGCAGCGCCGCAGCCATAGGAAGTTTACTGACGAGGAGATCGACGCGGAAGACCTGAAGCTCATCCTGCGTGCCGCCCTCATGTCGCCCACCTCCAAGAGCCAGCGCGCCTGGCAGTTCGTCATCGTCGACGATAAGCTCGACATTGAGAAACTTGCTGATGCGAAGAACATGGGCTCGCAGTTCCTCAAGGGTGCACCTGTAGCCATCGTCGTTCTGGGCGATCCCCTGCAGAACGACTGTTGGGTGGAAGACGGTTCCATTGCCGCCATCTCCATGCAGTATCAGGCTGAAGACCTCGGACTGGGCTCATGCTGGATTCAGATGCGTGGTCGTGGTCTCGACGACGGCACCTCTGCCGATACCGTCATCCGTGGCATCCTTGACATTCCTGAGAATCTCTCCTGTCTCTGCATCCTCGCTGTCGGTCATTGGGCTGACGAGCGCAAGCCGCAGAGTGAGGACAAACTCAAGTGGGAGAACGTACACCTGAATAAGTTTTAGCCACAGATTGCACAGAGATTCACAGAAGAAATGATCAATTACGACTTAAATAAGATCAAGGCGATCATCTTCGATATCGACGGTGTTCTGAGTGCGGAGACCATCACGATGGGTAATGACGGTGTGCCACTGCGGACGGTGAATATCAAGGACGGGTATGCCATTCAACTGGCCATGAAACTCGGACTGAGGATTGCTATCATGACGGGTGCCAGAGTGGAAAGCGTGCGCCACCGTTATGAGGGGCTTGGCGTGGAGGATGTCTATATCGCCTGTGCAGTAAAGATTCAGACCTATGACCAGTTCCTTGCCAAGTACGGCCTCACGGACGATGAGGTGATGTATATGGGCGATGACATCCCTGATCTGGAGATCATGCGACGGGTGGGGTGTCCTGCCTGTCCTAAGGATGCCTGTCCGGAGATCAAAGACGTCTCTATCTATGTCAGTGACCGCAAGGGAGGCTACGGCTGTGGACGTGACGTCATCGAACAGACGCTCCGTGCCCAGGGCAAGTGGGTGATGAATGCCAAAGCCTTCGGGTGGTAAGACAGAGTAATATAAAGACATAGTAACATATTGACAATATATTGAGATATAATATTATTCTGGCGAGTAATTCGCCTCGTCGTAAAGAGTTGTTGGCGGGGTTAGGACTACCTTTTGAGGTGAGGGTATTGCAGGATATCGACGAGAGTTATCCTGATGACCTGCCTGTGTCGGAGGTGGCCTTGTATATCGCTGGCAAGAAGGCCGATACCTATCGTACAACGCTTGCTGACGACGAATTGGTCATCACGGCCGATACCGTCGTTATCGTGGATGATGAGATCTTAGGCAAACCCGCCGATGAGGCAGATGCAGAACGGATGTTACGACTCATCAGCGGACGCACCCATCATGTCACCACTGGCGTCTGTATCCTCACTCGTGAGACAGAACGGCGTTTTGCCGTCACTACCGACGTCACCTTCAAGCAGCTCTCTGACGAAGAGATTCACTATTACATCACGAAATACAAGCCCTTCGACAAGGCTGGCGCCTATGGTATCCAGGAATGGATTGGCTATATCGGCGTCACAGGTCTCAACGGCAGCTATTACAATGTCATGGGCCTACCCGTACAACGCATCTACGAAACACTCCAACAGATCGACTAGACACATTATTATATTATAAAAGACACAATGACACACAAGGTAACACATCACACTCGACTTACAGCTCTGCTGATAATTTTCACATTTTCACCTTTTCAGCTTTTCACTTCCTCAGCCTTTGCCCAAAAGCGTCAGATGGCTGAAGCAGAGAACTACCTGCGCAGTGGCAAGAACTACGACAAGGCAGAGCAATTGATGACGAATCTTCTGAAAGACTCCGCCAACCAGCAGAATCCACGTATCTACGACCTCTGGTTACAGGCCGTAGAGAAGCAATACCAGGCCATCAACGAGAAGATGTACAAACATCAGGCCGTCGACACCCTGAAGCTCTTCACCCTCAACCGTCGTATCTTCTCCATTGCAGAAACCCTTGACTCCATCGATGCGAGGCCGGACAAGAAGGGTAGGGTAAGCCCCGACTATCGGAAGGACAACTCCTTGCGCCTGCTCGGCTATCGTCCGAACCTCTTCTTCGGAGGTGCCCATCATCTGCGCAAGGGCGACTTCCCGACGGCCTACGATTTCTTCGAGACCTATATCGACTGCGCCCGTCAGCCGCTATTCACGGATCATGACCTGATGAACACCGACGCCCGTATGGATGAGGCCGCCTATTGGGCCACCTACTGCGGCTATCGCATGAACGATCCCGTGCTCACTCTCCGTCATCACGAACTCGCACGTCGCGATACCAGTAAACTTGATTATACCCTCCAATACGTCGCTGAGGCATGGAAGCAGTTGGGCGACAAGCAGCGCTATGCGGAAATACTGTGGGAGGGCTTCGCCTTCTTTCCTCAGAGCACCTATTTCTTCCCCCGTCTGATGGATGCCTATACCGCCAAGGGCAACTATGAACAGGCACTCTCCGTCGCAGACGAGGCACTCAAGGCCGACTCCCTCAACGAACTCTATCTTTTCGCCAAGTCCACCATGCTTCTCAATCTCGGACGCAATGCCGAGTGCCTGGACATCAGCAACCGCCTCATCGCCATCAACGACCAGATGGCTGATGCCTACTACAATGCCGGCACAGCCTGCCTGAACATTATCCTCAAGATGGACTCCCGTCGCCATAAGAAACAGATCCGCAAGATGTACCAGAAGGCGCAGCCGTATATGGAGACTTACCGTCAGCTCGCCCCTGAGGCGAAGGACAAATGGGGTCCTGCACTTTATCGCATCTATTTCAATCTGAACCTCGGAAAACAGTTCGATGAGATAGACAAAATCTTAAAGAAATAAAAAAGTTTGCATGTTTTGATACGAGTTTGCCTTTTTATGCGTATCTTTGTGGTTTAGAAATTGTTATTAGCATCTAAAACATAAAGTATTTTTGATTATGGCAGACAATGCACAGTTGATCGCTCAGTGCGAGGCACGGGCAAAAGAATGGCTCTCTCCCGCCTTTGATGAGGAGACACGTAAGGAAGTTCAGGCAATGCTCGACGCAGAGGACAAGACAGCCCTCATCGATGCATTCTATCAGAACCTCGAGTTTGGAACGGGTGGACTCCGTGGCATCATGGGTGCCGGAACCAACCGCATGAACAAGTACATCGTAGGCATGGCCACACAGGGCTTTGCCAACTACATCCTCAAAGCCTTCCCTGGCCGCAAGGATCTTGCCGTCGTCGTAGGTCACGACTGCCGCAACAACGGACGTATGTTCGCTGAGTCTGTGGCAGCCATCTTCTCCGCCAACGGCATCAAGGCTTATCTCTTCGAGAGCCTCCGTCCAACGCCGGAGATCTCCTTCGCCATCCGTCAGCTGGGTGCACAGGCAGGTGTCAACGTCACCGCTTCTCACAACCCCCGCGAGTACAATGGCTACAAGGCTTACTGGGACGATGGTGCTCAGGTGCTGGCTCCGCATGATGTGGGTATCATCGAGGAAGTGAACAAGGTGACCATCGACCAGGTGAAGTTCGAGCCCAACTACGACCTCATCGAGATCATCGGTGGTGAGATGGACTGGGACTACATCGCCGCTGTCAAGGAGGCTATGGTGGATCAGGATGTCATCCTGCGCCAGAAAGACCTCAACATCGTCTACTCTCCGATGCACGGCACAGGCCGCGTTATCATCCCAATGGCACTGCGCTCTTGGGGATTCCAGAACATCCACGTCGTCCGCGAGCAGATGGAGATCGACGGCAACTTCCCCACCGTTGTCAGCCCCAATCCTGAGAATGCCGAGGCTATGACCTTGGGCATGAAACTCGGTACGAAGCTCAATGCCGACCTCGTCATCGCTTCTGATCCCGATGCTGACCGTCTGGCCATCGTATGCCGCAACTCTAAGGGTGAGTGGGAGATTCTCAACGGTAACCAGACCTGTATGATGTTCTGCTGGTACATCATCGCCAACAAGAAGAAGCTTGGTCAGCTGAAGGGCAACGAGTTCCTCGTGAAGACCATCGTTACTACCGAGGAGATCGCCGAGATTGCCAAGAAGAATGGCGTCGAGCTGCGTGACTGTTACACGGGCTTCAAGTGGATTGCCAACGAGATCCGCATCTCCGAGGGCAAGCAGAAGTACATCGGCGGTGGTGAGGAGTCATTTGGATTCCTGCCGTTCGACAAGGTGCGCGACAAGGACTCCCCCGCATCTATCTGTCTCATCTGCGAGATTGCTGCCTGGGCCAAGGATAACGGCATGACGCTTTACGACCTGCTCATGAACATCTATGCTGAGTACGGTTTCTCGAAGGAGAGCACCATCAACGTGGTGAAGCCCGGAAAGAGCGGTGCCGACGAGATCAAGCAGATGATGGTCGACTTCCGTGCCAATCCCCCGAAGGAGTTGGGTGGTGAGCCCATTGTGCTCTGGAAGGACTATCAGACGCTGGAGGGCAAGAAGGCCGACGGCAGTGTGGAGAAGCTGAACATGCCCACCACAGCCAACGTGCTGCAGTGGTTCTGCGCCGACGGTACGAAGATTTCCGTACGTCCCTCAGGAACTGAGCCGAAAATCAAGTTCTACTGCGAGATCAAGGACGCCGGATTCAAGGGTGCTGCCGACTACGACAAGTGCACCAAGGCTGCTGAAGATCGCATCGAGGCCATTAAGAAGAGCCTCAGTCTTTAAGAAATGAGAATCCCCGCCAACTCGGCGGGGATTTTCATTTCATCTCTTTTAGGAACGCCTCTGCACGGGCGAGGTCTTCGGGAGTGTCGATGCCGACGGTCTCCATATCTGTGAGACCCACACGGATGCGGTAGCCGTTTTCGAGCCAGCGGAGCTGTTCGAGACTCTCGGCTTTCTCTAACGCACTCTGTGGCAGACGGGTGACTTCTGCGAGCACTTCACGACGGTAGGCATACACGCCTAAGTGTTTGAGGAAAGGGTAGTGGGGCATCCACTCGTCTGCCTCCACACCTCTGATAAACGGTATCACGCTGCGACTGAAATAGAGGGCGAAGCCGCGACGGTCTGTGACGATTTTCGGAGAGTTCGGATTACGCACCGCCTCGATGGTATCAAAACGTTTGCCAAGCGTGCCTATCTGCGTCTCAGGGTCGTCGAAGAGATGCATGAGCGTCTCGATCTGTGAGGGCTGGATGAAAGGCTCGTCGCCCTGAATGTTGATCACCACCAGGTCGTCTTTCTTCTCACTCCTCGCTCCTTGCTCCTCAATCTTCTCCACCGCCTCTTCAATGCGGTCTGTGCCGCTCTTATGGTCTGCACGCGTCATGACGGCACGCCCTCCGAAATCCTCCACGCACTTGAATATACGTTTATCGTCGGTGGCTACATAGGCTTCCGGCAACACGCTGACGGCCTGTTCATAGACTCTCTGAATCACTGTCTTGCCGCCGAGCACTGCCAGCGGCTTGCCCGGGAAACGCGTCGAGGCGTAGCGGGCGGGAATAACGGCTATAAACTTCAATTCTTTTATTATTTAATTCTATAATTCTTCTTTGTGGTTGCAAAGGTAATCAAAAATCTGCATTATATCGTTAAATTATATAGAAAAGTTTGGGTGAGAGGGATTTTATTAGTAAATTTGCAAAAGTTTTTAAGACGACTACTCATGACAACCAAACGATATATCACAACAATAATATCCCTCATGCTCCTGATGCCCGTCAGTGCCCAGAAGATGACACTCGGTACGACGACGACCAAGGACGGAGGCAACTACAACGGAGAGATGCAGGCCGGAAAGCCTCAGGGCAAAGGCCGCACAGTATATAAGAACGGTAATGTGTACGAAGGCGAGTACGACAAAGGTAAGCGCCAGGGATACGGCACCTATGTCTTCAGCGACGGCGAGAAATACGAGGGCGAATGGTTCCAGGACCAGCAGCACGGCCAGGGTACCTATTTCTTCTCCAACAACAACCGTTACGAGGGTCTGTGGTTCCGCGACTATCAGCATGGACACGGCACTATGTACTATTTCAATGGCGACAAGTACGAGGGCAATTGGTTCAAGGACATGCGCTCGGGCAAGGGCCGTTACACCTTTGCCAGCGGAGCCTATTACGACGGCGAGTGGGCGAACGACAAGAAGCAGGGCCAGGGGTTCTTCGACTGGGGCGACGGCTCAACCTACAAGGGCGAATGGAAAGACAACATGCGCTCGGGCAAGGGCACCTTCCGTTATGCTAATGGCGACAGCTATACAGGTCAGTGGGCCAATGACGTTATGAATGGAAGAGGTATCTATAAGTTCCAAAACGGTGACGTGTATGAAGGAGACTACTTGAACGGCAACCGTACGGGATCGGGCATCTTCAGCTATGCCAATGGTGACAAATATACAGGACAATTCCTCAATGGCGACAAGCATGGTCAAGGCACTTTAGTCTACAAGAATGGGGACATATATTCAGGCCATTGGCGCTCGGACAAACGAGAAGGACGCGGCAAGCTGACGAAGAAGAACGGTGATATTGTCGAAGGCAGCTTCCGCAACGGACAGCCTAACGGCGAGTGTATCGTGCACTTTGCCGATGGCTCGAAGTTCAAAGGCCACATGAAGGACGGCAAGCGCAACGGGCCTGCCATCGAGGAAGACAAGGACGGCATCCGTTTCGAGGGTAGCTATGCTAACGACGTCCGCGACGGCAAGTTCGTCGAGAAAGACCGCAATGGTCGCATAGTCCGCCAAGGCACTTATACCAGGGGCCATAGGACGTTGAATTGAGAATTTGGAATTAAGATTTGAAACTTAAAACGATAAGAGCGTATGATTATTGACACAATTGAGAACCTAATCAACTACGTGGGACTGAACCCACTGTTTGCCGACGTGGTGGCTTTCCTGAAAGCCAACGACCTCCGGACGATGGAGCCCGGCAAGTATCCCATCAAGGGCGACGACCTCTTCCTCAACCTGCAGGTAGCCAAGCAGCGCACGAAGGACACCGCCTTCCTTGAGACCCACATCAAGATGATCGACATCCAGATTCCCATCTCCTGTGCCGAGACCTTCGGCTACACGCCGCTCAGAGACCTCCCTGCCTTCGATTACAACGAAGAGAAGGACATCACGAAGTACGGCGACACGAAGGCTCAGGACTATGTGACGGTGGATCCCGGCCTGATGGCCATCTTCTTCCCGCAGGACGGTCACGCCCCCTGCATCATCGATGAACCCGAGATCAAGAAAGCCATCTTCAAGGTGAAGGTTCAATAAATCGTAATAACGACATAACGTAATAACGAAAAAATATGGCAACAAAGAAAGAAACCACCGCAAAGAAGCCTGCAGCAAAGAAGGCTGCAGCACCTGCAAAGAAGACAACGGCAAAGAAGCCTGCCGCCAAGAAAGTAGCAGTGAAGAAAGCTGCGATTGAGCCCGAAAATCCGCATATCGGCCTGGTGCGTAACGACGGATGGCTGGAGCCGTTTGAGGACGCCATCCGCGGACGTCATGACCACGCTGTGTGGAAGATCAACCAGCTGACGCAGAACGGCAAGAAGAAACTCTCCGACTTCGCTACGGGCCATCTCTACTTCGGCCTCCACAAACTGCCGAAGGGATGGGTGTTCCGTGAGTGGGCGCCCAATGCCACCGACATCTACCTGATCGGTGACTTCAACGACTGGCAGGAGAACGAGAAATACCGCTGCAAGCGCATCGCCGGCACGGACAACTGGGAGTTGAAACTCTCTGAGAAAGCCATGAAGCACGGTCAGCTCTATAAGATGAAGGTGAAGTGGAACGGCGGCGAGGGCGAGCGCATCCCCGCCTGGTGCCAGCGCGTGGTGCAGGACGATCAGACAAAGATCTTCTCTGCCCAGGTGTGGAACCCCGAGACGCCTTACGTGTTCAAGAAGAAGACCTTCAAGCCCAAGAAGAACCCGCTGCTCATCTACGAGTGCCACGTGGGTATGGGTCAGGATGCCGAGAAGGTGGGCACCTACACTGAGTTCAAGGACAACGTGCTGCCGCGCATCATCAAGGACGGTTACAACTGCATCCAGGTGATGGCTATCCAGGAGCATCCCTACTACGGCTCCTTCGGCTACCACGTGTCGTCTTTCTTCGCTCCCTCCAGCCGTTTCGGTACACCTGAGGAACTGAAGGAACTCATCGACACCGCCCATCAGAAGGGCATCGCCGTGATTATGGATATCGTACACTCCCATGCCGTGAAGAACGAGGTGGAAGGTCTCGGCAACCTCTGCGGCGATCCGAACCAGTTCTTCTATCCTGGTGACCGTCACGAGCATCCCGCATGGGACTCCCTCTGCTTCGACTACGGCAAGGACGACGTGCTCCATTTCCTGCTCTCCAACTGTAAGTACTGGCTTGAGGAGTACCACTTCGACGGCTTCCGCTTCGACGGTGTCACCTCGATGCTTTACTACTCACACGGTCTGGGTGAGGCCTTCGGAGGCTACGGTGACTACTTCAACGGTCACGAGGACGACAACGCCATCTGTTACCTGACGCTCGCCAACAAACTCATCCACGAGGTAAACCCCAACGCCATCACCATCGCCGAGGAGGTATCAGGCATGCCCGGACTCGCGGCGAAGTTCGAGGACGGCGGCTACGGCTTCGACTACCGTATGGCCATGAACATCCCCGACTACTGGATTAAGACGATTAAAGAGGTGCGCGACGAGGACATCAATGTCTGCTCCATCTTCTGGGAGGTCAAGAACCGTCGTCCTGACGAGAAGACCATCTCTTACTGTGAGTCTCACGACCAGGCACTCGTGGGCGACAAGACCATCATCTTCCGCCTCATCGACGCCGACATGTACTGGCACTTCGCCAAGAAGGACGTCAACGATATGGCCCAGCGCGGTATCGCCATGCACAAGATGATCCGTCTCGTCACCGCCGCTGCCATCAACGGCGGCTACCTGAACTTCATGGGTAACGAGTTCGGCCATCCCGAGTGGATCGACTTCCCGCGTGAGGGTAACGGCTGGTCATACAAGTACGCCCGCCGCCAGTGGAACCTCGTCGACAACAAGGACCTCTGCTACCACTGGCTCGGCGACTTCGACCGTGAGATGCTGAAGGTCATCAAGTCGCAGAAGAACTTCCAGGATACGCCCGTGCAGGAGATCTGGCACGATGACGGCGACCAGGTGCTCTGCTTCATGCGTGGCGACCTCGTCTTCGTGTTCAACTTCTCGCCGACGCGCTCGTACACCGACTACGGCTTCCTCGTACCCACGGGCTCCTATGAAGTGGTTCTGAACACCGACTCGAAGGACTTCGGCGGCAACGGCTTTGCCGACGACACGATGACCCACCTGACGAACTACGACCCGTTGTATGTCAACGACCATAAGGAGTGGCTCAAGCTCTACATTCCCGCCCGCTCCGCCGTCGTCCTGCGCAAGGTGTGATCATCATGTTCAATGTTCAATGATTAATTTTCAATGAACTACAATCATCCTTTGAAAAACGGTAGCACCGTCACCATCCGCGTGATGTGTGCTATCGTTTTTCTTTTGTTCTCCTTCTGCTGGCTCTTCTTCTTTCAGGCAGACCAGCTGGCGATGACGCAGCACGTGCTCAGTGGCGGACTGACGCATTACAACCCGCTCTGGGGCGCGCTCATCATCATCTTCCTGCTCATGCTGCTGCAGTTGATCGTGTTCCGCATCTTCCGTCTCGCCAAGCGGTCGCATGCGCTCACCTATGTGCCCTCCATGCTGCTCCTGGCCCTCGTCTCCGAGGTCAGTCAGCAGATCGAGAGCAACGGCGGTGTGAGCGTGTGGACCTGGGTTCTGCCCGTGTTGGTGCTGATAGTATGGGGCGGCGTCTCCTGGATGGCAAGGTTCGCGCAGGAGGTGGAGTCAGACCGCGACTTCTCGCTCTTCTCGCGCCCCATGTGGATCAACGCCCTGCTCATGGCCCTGCAGATCATCTGCGTGGCGTGGCTGGGCAACACCAATGCCGTCTATCACTATCGCATGCAGACGGAGACGCTGCTGGCTGATGGGGAATACCAGAAGGCCCTCGAGGTGGGGAAGCGGTCGTTGGAGAGCGATGCCAACCTGCTGATGCTGCGTATGTATGCGCTGGCCCGTGAGAACGCCCTTGGCGAGAAGCTCTTTGAATATCCCATCACGGCCGATATCGAACAGATCCTGCCCACCAGCGGTCGCACGCGCATGTACTATTGTCCTGAGGACAGCCTCTATAAGTTCCTTGGCGGACGTCCGGCAGAGCCGATGACGCCCATGCACTTCCTCGATCTGCTGGAACGCAGGGACACAACGCTCAATTCTCCCACTCCGAGCCTCCGCGCCTCCGCTTCGCCCGTGGTCGACTACAAGCTCTGTGGCCTGCTCATCGACCGTCAGATAGACCGCTTCGCACGGGAGATCACCAAGTACTACGAGCTCGACGACCGTCTGCCGAAGCACTACCGTGAGGCCCTCGTGCTCTACACCCATTCCCGTTCGAATCCCTCCGTCGTCTACCATCACGCCGTGACGGATGAAGACTGGCGCAACCTGATAGAACTGGAGCGCTGCTATCATGATCCCACGGAGCGCAAGGGCAGGGTAGAGGACCAGTATCACGGCACCTACTGGTACTATTACAAGTATCTGAAATAAAGAAGGCCCCAATGCCGGGGCCTTCTTTATTTCTTCTTGAACGTCTCATGACCCGTCTGTTCGACCAGCCCTTGACTGCGCCAGTTCTTCAGCATCTGTCGCACGCTGTTCTGTGTCACGCCGGCACCCTTCAAGGCGACGCTCTGCTGCATGGCCTGGGCGAGGGTGAACTGTATGTCCAGCCGCTCGTAGATCGAGTCGTTCCTGCCGCGCTTCGACCGCAGCCCGTTCTGGCTGCCCGCATAGTCCCGGCTCCCGTAGGCATTCTCGATCCGTTCGCGGAAGAAGAAGAGGGCGTTCTCCATCAGCGAGTCGGCAATCACGTCATACACCTCCAGCATCTGTGCCGTCTGTGTCTTCAGCAGCATCTCCTTCCAGAGGTCGGGCTTCTGCTTCAACAGCGTCTCCGCACCGTTCAGCCCGTGCTTCTGGATCAGTTGTTCGCACACCTTGCAGAGCATCAGGCAGCAGACCATCCTCTGTGCCGTCACGCACACACGGAACCGCTGGCGGGCCTTCACACGGTCGTCGTTCTTCATCGTCTCCATGCGGATCTTCTCCAGCCACGCCCTGCCCTTGGCCTCCAGCTTCGGCAGTGTCACCTCGCCCTGCATCAGCGGCAGCAGATGGGCCACTTGCCCGATGCGGTCCGTCTGTCGGGGAGTCAGCACGGGGTTCTTGTCCTCCAGAGACGAATAGGTGTTGTCGGGCGTACGGGCAACGGCGATGCGGCTCTGGAATCCGTCGGTGTAGTTGCGCACCACACGGTAGAGGGCATCGGGTGTCCCGCACATCGTCACATTCCACAGCAGATGCTCGATATGTACTCTCACCGCATCGGCACTCTTCGCCTCACGCTCGTACCTCGAACCGTCGTAGGCCTGACGCAGCATGACCGAGAAGTTGCTCATTTCCGACTTCCACTTCTCCGCCACCGTGTCGGCCTCTGGTGTGAACGAGAAGGCGTGCTTGCCAGCGGTGTTGGCCAGTCGCTGAGCCAGGTTGGCCACCGTGTTGTTCAGCGTGATATAGCGCCAAGGCAGCTTCAACTCCGCCGGCTGCTCCTTCTTGTTCTTTGCCGCCTGCTTCTTGCTGATCCACTCGTCCTCCTGCATCTCGTACAGCTTGTTCATGGCCCTCTCCTCCACCATCCACGCGTCCACCACGGGGTCGATCTTCCCCTTTCCGCTGGCGAACTCACCGGCGATGTAGGCGATGAGGTTCAGTCCGCGCTTGTCACCGTGAACGTCCAGTTTGACACCTGTGGCCAGCGCACCGACACACGGACAGATGGCCGTCACCGTCGGCATCGCCAGGTTCTGCCCCACGGCCTCTACGGAGTCCCTCACGCCCTGCGGGAGCTTTTTAATGGATAATGGACAATGGATAATGGATAATTGATCCCCGTCATCATCATCCATTGGCTCAGCCCATTGCCCATTCTCCATTGTCTGCAAAGACTGCGACTTGGCATTGATTTCGCGCAGGCTGGCGTTCATGAAGCCCTTGTCGGCGTCGTACTTCTCGTAGAAGTAGTCCACCAGCTTCCGGCAGTCCTCCGTCTGCGAGTAGTTCGGCAGTCTGACGGCAATCACGCCCAGCAGCTGTGCCTTGCTCATCAGCTTCGCCACACCCACCGACAGCACCGCCATCAGGTTCGAGTGCCAGTTGTGCTCGCCCCATACGTCCATCTCGCCCGGCTTCAGTCCCGCCTGCTCCGCACACAGATCAAACGCCGCCAGCGTCTGTGCGCAGCATTCCCCTCCTGAGTTAGGAGGGGTCAGGGGTGGTCTGAACAAGTGCTCGTCTTGCCCTGATTCAGGGGAAGAACTGCTGCCGCTCAGTGTAACTTCCTCCTCCCACGGCCTATAGTGCTTATTCGCCTTCTTCGCACCCTTCGGCACTTCCTCCAGCCCTTTCTTCTCGCGCTCCTTCAGCCTGACATACTCAGCCGCAGCCTCCTCGTCGCTCAGTCTCTCGGTCAGCAGCGCCTCGTCTATCAGCGGCGTCGTCTCAGCATCGATGGGCCCGTGGAACACCACCCTGTTGTTCTCCTTATTATTGGTGTCCATCTCCGTCTGTGTCAGCATCGAGATGCGCACCTGTTTCTCGAGAATCGTCTTCCCTGCCTCACGACGGCAGACGGCATGCACGCCGTAACTGGCCGACTCCGACGCTTCCACCAGCCCTAGCTCGTCCCTCATCTGCAACAGCCGGTTGATGATCTGACGGCACTCCTCGCGGCAGCGGCAGTCGATATCGTGGAAGACGAACGGGCTAACCGTCTTGTTGCCCTTCAGCAGACCGCCTTCGGGCACCTGGCAGTTGTAGCTTATCTGCACGAGGGCACGCTTGTACCGCTCCTCGCCCGTCTGGCGGTACAGATTCCAGTTCCTGACGTTCTCCTCGGTGTTACAGACCTTGATATACTCCTCGAGAGTAGAAATGGGGCGACAATGTTTCTCGTCGCCCACAAAATACACTAAGTTAATCATCCCAACAACTCCATTTCGACCTTCTGCGCAATGACGTTTGCCTGCCGTATCAGCTCCTCAGCCACCTCATCGATACGGTCATCTGCCATCGAGAACACAAAGTAGTACCTCTTGTCGCGTCCGTGCGAAAACGAGCTGTTGTCCTCTCGGAAGATCGGCGTATTCCTGATGCGCTTCTTGTTCTCCGTCATGTAGACGTTGCCGTCCCTCTGGATCTGCACCCGGAACGTCCCTACGACCTGCTCCAGCTCCACATCCTCGCAGCACGCGAAGTCTGCCGTGATTCTTCCGTCCTCCAACTGTCCCAGCGTCATCAGCCCATCCAGCGTCACGCTCTTCTTAATCTTGTTCTTCTTAACCATTACTTAAAATAAATCATCTGCATTACACCCCAGCGATTGTGACCACTCTGATGCTATTCGCGTGCTGCGTCTCGCCGCTCTGCTGCGACTTCCACTCCCTCACGTCCAGCCTGCACCTCACGCCATACATTCTGTTCAGGTCTAATGGCTGCTTGCTGATCGCGATCGCCTGCTGGTCAGTCACCTCCCCGATGAACGTGTCTATCCCGTCCGTCATCGTCAGCTCAACGCTCGAGATCACCACCGTCTCACCGTTCTGCTTAGTCCAGTTCCGCTGCTGCAGCGTTCCCTGACTCTTAATTCTTACTAACTTTTCCATAATTTTAAATATGTTCTTATGTTCTTCTGTCAAAAAATCTGTTTGTCTGTTATTATGTCCTTCAGCCAAAAAAATTGTTAGTTTGTTATTATGTCTTTAAACTGTTACTTTGTCTTGTGGAAGTCACTCCAGTCCCTTACCTTCATCGGCTCCATTTCGTCCGGCTCGAAAAACCTCTTCGCTTCCCACTCTCTGCGCTTCACAAGTCCCGGCTGCACCTTCCCGCCAGCATACACCCAGCGTTTGAATTCCTTCTTGATGGCGTGCATCGAACCGCCTTCTTTGATCGTCTTCATCAGCGTGCTCGTCTTCAATTTGTAAAATCCGAGATTGTAAGCAAAACTCACCAAAGCGTCAAACTGCGGCTGATTCCAGTTCCCAAGTGTATCCACCTGTTTCTCCAGATCATATAGATCAGCCTTCAGATACATGTCTGCCCAGTACTCGCTGATCACATCACCCATTTTGACTCCATACGTCCGTCCGTAACCGATCGTCGGTACTCCTGCGACATCCAGGTACGCCTCTTTTCTCAGTCCCTCAAACTCCTTAATCTTGTTAAGGCAAATGTCACTAATTTTCTTCATAATTCTTTCTCCTTATCTTCTTCTGTATAAAAATTTGTTATTCTGTTATTATGTCTTTAATCTGTTCTTCTGTCCAAAAATCTGTTAGTCTGTTACTATGTCTTCAATTTGTTCTTTTGTCTGATTGACCATTTCTTCAATCATCTCAGCACCCTTTGTAGTCCAGACGAGATAGGTGCTCCTTTTCGTTTTCCCGTCCTTCCCGTAGTAGACGAAGAGCCTGTTCTGAGCCAGGCCGCGCCCCTCGTAATTCTCGGTCAGCCTGTACTGACCCCGTCTCCATCTCTGAACGCCCCGATTCTTCAGGAACGAGTTCAGAGCCTTTGTCTCCATCCCTAGCACCTTGGCGATGTCCGTAACGGTGATGCAACCGTCAGCGTGCCTGTTGTCGCAGGTAAGCTCGCGGCCCACGATGCGCTCCGCCTCGTGCATCACGTCCTGATCCGTCACCAGCAGATGTCGGATGTCCTGACTCATCAGCCGTTCCTGTTCCAGCTGCTGCCACCGGACGACCAGCTTGGCACGTGCCTCGTCGTTGAACTTCGTGGCGATGTAGAGACATTCCATTTTGTTGAGAGAGTAACAAGGGCGAAGTTCACCCTTGGAGTCCTTGTAATCAACGAGGGAAAAATTTCCCCCGTTAACCTTCACCCATGCTGACTCCATCTTTCTGATGGCTTTCAGCACGTCATTGTGAGGCTTGCCGGTAATCTCGGCAATCTCCAGCGATGTCATGCGCTGCGCACCCATCGCCTGCAAATTCTGAATTTCTGTCATTTTGTAAATCCTTTCTTCTATTGTAAATAATAAAAATGTGTTCTCAGGGGGAGAAACATTTACCGTGTCTCAGCATGTCAAAGAGCGCTGCCAACCGCCGTACCCGAACCGATTGACAATGCAAAGTTACGACACATTTTCACTATCACATCCAGATATTCCGCATTATCCTGAGGCCGCACGAAGCACACGAAGAAACAGTATGATTCCACACGAAGCACACGACGCTTGGACATAAAAAAAGCACCAAATAGCGTTGCTACTTGATGCTTAACCTTTGTACTAGTGCCTTTTTAGAGACCTTCATTTTTCCATCCCTGGAAGATGTCCTTGACCAGTTGCTGTATTCTTTCCCTTCGCGTATCGTCCACCTTATACCGGAAACGCTTCGAGGTCCATTCTTGCATCGGAGGCAGACAGCCGCCTATAATAAACCAGTTGGCACATTCCAGTCTCAGCAGGTCGGTGTACGACTTGTAGCGCTTGTCGCCCGTCTCCCGGACGTTCACCTTCGTCAGCACGCCAGGCAGCAGCGCTTCGATGTCCTTGAAGAAATCCGTCTGTCCCTTCATCATCACGATGTGCTCAATATAATAATGGTATGCGATATAGACGGCCACCCAGTCGCGGCCTGAGCCGACATCCATCCTGGGCAGTACGCGCATCAGCACCCGTCTCATCTTCGACTGTTTCTCCAACGTGCCGAAGCGTTTGTCAGTGAAGAACACGAGGTCCACGTACTCATACACCTCCGTAGCCTCTGTCACATCCGACATCCGCTGCCCGTCGTCAACCACGAGTGTCTGAAACGTGGGATTGTCCATCCTGCAATCGATAAAGGCAATCCCCCATACGTTAATTGTCGCCTTCTTCTGTATTTCCTTTTCTTCCATTATCATTCATATTTAAGTTGTTATCAAGAGCTGATGGCTGATCGTTCTTTACCGGCAGGATCTTGAAATCCGGACTTTTCATGTCGCAGCCCACGTTCGCCGTACTGCCCGCCTGAGGATAGACGGTGTTCTGCGTAGTCGGTTTCTCGGCAGCCTTCTCGATGGCATCTGCCAACCGGCCAGTCTGATTACCTTCCAGCTGCGTCATCTCGTTCACTTGGTCGTAAACATATTTAGGCATATTGTCCGCCATCGTATGCAGCAGCATGTGACCGGCAAATATCTTCAGGTTGTCCTCCAGACCGCACACGTAGCTGATCGTCTTGGGTCTGTCGAGCAAGTAATATTCCTGAATCACCACCACAGGCTGCATACCGGCGGTGTTAGCCTGACTGTCATCGGCCGTATCGCTACTGACCATCAGCGACTCAAGTTCCTTAATGCGCTGATCCTTTTCCTCTATCTGCTTGTCTTTCTCAGCTATCAGTTTGTCCTTCCTGCCGAGCTGTTTTTCTTTCTCCTTTAGTTGTTCCCGCAGCTTGGCGATTTCCTCGTCCTTCTGCTTCTGTTGTTCCTCCATCATTGCAATCCTGGCCTCCATCATGCCACCGCTTTTAGCCAGGTCAATGATCATCTTGAATTCCTCAATATCTTTAGCCATTATATTCCCTCTTCAATAAAACAGATCTTGTTTGTTATTTGTTTATGATTGTTGTTATCTCTGTTCTCAGCCATCGGGCCGAAAAGGCTGCAAAGATATTAAAAAGTCAGGAATCCACCAAGCCTGAAGCCCTTAATAATCTATAAATAATTCTTTCTTGCACACTTTGCCATTTTTGTGCATGCAAAGTCTTTACACTCATCCTTAGAAAAATCTCTTTTGATTATATCATTGAAAAAAATCTTTGAAAAATTTGGATTGTAACTAAAATATAGTTACATTTGCACCCGAAAAGTATAATATCACAATATGGGTACAAAAGAAAAGTTGCGTGAGAGGTTCCTCAAAATGCCGTCAGACTTTACGTTCGACGAGATGCAGCGACTGCTTGAAGGCTATGGGTATGAGCGTGGAAACAAGGGACGGACATCTGGGTCCAGACTGATTTTCAAGAATGGTGACAAGCGCCCCATCATGCTCCATAAGCCTCACCCGGGCAATATTGTGAAAGAATATGCAATGAAACAGGTTTTGGAAGACTTACGTGAAGCAGGATTTATTAAATAAGGAGGAAAGATTATGAATACAATGACGTACAAGGGCTATATTGGTTCGGTGAACTATAGCGACAAGGATCAGGTGTTCTTCGGAAAGATTGAAGGCATCAACGGATTGGTGAATTTCGAAGGCGAGAGCGTGAAAGAACTCACAGAGGCTTTCCATGAGGCTGTAGATGACTATCTGGCCTACTGCCAAGACGAGGGCATAGAACCAGACAAGAGCTATACCGGTGTGTTGAACGTCAGACTGACGCCAGCCATTCACCGTCAGATTGCGATGCTGGCGTTGCAGGCCGGCCTTTCCATCAATGCATACATCAAAGACGCACTGGAGGAGAAGGTAGAATCTGCCTTTGCCTTATAATCTCCCCTTTTCCCATCAGACATTTCATAAATCAAGTGCGGACAGCCACTGGCCATCCGCACTTGGGTATGTAACAACGGAACAGTCTCACTATTACTACATATAGTTGTTCTTTTATTGATTCATGATGATATCTGAAAGCTTCACGTGGTCAGCGACATTCACCTTGCCGTCGCCGTCAACGTCGCCCACGACGATGGGCTTGTTATCGCCCTTGATTTCAATCTCACGAGTAGTTATGTCAGAATTGGAATAGCCGATTTTTGTGGCATAAACAGAGATCTTGTATTTCTGAGACAGTTGGATCTCGTCATCATAATAACTATGTTCGTCAGCTAACGTCACCGATGAAATATATTCAACTCCCTCTGTCTCGCAAGTGAACTTAACCCTTCCATTCTCGTAACTGATCTCAGGCGTTGCGCATTTCTGCGTCACAGGAATATCGCCAGCCTCTAATGGCACGATGACCTTGAACGTGCTCCAAGGTTCTATCGAGCTATAGGCCTCGATGGACGTAGTAGGGACGTGGAGGGTCATAAATTAAGGGTAGGAATCCTCAAAGGCATTAGGATAAGTATAGAGTCCTTTATGACTTAGCAAACTACTTGTTGATACTTCATCAGCCAAACAATAGACATCCGCTAAATCCTCAAAATTGCCAAAAGCTCTTTCACCAATAAATCCCAGGTCACTGCTTAACGTGGCAGAAGTAAGGCCGCTACAAAATGAGAAAGCACCATTGCCGATGGACGTCACACTTGGAACCTATTATATAGTTATGTTACTTAGTAATTCTTGTATTCAATTATATTGACATTAAGTTTATTCATATCTATAAAATTATGTAAGCTTTCATTGTTCCAGAAATAATACAACGAATAATTTCCATCAGCCAATTCGAATTCTTTATATCTGCTATCTCCAACGACCTTTTGTGCTGGCTCGTATGACATCTCTGCGCCTGTTCTGATATATGGGAAAAGCGTACTAAATGTAGCAAAAGGCATCTTACCACCATTCTGATGTTCATAATCAGAGAGTACTTTATTTACAATGTCAAAAACAAGTTCTTTTTCCGATGAATAGTATTTCTCTTCGAAGACATACACATAGTTACTATCCAGCATATCATTCCATTTATTTAAGCCATCCCAATCAGGAGTACCTTTTACATAATTCAGCCATTCTTGCTGTAAGTTAGAATCTACTCCTTGTTCTTTCGAATCAAAAACACTTCTGAAATCCCAATATCTAAAGTCTTCCATCAACACACCAAGGGCATATTCTGCTGGTTGTGATTGCATAAATTGTTTGGCATAGTCATAGAAATCTTTATTACCCGATCTCTTTATTATCTGAAGAGTCACAGCATTCGCCATTGATTCCTCACGCCATCTGCCAAATTCGGAAGAATAATGTATTTTTTCTATTGCACTATTGTTTCTTTCCAAATTAAAAATGTCCAACGCAGCATGCGCCAATTCGTGTATTAAGACTTTTGTAAAGAGCCATTTGAAATGATTTTCATCGCTATTAATTGAATTATCAATAGCAGACAAAAACAACTCAATATATGGACTATCTCCTTTCCTATTAGAATAATATGCTCCCAACAAGTCTATAATGCTATTCTCATTACGAATCTCTTCCGGTTTAGAATCACGAAGATAAATAGGAATCGTATGTATAAGAGTTGCTATGTTTTCATACCCCGTATGCTCAAACTTCCAAATTGGTGAAAGTGGAAGGATTGTATTATGTGAAGAATGAACTCCGCATATAATCTGATGACGAGCTAAGTGAACATCGCAATCCCTCTCTAAATGTCGTACAACTTCAATAATGAAGTTCGGAATTTCTAATTCTACAACTTTTTTTGCAAGATGCTCGGGGGCATCCAAATTAACTATTTTCATAACTATACTAATTTAATAACGAAACTACATAATAATAATAAAGAAATGTCACGCTGTTGGGTATGGTGACGGAGGTCAGACTAGTGCAATAATTGAAAGCATAATAGCCGATGGAGTTCACGCTGTTAGGAATGGTTACAGAAGTCAATTCCCAACAGTTGTCGAAAGCACTTTCGCCAATGATCTTTACGCTATACTCAATTCCTTCATGAGTGACCGTTGAGGGGATGATTATGGTTCCCTTATATTTATTAGGATTCTTTATCAACTCTGCTACTTTTCCCTTTTTGATATAGTTAAAATACAAGTCGTTAGTCTTCTCTTTATCTGCAGAAACATCCTTGGTATCGGCGTTGAAGGTGAATGTCACGGTGTATGTGGCGGTCTCTTCAACAGTCAGGGTGGCATTATCAGAGGGATAAGCTTCGGTCCAGGAGTGATCCTTTGCAACCTTATACTCATAAGTTACGCCACTCTCCAGGACAAGGCCTTCCTTCACGAGGGTGTAGCTCACACCGTCAGTGGTCGTCATGTCGTTGCTTGTGTCAGTGGTATCCCAGCTGGAGCCCATCAAGTTAGAGCCACCAACAACTGTCCATGTTTCGATTGTAGGGTTGAACGTGCAGACTTCTTTAGCGTTTGCGCTAATGGCCATCAAAGCCATCGTCAATAAGGATAGTATCTTCTTCATAATCTTATTTTTTTAGTTATACTTGTTTCTCTTACATTCACCTATAGGGTGATATAATACATTGATATACTGTATGTTATATTTTGGACTAATTACTTTAGGCATAGGTTCTGTTCCGTTATATGCTGCAAAGATACGAATAAGCGAGCAAATAACCAATTATTATTTGAGTTTTTTCGAGCGAGAATGTCTTAGACGATAGTCAGAGATACGAAGAAATCTTCAAAATTGCAAATTATCCTCAAAATAATTGGAGATAATGACAATAAACACTACCTTTGCACCCGTCATTTAAAAAGTTGATTAATTATTTAGATTTTTAGGTTTATAGTTATTATTTTACCCCTTGCTGGCATGTGAATGTTGACGAGGAGATTCAGAAAATCCGTCGGCATGTGAATGTCGGCGGATTTTTAGATCACTGGAGAACAAGGCGCAGGCCAATTTGCTGCATCAAGCATTTTATCCGACTTCTCCAATCCGAGCACCACAAGCGTGGCACGATCTTGTTCCTTAAGACTCATAAAGTACCTCCTTGTCTTCTTCTACGTTATAGTAAAACAATGCATGCGGGCCGTTAAACCAACTGTCCTTTGTATACGTCGAGGCACTCACTATTTCGTTCATTTCGAGTCCCATCTCTACGAAGGGCCAGCCGTAGTTGTCCCAGTCGCCTTTCTCTTTCTTCGGCTTGTCGAGTAGCACGAGCAAGTCCCAGTCCGAGTCCTCGTGATAGTCACCACGGGCGCGGGAACCGTAGAGGTAAAGCGTGCTGCCCTTGGGCAATACGCTGGCGGCTACCTGCCGGATGTTCTCAATGACTTGGCTACGTTCCATATTCTCTGCTTATTTATGTAATCAGACTGCAAATATAGGCATTATTTCTGAGACTTGCAAGTTTTATCTCTAAAAAGTGTGGTGGGATTGAAATAAAGGCCAACATGCAGACCAGCCACAACCTGCCGCTGGTCGTTACATTATGCAAAAAGGACACAAAGGCTCTGACCCCTTTGTGTCCTTGCAATCAGCACTACTCGATTAGGTTCACTATTTCCACGATATCAGCGGCATCGATCTTTTCATCACCATTCACATTGGCATTCTTCTCATTGAAGTCATCCGGAGTTTGGCCCAGAATGTGGCTGGCGACAGCCTCTGCATCAGCCGTTGTCACTTGACCATCACCGTTAGCATCGCCGACTTTGCCGATGACTAATGTAAACGACTCTCCGCTGAGATAAGTCCAGATGCCGTCAGTTCCCATGGCTCGGACATACAGTTTGTGATCGCCTGGCTCAAGTTGCTCAGTGACAACCTCAAAGGCAAAGGCTTCAGAAAGGTCTTCTGGCAGTGTGACCGCAACAGCCTTCCCTACGCCAGGATCCTCGTCGATGAAGTATTCCAAGGCTTCAACCTTCTGCGGATTAATCACAAAGACGGGACGTGACATTGTCGAAGACCAGTGTCCTGTCTTGTCCTGTGCTCGCAAACTCAGCAGATGGTAGCCGGGAGTTAGTGACTCGAACGACATTTCATAAGTGTTCTCGCCCGTGCTGGCCTTCGCCAAAGGAATTCCCTTGCCATAGCCGGGATCGGTATCGAAGAAGTATTCTATCCGTGCAAGGTCTCCCTCCTGTTCCGGCTCCTCACTACTGCCGCTCTCCACGATGGTGAAGGGGCGGTTCATCACGTTAGTCCACTGGTCGAAAGCATCTTTTGCCCTGACATACAGCTGATGTTCGCCCAAGGCAAGTCCTTTGGTGTCAATCTCGGGTTCTAAATTCAGATGGGCCTTGTAGGCAAGGTCTGGCAAGGCCAAGGGTACTCCCTTTCCCACACCAGGGTCTGTGTCGATAAAATATTCCACGTAGACAATGTCCTGTAAACGGTCGATGAAGAGTGGCCGGCTCATCGTCGTAGACCAATGTCCGTCAGAGTCCAGGCAGCGGACGGAGAGCATGTGGAAGCCCGGTGCGGCATCGCCCACGTCGAACTCTATCAGGTTGCTTCCGGTTCCGATGTTGTTGACAGAGCGGGCCTGACCATAGCCGGGATCGGTGTCGAGGAAATATTCCACCAACACCGGGTCTTGTGCTTTCATCGCCGTTGTCAACAGAAGAGCCGTAACGATTAATATGCTGCGTATGTTCATTTCTGGATACCTAATTTAATTGTCACTTTCATCTTACTACCTGCCTCAACGGTTGTCGGCACCACCAGATCCTGAATGATGGGAGCAGAAGGAACACCGCTAATCACGTAGGGAGAGAGGATGGGATTGTCAGAATAGACCTCAGCAAAGGCGCCACAATCCTTACCTTCTTTCAGAGTCTGCTCAAGCGTGTAAATGTCCTTGTCGGTGCTATATTCTGGTGCGTTTTGTCCGCATATAACATTTTCGTTCCATTCGTTATTGTCTACATCATGAATGTTTGTATAGCGTACTTTTTGTGTTCTAATTATATTATGCTCAATAGTGGAAGACCATACCCAAGCGAAAGGAAGCCATGTGCAATTTCCTATCATTGTATTATATTCAATAATACTGTGGGAAATATTCTGAATATCGTTATCTGCTCCGTTATTAACAAAAATGTTGTTGGTAATCTGGACGTTAGTCATATAATCTTTCAAATAACGTGTGGCTATTGCACAATCTGCAAAGAAGTTCTGATGTATGATGGCACCGGTTGGGTCTGGATCGTCTTTATCTCTGTCTCTGGTAAAGAGAATCCCTTTATAACCACTATGATCTAAGAAGTAACAGCGGCGTACTACACAATTGTTAGCCATTATAATAACACCACTCCATACATTTTTGAACCAGAAACCTTCAATGACAGTTCCTGGAGCCCCTCTGCGAATCTCAAACTCTGCCGTTGCAGATGGCGCACTCTCTTGTACCAATCCATTCTCGGTAAGCCAAAAACCCGGGCCAATAATTACCAATGTCTTTGTTATGATAGTTTTATCATACTTTGTATTAGAGCCGTCCACCATGATGGTGTCGCCCGCAATTGCCGCATCATGTGCAGCTTGAATGGTTTGATACGGGGCAGTACTGCCGTTCACGTTACTCACTCTCAGAATGGTTGCATTGGCCGTCATTGCAGCACAGAGAGCAACCAAGGTTACAATCGTCTTTCTCATCGCTTTTTTGTTTTAATGAATAAATACTATTTATCTTTTATTTCTTGGCGTTGTTTCGTCTTGGACACAAAGGGGTCAGTAACTTTTGTGTCCCAGAGTCGTATTGTTGGCGGTGCTCTATGTATTTTACGATTATGTTTGTACCAATGAATAGTCTCATAGATTGTACTTTTCTGCCAAATGCTCACCAACAAGCAGTTCTGATGTCTTCCACGTAGCTTTAACCATATCACCCAGCTGATCAAGCATGGCCTGCGGATTGGCCACTTTCATGCGTTCAGTGGAAGTCAGTTCTTCCGTCGGTTCGTCTTTTCTTGTTTCTTCCATCATATTTCACATTCCGCGTCACAAATGACGACTCACAGTTGCGTTTTGCAATTGCGAGGCAAAGATAAACATTTTTTTTGAGATTTGCAAGTTTTATCTCAAAATAATTGGAGATATCGGCAGAATTACCTACCTTTTTGGTCTATGTGTCTTAGCACGATTGTGGTCAAAATGGTCAAAATGGTCATTTGTCATTTTCGTTCTGGAGAAGAGAGATTAGTATTAAAATATATATATTATAGATACTATATATATTTTAAACTTAAATTGCGAACCAGAAATCGATTTTGACCATTTTGACCAAATGACCATCTTGACCAGAATTAAGTAAAATTACTTTACAAAATAATAGTAGTAGAAATGTCGTTTGAGAAGGGCTAAGGAGAGGGGAAGTTTGGGCTAAGGAAAGTCTTGGTTTCGTCTAATGAAAATCGGACTTTGGGCTAAGGAAAGTCAGAGAGGCTGAAAAGCTCGAAAAACGGGCAGTTATGGCTGCCCGAGTGATTGGTAAATTTTGTTGACTTCCGATGGTAGGAAGGTGCGGCGGTGAAGGTGTGCGAGGGGCGCTAAATCGGGGTATTCCAGTAAAAGGGACTTCAATTTCAGCCAGGCAGACATGGGCTGAATGTTAGGGAAATAGCACTGAGCGAGCTCTGTGCGACCGAAAGATTTTGTGTTTTGTGACATAAATATATGATGTTCTTCTGCACTGCAAAGGTACAAAAAAATCCGGAGATAAAGAAAGAAATAGAAGATTTTTTAAGGAAACGAATTACCATAATTGACCATAATTTATCCCACTAATAAGAATAATATTATTATAAAAATTAGTTGTTATTATGGTAATTAGTTTCCAAAATAATAAATAACTTCATATAACTTTATATTACTTGATTTGGGGGAGATAAATGTTTGCGGGGGTCAGGGAAAATGAGTAATTTTGCAGTGCAGAAGAAAAGAAAGGATTTATGTTATGGCAAGATCAGAAATTCCCATGGTGATCAACCTTCGTCAGAACAAGAACGACGAGAGCACCGCTTACGGAAAGTATTTCGCAGAAGTAGACGCTAAGGAGCCCCTGAACCTGAAGGGTTTCGCCAAGCACATGACGGCGCACGGCAAGATCGCCGACTACCAGATGTGCGTGCTGGTGCTCGGTCAGGTGGTGGACTGCCTGAAGGAGCTGCTCACGGAGGGCCAGCCCGTGAAGCTCGACGGCTTCGGAACGTTCAGTCCCTCTGTTGACGGACAGAAGCAGGGCAAGGTGAGTCTGGCAGACGCAGTGGCAGCCGGTCCCGAGGCGATGATCAACGGCATCAAGATCAACTTCAACCCCGAGAACTCCAAGGGCGAGAA
>JAFVGS010000043.1 GCA_017474845.1 Prevotella sp.
AACCTGCCCATGATAGATGCTACCAACGCCGTGGAGCGCAAAATGCAGGCCGACACGCTGAAGTCCGACGGTAACAGCCGGACTTACTCCTATGCCGCCAAGTTCGTGCGACAACTGCGCAACGAGGCCATCATTGACGTCATCCAGCAAGGCAAGAAAAACGGTGCCTTCGGTTTGGACACGCTGAGGGTGACGGACGAGGTGGATAGCCGGCTCCTCACCCTGACTCAGTACAGCGGTGACGGCTTCAGCTATACCTATGGTTATCCCATCTTCCAACAGGGGAGCAACTGCGACATGACAATAAGTGTGCGGGAACGCTACCTTAATGTTGATACCAGACAACTTTCCGAAGAAATACCACAGGATGCCATCGTGCATATCAACAACGAGGGTAGTTCCTCGGCCATGATCGCCGCTACGGCGTTTTCTTCCAATGGGCAGGATTTTAAGCCCGGACAGCTGTTCAAGGCACGTAACGTGACAGCTCCATTGGGGACCTCGGGGACCGTAGATTATAGTTGGTCGGCGGGCTATCCCAATACGGAAAATGATTTCCTGCGCAACCTGACTATCAGCACACAGGTGGATGGACGGACCACCATGTGGAAGGCACCTAACAAGCGCGGCGATTCCAATGCATTACAGATGATTGTCTTAGGCAGCATACTAACGGGAGAGAATTTTGTGACGGCTGCTCCTGACCACGTGGATATGATACTGCGAAGACCGCCTGGAAGCACCAGCTATGCCTCGCTGACCAACGACACGGTTTACGCAACATCTCACATCAAGTATTCATACACTGACAATGCTACCGGCGGCGGCAACTACGTAAGTCTCGGACGGAAAAAAAAGACAAATCTCCATCCCTTTGGTTATGCCTTGCTTAGTGTTAATTTCCAGACTGTCGCCAATGAAGAGGTCACACGCGTGGATATCAATGACAAAAAAAGTCAGGAAGAGGAATCCAATACCTATACCGTTTCTGAAGCACTCAAGACACCCACATCAAGCAATTATATCCAGAACGGAGGCGACACTTTCATAGGGCGTTCCACGAATATGCTCTTCGGCAGCGGAAAGAGGTTGGCACCCATCAGACAGTCCGACGGCTCCTATCCGTTGCAGGTCAAGGAGACCGTCTGCATGGGCGAGGAGTTCAGCACCACCTTTGTCTATGCGCAGAAGTATGTCGAGGATGTCCTGATACCCAACTGGGAACAGATCATAGACAACCTCCTTACCGTCGTTGACGACCCGCAGGACCCCAATCAGGCTATACGCATCGAGGGCAAGGCGATGTACTATACCAAGTACCCCAAGGGACATCCGCGACACGGTCTGAGCAACGATGACCCCTCTTTCACCCAGGAGGAAAGGAATGCATGCAAGGGGAAGCCCAGCTTCCGATTAATCGACGGTAGGCCCGCACAGAAGGACCAGGATAATTACACACATGCCACAGACTCCGTCGAGTGGTGCATCAACCAAATCAAGCAGTGGCGTGACTGGATAGCGAAAAACGAGCAGGACAAGATAATCGCATTCGGCGACAAGACATACTTTCAGGATAACTACAGCATCGCCGGAGGAACCACCATCAGCCACACCGCTAAGACACGTGAATCACGACGCGTGTCACACACCACCACATCCTCCCACGTCTTTAACTCCGACAACCATGCCGGTGCGCTCGTCCTCACCTACGGCGACTACGCCATCATCAAGGGAAAGAAATCGTGGGGAGACACAGATGTAAATGACACCACCGTCACCCGCACCCAGACCGTCACCTGGGTTCTCAGCGATGCAGAGCCCACCACGGCCTTGTCAGTGGATGTATATAAGTCTCCCAGCGGCTGGGGCCCCGTCTTCCGCACACGCGGCGGACAGACCAGCAACCCCTACGAGCCGGCTACCTACACCCAGTATTACGCTCCCGGCAACCTCCTCGACGAGGCCACCATGCGCGTTGAGAAGCCCGAGCTGCGCGTGAAGGGAGCCAGCGAAGTGACCGACATCCTCTCAGGCACCTCAGCCAGTTTCGTCCTCCAGCTGCACAACGCCAGCGAGACAAACACCGTCTGCGACTATGTACTGGAGTGCAAGGACGGCAGCAACCCCAACGGCGCCATCCTGATGATGGACGGCGCACATCTGAGCAACGGCAAAGACGGTCGCAAG
>JAFVGS010000004.1 GCA_017474845.1 Prevotella sp.
AAGGTGTACACGTTCTTGCCTTTCTCCTTGAGCAGGTTGAGGACGCTGCTGAGGACGCTGCCATTGAAGAATACGAAGTCGTCGTAATCGTTGATGACGGCTTCCACGTCGCTGTTGGCATTCTCGCTGACGGGATAGACCATGGCCCCGGTCTTGACGGCCTTGAAGGCTTCGGCTCGCTCCGTAGCCGCGCCGTTCTGCATGGCAAAGACGGCCACGCGGCCGGCCTTCACCTCTGCGGCCAGCGCGCGCCCCGAGGCGGCATTGTCGGTGCCGAAATAGGGACATCCGGCCAATGGACTGCCGGCCTTGACAGGCGTGTCGAGGATGACCACGGGAATGCCGCGCTGCCGGGCATAGGCAGCCACTTCGGCATCGGCACTCTCGCCGTTGAGCCCGTAGGCGGGTGCATAGATGATGCCTTTCAGCCGCTTGCCAGTGAGTTGTTTCAACTGCTCCACGGCTGCCACTTGCTCCTGATAGGCATTCTCGGTCTCCGTGGTGTAGTAGAGGCCCTCCACGTCGGCCTCCTCGCAGGCAGTGCGGAAGGCACTCTCCACCTGCTGCCAGTATTCCACCTGCCCCAGCTTGCCAATCATGACGATACCCGAGGCACCGGTCTCTGCGTCAACAGGGTTGTCGTTGCTGCTTGTACACGACGTAAATACACTTGCGCCGCAGATACAGAGGGTGGCGGCGAGCACCCAATTCTTGTTAAACAAGCGACCAAAGGTCGAGCGCATCATCTTTTTCATTGCTTATATATTTAAAAATGTGATACTTTTGTTCTTATCTGCTACTTAAGCGGATTCCGACTGATGTTTGTTTCTCCCTCCATGCCCTGGCCCTCACGCTGATGTTCTTGGCCAGACACTCACTGTAGAGCCACGGCTCGCAGCTGTGGATGTCACCCACGTTGAGGAAGCCGCGGAACGGAGGATATTCCGACGCACTGTAGTTGGTGGCCACGAGCACATGATACTCCGGCGCGACGGTGATGGTAATGGTGTCGTGGAGCGTGGCCGGCGTGGCATCGGTGCGCCAGTTCACGGGATTGATGCAGATGTCGGAGCCGGCAATCAGGGGCAGCACGTACTTCACGTCCTTCACTGTGTTGTAACAGATGGTGACGCCCGTGTCGGTCTCGCCCTCGGCGGGACGGATGTGGCTGCACGCAGCCATATCGGCCTTGGTCACCTTGTAGCCCAGGACGTAGGCAGCGGCCAACTGACTGTAGGTTTCGTCGTCGATGTGCTTCAGCAGTTCCACCACGGCCAGACCGCCCTGGCTGAATCCTGCGATGATGAGCGGGCGCGACTGGTCACGCTGCGCCTGGAATAGGTCGAAGGCCTTGCGGACATCGTCCATCGACAGGCGGGTGCGCTGATAGACGGTGTCCTCGCTGTTGGTCATGAACGCCTGGATGGTCGTGTGACGATAGAAGGGTGCATAGAACCGGTTGCCGGGCGACATGTAGGCTGCCACCTTGTTGAGTTCCAGTTCGGCCATGTGGGCCCGGTGATTCGGATTCCACACGTCGGCGTAGTGGCACACCTTGCCGTCCGCAGTCGTCCAGTCGTCCTCCCATGTCGAGACAACGTAGAACACGTCGGCTCCCGTGCCGTCAGCATCGCCGTCTTCCGTAATCCACATCATCGGGTCGCTATAGTCAGGAGCTAATGGCACATATCGGCTCTCTACCGCCTGCCCCGACGGATTATCGTCATTCGCCGTACAAGATGCAAACGCTGCCTCAGCAGAGACGGCGAGGATGACGGCTATCATCTTAATCGGAATTTGCATTGTCGAATTTCTTTATTTATCTGTTATCTTTCTATTTGTTTATTTAGTTCTCGTAGGCAGAGCGAAGAGGTTGTAACGGCCTGTGGCTTTGCCATGTTCGTCGAATTCCAGAAGGAAAATCTTGTCTGTACTGATGCAGTCGGTTATGTCGAGTGTTTTGCAAGGCTTGCCAGCCGACCAGAGTAAATCGCTGATGGAATGACGGTTGATGAGTTGCTGGTAATCCCCCTGCAGGTTGCCCATCAGGCCGTCGACGGTCTTGTCGCAGCACATCTGAAGCGTAAAGTCATCCCATGCTTCCAGTTCGTAATACTGGATGTCGGGAGCATTCAGCTCAATATCAATATAGGTGTGGGGTGATCCGTACAGCTCACGTTCATAGGGCTCACTGACAAATGACAGTGTCCAGTCTGTCCGGCATTCCATCGCACCAGTATAATATGCCCCCATGTCAGATTCCGTCACAGTGAAGTCACACTTGGCATAGCGGCCCGTGGGCATGCCGTCGGCCGTAGTTTCAAATACATAGGCCACGTAGTCGCCGTTCATGATTGCTCCCCCGTAACAAGTCTGGCTGCCTTTGGCGAACTGGGGCTTCTGGCCAGTCTCTTCAGCTTCGTCACGAATCAGTGCCGAGGCCATCTCGCTGATGCTCATTCCGCTGTACTTGTCGAGATAGCGTACCTTCAGCGTCTTGAAATAAAACCAGGAGCCGGCTGGCACCGTCACATCGAAGGCCTCGTCAGAGACTGTCTCGTCGTAGATGCTGTATTCGGTCCAGCCGAGACTCTTTACGGAGAATCCGGCAGATGGCTGCGTCTCATCGGGTGTCGGCAGGGGATTGTCGTTGCTACCGACACACGCAGTGAATACGTTTGCGCTGCAAATGAAGGTGGCGGCGAGCACCCAATTCATCATCTTTTTCATGAATATTGTTGATTGAATGTTTATACTTGTTTATTGTCTCTACGGGGAACGCTGCCCAGAGGGAACGAGTCGAAGTCGTGATGCCCGCGGTCGGTGTAGGTGGTGCCGGGGAAGAGGGCGGCGAGTTCCTGGTGGATGACGGTGGCCAGGCGGTCGCTCTCAAACGACTGCACGAGCCTCATGCGGAGGATGCCCTTGTACTCGCAGGCTATGATCCACAGCGGATAGGAATAGGAGCCGGCACTGACGCCCACGGCCTGCACCTGCCTGGCGATGGCGTCGCCGCCTTGATGGTCAGAGAAGTCGAGATGGCCTGCGTAGGATATGCCGTAGGTGCAGAAGGCTGAGTCTTTCTGCCGCCGGCTCTTGACGACCATTGGCGACACCTCTGTCACGGGCAGCGGCGCGGCGAATATCTGGTCGTAGTCAGCCCGCCACTGGGCCACCGTGGCGTAGAGGTTCGCCGGACGGGTCTGCACCATCATCTCCTCGCGCAGCCGCCTGGCCCTTTCGCCTAATGGCAGGCGGTCGGTCTCTGCGGTATAGGGGAGCGAGAAGGGGATGGCGCCATTGCCGCCAGTCTCGAAGTGGAACACCGGGCGCAGGTCCTTGGGCGTGTAGCATACTATCTCCTTCTGTCCCACGTCGTAGCGCTGGCGGATGGCCCGCCCTATGACGGCATTCAGGGCCGGCACCACCGAACTGCCGCTCTCGCGGGCGAAGGCCAGCAGCGGCGCCAGCGGCACGTCGATGTCGATGATGTGCTGCCGCGTGGTCCTCGTGCTGAACAGCCTTTCGGGCAGATGGAAGATGTCGTGCTCCTGTGGGATGAACATACCCTCAGGCGCTCCCGGTGCGCCTCCCCCGAGGATGTACTCGTGGCAGGGGAAGGTGTCCATGCTGTCGGCAGCAGGCAGATTGTCGCCGCCCGCCTGACAATAGAACCTCAGCACGGTCCCGAGGAATCCGCAGATGGACCGCATGTCGGCCAGTCCGTGGAACACATGGAGCGTGAAGCGACGCTCGCCGTAACTGACATAGAGCATCAGGCCCCCAGTCTCCTTGGTACCAACGTTCCGAGGCAGTCCGTCGGCTTCACTTACCACTGCTACCTGCTCCGCCTCGGAGTCCTCCACGAGGAACCGCCGCCCCACGATGACCGGACGTGCCCTGAAATTGCGGTGTACCCTCAGGGCGCTCACCACCGCCGCCCGCAGTTCATCGGGCCGCACGCTCTGCGTCAGTTCACATTCAGCCTCTATCACCGTGGCCCGCCTGCCAGAGCGGCCCCAGTAGAATGTCTCATCAAAAAAATACAGTTCTTTCATTTCTTCTCTTATATTATCTAATGTTTGCTATCATATCTTGTCTGTCCTCTGTCGCTATACTGCCACAAAACGGATTCCGCCGGGGCTGCGCCGCGGCAGCCTCGGCGGATAAAGTCTCTCTCGGTGGGGGTGGGGGCTAAGGCCTGGGCCTGGGCTCCCCCCTCGTACATCGCGCCGTAGTAGGGCAGGCAGAGCGTGGAGCCCTTGCCGTCGAGTGGCTCGGAGGTCTCGAGATAGAGCAGGTCGTTGTAGTTGCCGTCGCCCACGCCGTTGGGGTCGTAGATGACGGTGACGAGCGGTGTCGTCGAGGGTGCATCGGCGGGGTCGGTCTGATAGATGACGTCACCCTCCTTGGTGCAGGCGGCGAACGTCAGCATGGCCGCGAGTATCAGGATAATCTTCTTCATTATACGGAGGTGATGACCAAGAAAATCGGCCATTCTTTTCACTGTGTTGGCATTATTTAACTCTCTGCTGAACATAGACGATATATTTGGGTGCAAAGGTACAAAAAAAATTGTAATTATGCTCCGATACGGAAGAAAATCTTCTTGGAAGAACGTTTTTTGAGGTCTTTATGCCTTATCAATCTGTTATAAAGTTCCCATTTACTCGTTTATGAAAGTTCTTGCCGTGCAAGCGACCTAAGGTCGAGCGAAATACGTTAAATCTTGCCTCACAAGCCAAGGTTGAAAACACACAGGGCCACTTTTCTACCGTTTAAGATTTAAATTACTGATTATCAACGTTTAAAGCATTCCTATCATGCACCAGCCTGACCTCCGTCAGCATCCCCAACAGCGTGACGAGCATCGGCATTTCTGCTTTTTCTAATAGCGGCCTGCTCTCCGTCACAATTCCCAACAGTGTGACCCTTATCGACTTCGAGGCTTTTGCCAATTACAACAATCTGGCGGATGTCTATTGCTTGGCAGAAAAACTCAGAAATGATCCTTATAGTGGCGAAGGCCTCTACACTTTTCCTGATGTATTTAAGGATTCCTATCCACAAGCAATGACCCTCCACGTTCCAGCAGCCTCCATATCAGCATATCAGGCCATCGAACCTCAGATATTGTGAAACTGGTGGATAAAGTGATGAACCCATAAGTATTCATCAGGTCTGACAGTTTTCAATATGGGGCAGTCCGGGAACGGGCTGCCTCATTGCTTAGTTCAAGAGGTTATGCGATCGCTCGATGTCAGGCCAAGACAACTCTCCAGAGTTACAGGCATGAATTACGAGACCATCAGGAATATTGCAAAGAAATGGTCACGGTCACAGCTGTGACCATGTGACCTTTTAAGATGGAAAAAGATAGAGTGAAATCGTATAAATGCTTGAATATAAGAGTATTATAAATATTAATAACTAATTATTTTGCCTCAGAGGGGATATGGTCACAGCTGTGACCGTGTGACCGTTATCGCGATTTTGCCATCTCAACATAGCAAAATCGGGGGTATGTTTGTAAGTATATACAGTTAAGGGTCGTTCTGATGCCTTCTAACGCAGTAAAGGATGCCTGGTAACAGAGTAAGAGATGCCTGTTATGGGGGTATAACAGGCATCTCCAACAGTGTGACTAAGCATCTCTTACTGTCGTGGAAAGCATTCCTTATTTGATAAGATCGACGCTTCGCTTCAGGAACTTATCGAGGGCTTCACCTTTTAACATACCGTTCTGGAGTAGGGCCAGGTCGATGAGTTGGTGGACGATGTCGTTCGTCTTGGTGTAGTCGGCGATGACGGCCTGTTTCTTGTCCTTCTCGGCCTGGACGGCTTTCTCGGCCTCGGCCTTCTGGTCCTTGTCCTCCTGTGTCAGTTCGTCGTACTTCTTCTTGTCCTGAGCCTGACGGATGGCGGCCAGACGGGCTTCCTGTCCCTTCAGTTCTGCCACGATGGGCTTCAGGGCCTCGGCGGTGGCAGCCTCGCTGTCGTCGAGCACCTTCTTCACCAGTGGGTGGTCTGAGTTGAGCACGATGTTATACGAGTCGGGCATCTGGCCGTAGAAGCCCATGCCTGCCTGGAACTTGCTCATCTCCTTCATGCGGCGCATGTATTCGTTCTGCGTGATGATGACGGGTCGGGCCTCATGTCACAAGGTGTCTGACACTTTGTGAGTCAAAATCAATAAGTTATAGCGGTTTTTGCTTAGACATTTGGGGACATCAAATTGGACACCCTATGTCCGGCACAAATGTGTATTCTGCCATTTCGCAATATCGCAAGCGCCATGGTTGCGGGTGTCCGCAGCTGTGGTGCTCAGGCTAGCCGCTTGAGGAGTTCTATGAGCACGTGCCAGATGTCCTCAATGGTGGAGAGTTCGACGCGCTCGCTGGTGGAGTGGGGCTCTACGATGCGGGGGCCGATGCTGGCCATCTGGATACCGGGATAGTGCTCTACAAAGAAACCTGCCTCGAGTACGAAGTGCATAGCCACCATACGCGGACGCCAGCCTAACACGTCATTGAAGGTGTCGGAGGTGAGTTGTAAGAAGGCCGACTGTTGATCCTCCTGCCAGGCGGGAGCAGACATGACCGTCTCGCTCTTGGCACCACATGCTGCGAAAACGCTGGCAATCTGACGGCTCAGTCTCTCCATCTCGCTGTCGATGAAACTGCGTGTGTGGGTGGAGACGAAGATGCAGTCTGATTCCGTCACGATGCGGCCGATGTTGTTGGAGGTTTCCACGGTGTCCTTCATCGTGTTGCTCATTTTCACCACGCCTTGTGGAATCTGTTGCAGACAGGTCATCAGCGCACGGAAGGCCTCTGGACAGATGACCGTCTCCTGCGGTTCGCATGGGCTGATGGTACAGCGCATGCCAGGATCGCTGTCGGCAAACCTCTCACGCAACCACAGGTTCATCGCCGTATCCTGCTGATGGATGATCTCCTCACCTGAAGATACGCAGATGATGATTTCTGCCGATGAGGCGATAGAGGCGTTGGCTTCGCCGATGTTGATGGATGCGATGTCGAAGTCGCAGGTCTCGCGCATGGCAGACAAGACTTTGAATGCCGCTACGACAGCGCTGCAACGCCCCTTGTTGATGTCAACGCCCGAATGGCCACCCTGTCCTCCCTCAAAGCGGATGCGGTAACAACTGCCTCCCATAGCGGGCTTACGCTCCACGGGGATGCGATGGAACTGCAGACAGGCCCCAGCGGCTCCCGTGGTGATTGTATCGTAATCCTCTGAGTCGAGGTTGATGACCTTGCGGCCTTTCAGAAAGTCCTTGCTCAGTTGTGAGGCGCCAGACATGCCGTCTTCCTCGTTGGTGGTGGTGATGACCTCCATCGGGCCGTGGACGATCTCGTCGCTCTCCAGCACGGCCAAGGCCATCGACAGTCCGATGCCGTTGTCGGCTCCCAAAGAAGTGCCTCTGGCCTTCATCCATCCGTCTTCCACGTAGGCGTCGATGGGCGCATGGAGTGGGTCGCTCATGCCTACGCACACCATGTCCATGTGGTTGAGTAGTACGATGGGTTCTGCCTGCTCATGGCCAGGAGTGGCGGGCTTGCTGATGACGATGCAGTTCTCTGCATCACGCTTGTAGGGTAGGTGCAGTCTCTCTGCAAACTGGCAAAGATAGTCGGCCACGCGCTCTTCGTGGTGGGACGGACGGGGAATCTGGTTCAGTTCCTTGAAGATCTGGAACACACGCGCTGTAGTAGGTGTCATATAAGTGATGTTTTTGTCGGCAAATTTAGATAAAATTTTCGAGATTATAAGCCAGTCGAGATAAAAATGTGAACAAATTGCCCCGAAAAGTTAGAAATCAAGGCCTCCATACGCTCAATCCTATACTTTCCCGTGCTCTAAGTCACAATTTTTTTGTATATTTGAGGCGAATTTAATAACCCTCTAAATTTTAGGCTTATGAGAGCAGTATGTGGCCTTGACGTGCACAAAGATACAGTTTATCTTTGTATTTTGTGCGAAACGGGCGAGATTTTTGAGAATGTTTATGGAGTTTTAACATGCGAGTTGAAAAACATGTGCCGTGAGATGAGACGGCGGGAAGTTACTGAGGTGACAATGGAGAGCACAGCCACGTATTGGATTCCAATATGGCGTGTGCTTGAACCTCACTTCCGTCTGAAGCTTGTCAATCCCTATTTCATCAAGCAGTTGCCTGGCCGTAAGAGCGACGTGAAGGATGCGCAGTGGATAGCGGAGTGTACGCTGAAGGACTTGGTACGCGGCAGTTTCGTTCCGCCTGAGCGTATCCAGCAGCTTCGCCAGTATGACCGCCGCATCTTCGACCTCGATGCTGAGATAGTACGGAAGCTTGCCAAACTTGACGGCATCATGCAGCGCTGTAATGTCACAAGGTGTCTGACACTTTGTGAGTCAAGGTGTCTGTCACAAGGTGTCTGACACTTTGTGTGTCTGCTCTACCATCTGTCTGAGCAGGGAACGGCCGCTATCGTAGAGTTCCCGGGTGTGCTCTATCGTGGAGGCGACGAGAAGCGTATCCGTCAGTATCTCATTAAGAACAATTATTGTCACAAGGTGTCTGACACTTTGAGACGTTCCTGCTCTACTTTGATGAAAATTCAGTAACTTTGCAGTGCAAAGTTTGTAAAACAGCAGACAATATGTCAAAGATAACAGTACTAAACACTGAGTAAGGCGATGACGCTGTCGAGCTTCGCCATGCCCTCGTCCTGCCGGCCTGCATGCCACATGGCTGTCCCTAATACTGTCGTGCCGCAACAGCCGCTCGCCGATGGTACGGGCGGTGTCAAACCGTGCGCCGTCGGTCCAGTGCATCAGCGAGTCGAGCCTGCTGCCCACACGGGTCTGGCTGTGGCTGCCTGGCACTCTCCCCTTCAGTCTGAGAACGTTTGCCCGTGCAGCCTGCCGTCAAGACAGTAGCCAAGGTCGAGCGAAATACGTTAAATCTTGCCTCACAAGCCAAGGTTGAAAACACACAGGGCCACTTTTCTACCGTTTAAGATTTAAATTACTGATTATCAACGTTTAAAGCATTCGTCGGATGCACATCTTTATCAAATGTAGTGTTTCCCAGCGGTCTCAAAACTATTGAGAATTCAGCATTTAGCGGTTGTACTTCTTTAAACAATATCAGCTTACCCAAGAACCTTGAAACTTTAGGATCATATGCATTTTCTTCTTGTACATCCTTGTATAGTATTATTATTCCCAATAGTGTAACTGTTTTAAGGGAAAGGACTTTTGGCGATTGCCAAAATTTGTCTTCTGTGACTATCGGGAGTGGAGTTACATCCATTGAATGGGGTACTTTTTATAATTCTAGTTTGATAAAAGTGGTTCTACAGGATTTAGTGTGAGTTAACAATTCTATTCGTTAAGAGTATTAACATATGAATATGCTTGCAATTGAGAGAATCTTCGTACCTTTGCAGCATGGCAGCAAAGATAGAAGAGATATTGGCCTCCCTG
>JAFVGS010000044.1 GCA_017474845.1 Prevotella sp.
GAAATACTCGCTGTTTTTGTTTATCAATGAAAAGTTCTTCATGTGAGCATCCTCATTAGCAAACAGATAATCAAACACTACCATCCGGAAGAACTGCTCCATCTGTGGCATCCATGCAGGCACAAACTGCCGGATGGCATCTGCTATCTGCGCATAGTTTCCGTGGTATTTGAAATTGCTGTCGCTGCCTTCCTCCGTCATCTGCAGAACGGTGGCAAAGTCCTCCTGCGAACTCTCTTTCACGCCGTTTATCACGTCAAAGCGCTTCGTGATATACACCGGCTGGCCACTGCTGCTGAAACACAGACCATTGCTGGCTGTGCGTATGCCATAGACCTGAGATGCTATCTGCATGGTCAGGTGCTCGTTAGCAGGTATCTGTTTGCGGGTGGAGAGACTCAGGTTGAAAGGTGCTGGCTTCAGGATATAGGTGGCCTGTTCGCCTTTATGAGTCAGACGGATTTTCCCGTCATCAATGATGGCAGAGAATTTCTCCTGAGCACCTGAGATTGACATATTGTTCATGTTCTCCATCGCCTGCTGCTGGTCGCGCTCGTTCTCGAAATCGATGTCAATAAAGGGCGAAACCACCACACCGTCAAACAATTCCTTGACGGCTTGGGGCGAATAGGTAGAAAAACCTGGTCGCAATGTCGATGGGCATACTTCTATCGTCTTCATTCTTCTGGTCTTTTAAGTACAAACTTCCCGATGGCATCCATGCCGCAAATCATCTCCAGCATTCCGAAAAAATCGTTCTCGTCAACTTTCCTCGCTCTGCACAATGCCCTGCGGTTGGCTCCTTCAGGCAACATATTGGTGAATACGGGGAAGATGCGCTCCGAGTGATACACCTTCTGGCTCTTGGGCAAGTTGACAGACACAGGAGGGGTGCTACCGTCGGCACGAAAAGCATCATCGTAGGTGAACTCATAGCTGCCCCTTGACAACTCAACGAGTTGCCCGGCATAGACATCACCGTAATACACATTCACTTTTCTCATCCTCTATGCTATTTAACGGTCTGTTTTACCTGCAATACCATTTCCATACCCACCACATCCAGTATCTTCTGTAGTGTCTGTAGCGACGGATTGCCCACGCCACGCTCCAAATCCTTGACTGTAGAGATGCCTACTCCAGAGTAATCCGAGAGGTCTTGCTGCGAGATTCCCAGCAATGCCCTGCGCTCCTTAATCACTGTTCCTATATCCATCAGCGTATGATTTATCGTACTTTTGGTGCAAAGATACGAAGAAATACTGATTCGACAAACCAAAAGTATGATTTTTCGTACTTCCTTAATTCAATTTAACTATTTAAACAGTGGCGTGTCATGCTTTATTCGATGTTTAATGCTTTCTTGATAATCGGCTCCAGTTCCTCGGCATCTGTGGAGGTGGAGAGGATGGTGCCGTCGCGGTCGATGAGGTACATGGCACCTCCTGCATTGCCAGCTCCGTTCTTGCGCCACACACCGTTCTCGTCGTTCAGCTCCAACAGACTCTGCCAAGGATAGCCGTCCTTCTTCGCTGCATTTTCCATCGCTTGGCGATTACGTTCACGGGCGATGGCAATGACGGTGAAGCCTTTGTCCTTGTATTTCTCATAGATGGGAATCATGGCAATGCTGTGACGACGGCAGGGACCACACCACGACGCCCAGAGGTCGATAAGAGCCACTTTGCCTTTTGTGAGCGTGGAGATAGGAACGAGCTGGTCGTCTGTGTTTCGCACCGTGTAGTCGATGTAGGGTCTGCCCGGTTGTAGGCGGTAGGCCGTCTCAGTTGTGACAATCTGGTCGTGAATGGGGTGGCCGGGGTAGTAATTGATGAGTTTGTCGTGATAGAGCGTCAGATACGGTTCAAACTGCGAATTGTCGAAGTTCACATAGACGTCTGCATGCTTGAGGGCTTGGATGGCATCAAGTACATCGTAAAGCGTCCAAAGCATTGGGTGCTCTGCGTCGTAGGCAAAGCGGAAGGGAACCAAGTTGGCGGTGATGCTGTCACGACGCTGCATCAACTGCCAGCCAGCGTCGGTATATCTTGCACGTTTGTTCTGCATGTAGTAATCGACCACTTGACGGATAGAATCGACATACGTCTGCGGCAGACTATCCACATTCAAAGACCGTGCTTTGCTAACAGTGGAAATGAAGTCTGCTTTGTAGAACTCCGCCCTATGGCTCTCGTCGTCTATCTGATTGTCAATCACCTCGACGGGGTTCCAGAAACGTACTTTTTCTATGCTATCCTTCACCGCGTGCTTGCGTCCTTCCTCGCCGTTGCTGACGATACGCACACGTTTGTCTTTATACATCGTGACGTTCACGTTGCAGTTCTCGGCGATGAACTTGCCCAAGAACAAACGTCCTGTTTCGTATTGCTTCAGAAAGAATACCACATAGAGCCTTGGAAAGTCGGTCTCGATGTCATAGGTGAAACGTCCGTCCTTGGCTTTCACATGAAAGCGCGGTTCGTCCACAACGCGCAGGTCAGTCCCTGCCTCGCAGATGATGACTTCATCGCCCCACGTATCGGTCTCTAATGTACCTTCGACGTGGCATTTGATTTGCCCCTGCCCCGCCACTGTGACGAGAGCGAGCAGGATGGTGATGATGGTTCGCTTGTTCATTGATTGTTTTGTTGTGATAGTTTTCTATTCAAGTCAAAATCCTTTATCATGTCCTCGGCGCTCTTGATCATCTCCTTGAGTTTATCCGTCGGTTTCTCCTCCTTGCGGGCGAGGTCAAGGAACTGGCGATAATATGATTCTGCCTGCTTGCCGTCTTTGAGGAGATAGGCGTAGGCATTCGCAATATTATAATAGGTGGCGATGGAGGTTGGGTTATAGGCGAGATGTTTCTTCCACGCCGTGACGGCCTCATTGTAATGTTGTGTCATGTAGTAGCCTTCGCCCTGAGAGAGTGTAATGGCCTTCATAATAGTGGTGTCAGGGCGCATCAGTTGTTTGGCAAGATCGAGATAGCCAAGCCCCTCAGGATAGCGCTTTGTGTCGATGCAGACCACTCCAAGACGATAGGCGCAGCCGTAGTGCTGCATGCCACTCATCAGGAAAGCCAACTGTAGATAGTGGTAGGCTTGTTCCAAGTCTTCGATCTGAGCATAGCACATACCTGCGGAATACAAGGTGTTGAAAGTAGAGTCACCCTGCTCCAGCAGTCGATTATATAACTTGGCAGCCGCTGTGAAGTCACGATTGATGAACCATGCATCGGCCAGTGCCCTGTTCACGAGGATATTGGTGGAATCCCTCTGGCTATATATTAGTCCATGGACAATACCATTCTGCGGTTGTTGGGCTTTGACATGTGCGAGTATGAGATTAGCAACTATCTCGCCATCCATAGGATAACGGTAATTCAGCTGACTGGCCCAGTAGACAAAGGAGTCGTTGTCGCCCTGTTTCTGATAGCTGAAGCATAGCTGGCGGAAGGCATCGTGGGAGAGGCTGTCCTCAGGTACCAGTTTCAGGAGATTGGCTGTCTCGCGATAGTTGCCACGCTTATAATGGCAATTTGCGAGTTTCATCTGAACCATGCAGTCCACTATCGAACTGTTTTCAGCAGATTGCTTCAGATGCTCAATAATCTCATCCTGTTTCTCCTCAGGCAGTTCATCAAACTTGTCAAGAGGAAGGTCATGCTGTTCTACAGCCTGCTGCTGACTTCGGCTTTTTGCAATGGCATACGCCTCTTGATAATACTTCAGCGCCTCAAAGGTGTTATACTGCCGCATGCAACTGTCGCCAGCCTGTACAAATAACAGCAAAGAATCCGCTTTAACTTCTGCTGTCTTTGTCTTGGCTAGTCCCGCCACTGTGGCGAGAGCGAGGAGGATGGTAATGATAGTTTGCCTCTTCATAATTTGTCATTCTATAGAAACATCGCGGATGACGAAAGCACCATCGCCGTCGCCCTCTATGAAGTCGAAAGTAGCGGGGATGGTGTCGAACGGTTCGAAGGTAAGTGTGAAGTCGATATAGTAAGTGTTGCCTAAAAACTCGTTTGTAGATTCGGAGGCTTTCACCTGAGTATAGTTGTTCTCATCGAGTTTGATGCCATCGGCTGTTGTTAGTTTGTATTTCTTGCCATTAGCGTTAAGATAGGAGTCTTTGGCGATACGGAACCAGTAATCCTTATGGCCATAATAGCGGAAACTGATAGTGGTTCCATCAACTTTGGTTTCGACTTTCCGGATGGCGAACTGGAGATTGGAACTGTTGTCCTGCTTAGGCCCATTGAGGGCTTCAGCCATACCCAGGAAATATCCAGACTGATAGCCCACTGCCTTCCAGACGATGCGCTTATCAGGCGAAATCATTACATAATAAGGGATGGCACCCACATCACAGTATCGGCTACTAATGTCCTTCATGGCGTTGTTCCAGTTTTTCCCAACGATGCGTTTGCTGAATTCATGCTTCTGCCACTCAGATAGTTTGTTCTGATTGATAGCGACGATTTCCAGTTTATCCTTCATTTTCTCGTAGACCTCTCTCATCTCAGGCTCAGACATCATGCAAGGACCACAACCGATGCCCCAGAAGTCGAGCAATACGTATTTGTCATTGGAAAAGGTTTCAAATAGATGGTGTTTCTGTCCTTGCATATCAAGGAGTTCGGCATCAATAGCTTCATCACCCACCTGCAAAAGTCGTGGTGGATAGACATAGTTGTGAATCTCTGCCAGTTGCTCCTCAAATCCTTTAGGAGCCCGTGCGACAATTTTCTTTTCCAGTTGCTTTAACTGCTCCATGTGTGGGAAGTTTGGAGTGTTCTTTGCCGTCATGGATATGCCCCATAGTGCACGGATCGTAGCTGCGTCCACAGGCAGTGAGGGCAGGATGTCCATTCGTTGCTTCATCCACTTCATTTCGACGATTTCTCTCTCTTCCCAAGGCTTTTTATCCAAATCCATCTGCATTAATTCCGTTACCACGTCACGGCAATACTCCGTTATACGGCTCTGAGTCTGCTGTTCTGACAAAGGGCTTTCCACTTTCCATAAAGGGTAGAAGCAGTCATTGCCTGTCAATTTCACAGTCACACCGGGACGTAGGAAGAGGGTTAAATTAAAATTGGGACAACCTTCACCCATTAAACCGAGAAAACCTTCGGTGAGTTCCTCTACGGGTAGAGTGAAGGCGAACCGTCCAGCTTGGACTGTATCTACAACATTCCCAATAGTGCCTGTTCCGGCCAGTACCAACGTGCCGTCTTTAAGTGCGGGTGAATAACCAGTGACAGTTGCAGTCTTTGTCTGTGCCTGCCCCGCCATTGTGACGAGGGCGAGCATCATCGTAATAATTGATTTCTTGTTCATATTCGTTTCGTTTAATTGTCTGCAAAGTTATGAAATAATATGCAAGTTAGTCTTCAATAAAGCTATAAACTGTGTGCCGAGGGTGAAAGTCTAAAACTATTTTTAGGATTTCATGTGTTTGGGCACATAATTGGCTCGCGTTTCTCTAATTCTTGCATATATGTCATCTTATTCCACCTTCAGTTTCTCCTTGCCTTTGTACTTCGTCATGTCGCTGACGATGACCTGCTCGCCGGATTCCAGGCCGCTGATGACCTCGATGTAGTCGTAGTTGCACTCGCCGAGGCGGACTTGGCGGGGATGGAGCATGTTGCCGTCGAGGACAAAGAGGGTGTAGTCGCCGGGGCCGCTGTAGAAAGAGCCGTTGCGGATGCGGAGCACGTCGTCCTTGATGCTGGTGATGACGAAGACTTCGGTGCGGAGACCGGAGCGGAGGCGCGGGTGCGACATGTTGTCGGGCACGACGGTGAAGGTGATGGCACCGCTCTGGCTCAGGGGCGTGACGGTGTTGATGATGCCCGTGAGGCGCTCCTTGCCGATACGCAGGATGACGGCACCGCCGACGCGGACGCGCTCGCTGTGGCTGTCGGAGATTTCGCACTCGGCCTTGAAGTGGCTCAGGTCGCTGACGACGGCGATTTTCTGACCCGCGCCGATGGTGCTGCCCACTTCGCTGTTGATATAGGTGAGTGTGGCACGGCGCGGCGAGCGGATCTTGGCATCGTCGAGGGTGCGGCGCTTCTCGTCGAGTCCCTTCTCGAAGATGCCGTTCTGTAGTTGCTGCATACGGAGGTCGGCCTGCCGCACACGCTGCTCGTTCTGGTACTGCTGTCGCAGTTGCGAGAGTTGCATTTGGGCGGTCTTTAAGGTTGTCTCGGCCTGGCGCACACGGTCGCGGGTGCCGCTGCCAAGGCTGTCAAGGTAGAGTTCGTTGCGCAGTTGGGCTTCGAGTTGCGAGAGTTCCATCTCCTTCACCTCAATCTGCATCCGGCGGTCGGAGAGTTGGGTTTCGACGTTGGCTTTCAACTGGGCGGTCTGCTGACGTCGTATCTCGCGCTCGTCGAGGGCCTTGGAGTAGTCGGTCTCGGCGGATTGCAAGTCGAGGCGCAGCAGGGGCGTGCCGACGTCCACGCTGTCGCCGCTGTGGGCATAGACCTCAAGAATCTTCGAGCTGATGGGCGACACGATGATTTCCTCGAAGGCGGGCACGATGCGCCCCGTGGCCGAGACGCTGACGTCGATGGTGCCGCGGTCCACCTCGGAGATGATGAGTGCCTTGCGGTCGAGGGTCGGAATCATCTGTGTGCCGAGCCAGGCACCTGCGCCGAGCACTGCTACTGCGATGGCAACGGCCACGGCAGTGCGACGGAGTTTGCGCCGGCGTTGTTCACTGACAGGAATCGCCCTGTCCATCGTTTGATTGTCGTTCTTCATATATCTAATGTTCAATGTTCAATGAGACGTTCTACGTCTGCCGTGAGTTCGCAGCCGCGCTCGAAGTCCCAGAGGGCGATGCTGCGGAGCTGATAGTAATAGTACCAGTAGTTGAAGAGCTGCTGGATGCGGTTCTGGCGGGCCTGGTCCTTGGCAGTCTGGGCGCTGGAGAGTTCGAGGGTCGAGATGCTGCCTATCTTGAACGTTTCGACGTTAGTGTGGTAGCGGCGGCGGGCAATGGTGTCGGCCTCGCAAGCAATGCGCAGTTGCTCGGCCTGGTTGTTGAACTGCTCTGTCAAGATAAAGATGTCCTGGCGGAAGTCCTGCGACTGCTGGCGGAGTTGGCCCTGGATGATGTCGCGGTTGCTCTCGGCGAGGCGACGCTGCCCCTTGCGCTTGCCCCAGTCGAGCAATGGCACGGTGATGCCCACCGAGACAACCTCGTTGCTGAGCAGGTGGCGGTAGGCGCTGTTCATGTTCTCGCCCGTGCCGGTGTAGCCCAGTTGGGCGTAGAGGTTGATGCTCTGGCGGTTGGCGCGGGCCGAGGCCACGGCGTAGTCGGCCTCCATCTGGCGGCGGCGCATGGTGGTGGCGAGGGCGTTGTTCTGGAGGGCGTGGGCAAGGACGTCCTCGTAGTCGAGATGGAGACCCAAGACCGACGCTTCGGGAACGGTGGCGGCGATGGGGGCTTCCACATCGAGGAATGAGCGGAGGGCGAACTGGCGGGCCTGGCGGGTACTCTCGCTGTTGGTCAGGGCACTGCGGGCGGTGAGCACGTCGAGGCGCAGTTGCAGCACGTCGTTCTCGCTGATGGTGCCCATGCGGCGCTTGGCCTGCGCCACCTCATAGAGCTTCTCGGCTGTCTGCAGGTTCTGGCGGGCGATGTTCACCTGTTCGCCGGCCAGCAGCAGACCGAAATAGAGACTGATGGCCTGCATGGCCACCTGCTCCGTCTCGGTGAGGAATCGCGCCTGCGCCTCGCGGTAGCGCAGCGGCTCTATGCGGCGGTTCCACTTCAGGTGGTTCACGCTGAAGAGCGGCTGCGAGAGGGTGACGGCCACGGGCAGCGACATGAACTGATTTCCCGACCCGCCGCTGCCCGACTGGTGCAGATAGTCGAGCGACGACTCCACCGAGAGCGTGCCGCCCGTGGGCCACAGCTTCTGCGTGATGTTCACTGCTCCATCCAGTCCGAGGTAGTCGTTGCGCACGAACGACAGCGAGCCGTCGGCCTGCTGGTACGAGCTGTAGCGTTTGTTCCACGACGGTGCCGTGCCCGTCAGCGACACCTCCGGCAGCAGGTCGGCGCGGTAACTGCGCCACTGCCAGTAGGCCGACCGCAGTTCGCCTAAAGCCACGGCGGCATCGATGCTCTGGCGCCGCGCCATCGCGATGCAGTCGTCGAGGGAGAGGTGCAACGTGTCCGTCTGTGCCAAGACGGCGAGGGGCAACCAAGCGAGGAAGAACGTGAACAGTCTATTCATGATGTAAGGCTTCGACGGGACGTTTGTACATGGCGCGGAACGTGGGCACGACCATGCCGAGGGTGACGATGGCGAGGAGCAGGAGGTACTGGATGGCGCAGACGATGAGGACGTGGAGCCAGAAGGTGTTCACCCAGTCGGTCTCGCGCAAGGAGGTGGCGCGGATATTGCCGTCGGCGAGGCCGATGTTGACGGCGAACTGCAACCAGATAAGCTGGCCCAAGATGCAGGCCAGGAGCGTCAGCAGGGCGCCCTCGCCCCAGATCATCCAGAACAGGTGGCTGCGCTTGGCACCGAAGCTGCGCATGATGCCAATGTCCTCGGTGCGCTTGCGAATCTGCAGCCAGAAGGTGCCGAGCGTGCCGAGCACGACGTTCAGCGCAAAGAGCAGGCCAAGGGTGCTGAGGAGGGTGATGATGATGTGGTCTGAGACGTGATTGCTTTTATCCTGATAATCATTGAAGGCCTTCAGCGAGGCGAAGGCGTAGGTGCCGTTGGTGGCTTTGTATTTGGCTATGAACTCCCCGGCATCGGCCTCGGGCTTTAGGCGGATGATCATCTTTGGCGTGTTGCTGGCGAAGGCAGTAACAGGAAAGAACGCTACATAGTAATAACGCTCATGGGGAGCGGGCTTCACGTCCTCTACTACGCCGAAGACGGTGTGGTGCGACGTGATTTCTACGCCGTTATCGTCGGTGCCCTGAACTTTTATCAATCTGCGACCGACGGCCTCGGCGGTGCCGAAGAGTTGGAGCGCGAGGCTGCGGGTGATGACCACGCCGTCAGTGGGAATGTCGCGAGAAAGAGCCTCCACTGACGGACTGCCCTCGACGGCGGTGATCCCCAACGTCTCGAAATAGCTCTCGTTCAGGCAGAAGTTCTCCGTGTATGCCGAGCAGGTCTTGGTGGTGTCGGCCTCCGGTGCCAAGGCGTGATAGTTCCACCTGCCCTGGCCGTCACCGACGAATTGATGTGTGAGGCATACCGACTGCACCTCAGGCAGGGCACGCACCTCGTCGCGGAAGGCGTAGAGGCTAGCCATCGTCTTGAGGGCTTCCTTTTCGAAGGGCTTCAGCTGGGCGGTGTCGCTATATGCTTCGGCTTCCGTCTGTAGGGCTTCGGCGGTGATGGGAGTAGTCCTCGCCGTCTGACCTATCAGCAGGTGCTCCTTCTCAAACTCACCGTCAGCGTAGCAAAAATAGTTGCCGTAGGTCCAGACAACGATGTGGTCTAACAGGTAGAAACTGAGGACGGCGATGAGGGCGATTTCGACGAATACGAAGCCGTTCTGCTTCTTGTGGTTCCAAAGATTCTTGAGTATCATGGGGCGTTATCTTTTCTGGTTGAGGGATTCTACGATGGAGTTGCGCAGCGAGCGCCATGCGGGGATGAGGGCGGCCATAAGGTTCAGCAGCACGCAGCAGAGGAAGACGATGATGAAGAGCGTCGGTGTGAAGAACATCTGGAACTGCATACCCGTGTCCATCACGCTTTGGTCGGCAGAGACGAATATCTCCAGGAATACCTGATTGTTGCGAATGGCAGCCACGAAGAGTGCCGACAGCACCCAGCCGACGATGCCGCCGAGGAGCGTCAGCATGAGGTTCTCGCTGATGACCTCATTGAGCAGCGTGCGCCGCTTGGCACCAAAGGCCTTGCGGATGGCCATCTCGGCGCGGCGGGCCTCCATACGGTTGCTGACGAGTCCGCTCAGGTTGATGGCAGGTAGAAAGAGGAACAGCAGCATGAGGATGGCGGGCGGCATCAGGTTCTTGGCTTCCATTGCCAGCCCCTGGTCGTCGGCTCCGTCGGGCCTGAAGAAGTTAATCTTGTGGAAGAAGTGCGTCCGTGCATTCACCGCCCACTCCACTTTCTCGCCCAACTGCGAACTGATGACGGCGCTGTATTGCTGGCGCAGCGGCTCCAGCTCGGCGTCAAAGTCCTTCAGGGTAAAGCCTTCGTGGAGCAGGATGCGGACGTTGAGGTTACCATCGTAAGTCACGTCCACGTAGCGCTCGGCAATGCGAAAGGGATTATGGTTGTTGGGGTAAAGGCCCATCCCTTCGACCGTGTAGGGCATATAGACATCGGCTGTGGCCTCTCCGAGAAACGCACTCACCGCCTTGACTACGCCCACGACGCGGAAGGCCTTACCGTTGATGTCTACCGTAGAGCCGCCGCCGGTCTTCGCTGCCACCTTGTCGGTCACCACGCACACCCGCTCGCCGTCGCGAAACTCCTTCTCCGAGAACGGGCGCCCGCTGAGGAACGTCAGTTCGTAGAGGCGATAGAAGTCGGGGTCGGTTGCAATGGCCGAAACGGAGCTTTGCTCAGTGCCTTGGCGGTCGGTCGTACCGAATCCGGCGATGGTGTAGCGGTTCTGCATGGCGGGAATGACGCCCGCGGCCGCCTCGACGCACTTCATACGTCGGTAGCACGAGTCGAGTGCTACCGACGAGTGCCCCTGATGATAGGGCATGTCGCCAGTCCATCCAACAGGAAGGAATCGGCCGTGGACGTAGAGCGTGCGCGAGCGGTTCACCTCCGGCGGGATGTCCGCCAACAGCATATTGAACACGATGGCAATGACCATGGCCGAGGCGATGGCCACCGCCGTGCCTGCGACGTAGATGGCAGAGAAGAGCTTGTCTTCGCGGATGAGTGCAAAGGCGTGTCGTATGATCTTAATCATTCGTGTAATTCGTGAAATTCGTGGTCAAAATAAATTCGTGAAATTCGCGTAATTCGTTGTTTTACATAATCTGCCGTCCGTCGAGGAACTTGATGATGCGGTCGGTCTGCTGGGCCTGCTGCTCGTTGTGGGTCACCATGACGATGGTGCGACCGTCCTCGCGGTTCAGGCGGTGGAGCAGTTCCATGATCTCCGCACCCATCTTCGAGTCGAGGTTGCCGGTGGGCTCGTCAGCCAGGAGGATTTCGGGGTTGCCGATGATGGCGCGGGCGATGGCCACGCGCTGGCACTGTCCGCCGGAGAGCTGCGTGGGGCGGTGCTTCATGCGATGGGAGAGGCCGACGCGCTCGATGACCTCCTTGGCCAGACGGATGCGCTCGCTGCTGCGCACGCCTCGGTAGATAAGTGGCAGTTGCACGTTGTCAATCACGTTGAGCGTCGGGATGAGGTGGAACGACTGGAAGACGAAGCCTAACGTCTTGTTGCGCAGTTCGGCAAGTCGGTTGTCGCTCATCTTCGGGTTAATCACCTGTCCGCACAGTTCAATCTGTCCACTCGTCGGCTCGTCGAGCAGTCCCATGATGTTGAGCAGCGTCGACTTGCCGCAGCCGCTCGGTCCCATGATGCTGAGGAACTCGCCCTTGCGCACTTCGAGGTTCACATTCTCCAACGCCTGTGTCTCCACTTCGTCGGTACGGTAGATCTTGTTGATCCC
>JAFVGS010000066.1 GCA_017474845.1 Prevotella sp.
ATTGAGTTAATGGTAGCACCACGATGGCCCCAGCGGGTAGCCTCGAACATCACGCGGAGCACATTGCAACGCTTCGAGTACTGATAGGCTTTCAGTGTGTCGTTGATTTCCTTCAGGAATGGCAACTCCAGCAGCTTGTCAACAGGAGTTGTGGCTATAACCTTGTTCTGTTCCTGCGGTAAGGCTGGCAGACGATGACCGCTCTGCGACGAGATAATCACACCCGAACCACCCTCTGCAATCACCTTGCCGAACTCTTCCAACAGAACACTTGTTCCGTAGAGGTCAACGCGAAGGATCTCTGCTACGGGAGCCTGTGAAGGAGATACACCAGCAGCATTCACAACATTCATTACGTCTCCCTTGTTGGTGGCAAACCCCACCAATTTCAGGATGTCCTCTTTCGAGCCAAGGTCGCATCGTATGGTTGAACACTCAAAGCCCGCATTCTCCAATGTCTTTGCTGCTCGCTGAGCATTCTCTATGGAGTAGTCTGCCAACACGATGTGCTTGCCAGCCGACACACGACGGATAATAGCCTGTCCGATACTGCCAGCACCTACTAATACTGATACTTGTTTCATTGTTGTTTGATTATCATTTCAGTGCATTATAGGTAGCATCATCTACAGGCTCGCACCACTCGTTACCGGCTCCTTCCTGAACATCCTTATGATAGGTCAGGTGTTGGAACCATGAGTCTTTCTGTGCTCCGTGCCAATGTTTGACTTCTGCGGGTACGGCGATGACAGTGCCGGGAGTCATCTCAACGGGAGCCTTGCCCCATTCCTGATACCAGCCGCGCCCAGCAACGCAGATGAGCACTTGTACCTGCTTGTGGTGAATATGCCAGTTATTGCGGCAGCGAGGTTCGAAGGTGACGTTCATCACACCACCACCGACATCTGCCAGATAGCTCTGACCAATGAAATACTTTCCGTAAGGATTAGGCTCGCCCTTGGGCCACTTGGTGTTCAGGGTGTAACCTTCGTTGCAGAGCCAAGTGCAGAGCTCATCGACCTGTTGCTTTGAGTTGCCCATATTCACGGCGCCCTGCTTGTGGGCAGCCAGTTGTGGAGCAACACCATCGAGACCGCTCAGGGCTGCTACGGTTACTATCTCGCGATCTGCAGCAGAGAGCTGGTCGCCAGCGAAGATGTCACCAAAGAGGTGTGACTTCAAATAGTAGTCGTCCTGCGGACAGAACTCATAGTTAAAGGGCTTTCCTGAGAGTTGTGTCTGGTTCTTCACGCCCAGTTCGTAAGCCTTCTTAGCATCATCCCACTCTGCAGGACGCTTCCAAGGCTTGCCTTCTTGCCATTCCGGCTGCTTGTTGGCTTTGCCTTCGTCCGTCACGACTCGACCATCTTCGAGCAAGCTCGGATGGCTCTCGCTGCTCCGTCCGTTCTCCAACACCTTGCTCAGCACGCCAAGTGCATTCAGCGAACGTGGAAAGCCGGTATAGGCATAGAGTTGCGAGAAGGCCTCCTTCAGTTCGTTGATGGTTACGCC
>JAFVGS010000067.1 GCA_017474845.1 Prevotella sp.
GGTAAAGACCAGTATGTGTATTACTGTGTCTCCCAGACGGTGGATAACTGCGAAGGAAAGACGAATATCGTGAAGGTGGTGATCAGCGACGCACCGAATCCAATCGTGCAGCCCGTCTCATATTGCGAGGGCGAGACGACCAGCCCATTGACTGCTCAAATCAATGAGTTGACCAACCCGGCATCCTCTTATCAGTTGATATGGTATGACGAGAATCATGGAAAGATAACGGACGGACCTACGGGACCAACTCCGACGGCGGCTATGCGCTCCGGCGAGACACTGACGAGCACATATAGATACTACGTTACACAGAAACTGACAGATACGGGAGCTGAGAGTACGGAGAGCGAGATCGTTGTGACGATCTATGCCAATCCTGTGCTGAGCATAACCAACCCATCAGCCGTGTGTGAAACGGAAGTGGATCTGGCCGCAGCGGTAAAGCTGACCAACGAGGTGTCAGGAATGGTCTATACACCGACCTACTTTGACGATGCAACAGGATCATCATCACGTGCATCCTCCAAGGTCCAGGAGTCGGGAACCTATGGCGTGCAATATGCATATAATGCCAACGTGAATTCGGGAGCTCAGTGTAAATCCAAGATAGAGCCGATCACGGTGACAATAGATACCCTGAGCGTGTTGGTGGATAATGTGACGACGTGTCCGGATATGTCCGCCAAGTTCACATCTGAAGTGAAGACGAACGCCACACCTGTCACATACGCATGGACGGGCAACGGAGACAACGGCAGTACGGCAGAGTTTGAGACCAAGAAGTTCGTCGGCGGAAACTATGGGGACCATTACCCATACTCATTGACGGTGACGGCAGGAACCTGCAGCGAGACTTTGTCGCTTGAGGTTGTTCTTGGCCAAGGACCAGTAGTTGGAACATTGACAATATCAGATCCTACCAATACAGAACTGCCGACGAAGGTATATACGAACTCATTGACATCGGAGGAGTACTACTATTGCGGCGGCAATGTGACAATCACACCGGCGTATGACGGAGACGGAGATTATCTGCTGACAACACCGTCGGGAGCCACCTCCTCATCCTCACCGTTCACCGTAGCGGGAGCAGGTGTCTATACGCTGGCTTTCACGAACGGCTGTCCTACGAGTGTGACGTTCAAGCTGACGGATGCACAGATAGCCCTGGACAATACCACTCCATTGTTAGAGATGTGTGAAGGCGATAAGTTCACCTCATCCGTGACGGTAACACCGACGAGTGGACCTGATTACTCACTGGTGTGGAAGAAGGATGACCAGGCTATTGCAGGCCAGACAGGCTTGTCCTATACGATCGAAGCGACCGTTGCAGGTAACAGCGGACTCTATACAGTGGAGGCCAACCGCAAAGGGTGTGTGGCAGTCACTGAGATAGGACAGCTGAAGGTCGTACCGACCATCTATGTGACATTGCCGGCAGAACAGGTGATATGCGAGGGAGAAGAGGCAGAACTGGAAATCACCAATATCACACCGGAAGGAACAACTATCGAGTGGCAGTCGGATAAAACCATCCTGACAGCGACGGACAACGAACGCGTGACCGTCCAGCCGACGTTCAAACCAGGCAACGGACATCAATCAACCTATACGTATGTAGTGACTGCGAACAATTCAGGTTGTAAGAAGACCTATCAGGTGACGATCAAGGTGGATGAGCCATTGAAGGGCAAGCTGGCAGGCGTGACACCGATCTGTGAGGGATCCAGCTCCACCATAACGGCTGAGTCGTATGACGCAGCCACCTATACATGGTCATTGAACGGGACACCGGTTGCTTTGTCGGCCGCCACGGTAGTGACACCGGCAGAGACTTCCACCTATAAAGTAGATATGACACGAGGCGTATGTACAGCCACCGATGAGATACAGATTCTGGTGACGACGCATCCGCTTATCATCAGCATGGACTCAGTTGGAATCCGCGACCGTCAGATCGTGATGGATCCGAACAGAGGCACGGGCGTGTTCACCTACTGGGTCGATGGAGATGTAAACCACAGCACGACCAATACGCTGATCAAGGATCTGAGTTTCGCCACACATGTTATCAATGTGGTGGATGAGAATGGCTGCGGCTCAGTCTTCCACTTCGTGCTGGATGCACCAGAGATCTACATTCCGCCATATTTCTCACCAAACGGAGATGGCATCAACGATCATTGGATCATCGGCAAACTGGCGGAGGTATATCCAGGTGCAGTGGTCAATATCTATGACAGATACGGCAAGTTGATAGTACAATATCTGGGAGATAACTCAGAAGGCTGGGATGGAACC
>JAFVGS010000068.1 GCA_017474845.1 Prevotella sp.
CGACAAGCCACGCTACACGCTTAACGCCTTCAACACCTTTACGCTGAATCATGGCTGGCAGTTCGATATCAATCTGATGTACCGCTCCAAAGGCTACTCCTACAATTTCTACAACGATACTTACAACCTCCGTCTTGGTCTTGTGGCACAGAAGAGTTTGCTAAAGGATCGCTCGCTCACGCTCCGCTGTGCCGTCCTCGACTGCCTACAGCGCAACCGTGTCAACGAGTCAGGAGATTTAGGCTACAACCAGTTCCGTCAGTGCAACCGCTTTTCTACACACAAACTCCTTCTCTCCATTGTCTACCGCCTCAATGCCACCCGCAGCAAATACAAAGGTACAGGCGCAGGTAAGGAGGCACAGACCAGAATGAGTACGTAAAATTCAACGTTAATCGTGTAGTTTTCGACTGCACCCTTGCGTCTAAGAGTCAAATGAACCAGTTAAACTGAATAAATTGTAATTATGAGAAAATTGTTTTTCGCCGTTGCCCTCGCTTTTGTCAGCTTAGCGAGCACGGCACAGACTTCGATGAAAATCAACATGGACCCGAGTGTAAAACCTGGTGATGACTTCTGGCAGTACGCCGTTGGCGGATGGCTGAAGGAGAACCCGCTGGATGCACAGCATCCTGAGAACGGAGCGTTTACCGACCTGTATGAACTGAACAATGACCGCATCAACAAGCTCATTCTGGCATACGCAGAGAAGAAGGATCTGCCGCAGGGTTCCGATGGACAAAAGATAAGTGCGCTCTACCGTCTCTACATGGACAGCGTCAGCCGCAACCGCATGGGCTACGAGCCGATTATGCCCTACCTGCGGCAGGTGCGCGAGGTGCAGACCCGCGACGAGGCGCTTCGCCTGATGTACGCCCTCGATGCCAAGGGATTTAATACGGCTCCCTTCGGCCTCAGCCTCAGCCTGAACCCCTTCAACTCGTCAGAGTATATGATGTTTGCAGGGCATGGTGGTGCCTCGTTGCCCAAGGAGTACTATGACCAGCCAAACGAGCAACAGCAGGCCACCGTTGCCGCCGTCAAGAGCCTGAACCAGGACTATCTGAAGATGGTGGGCTACAGCGATGCCGCCGCTGAGCAGAAGATGCAGGCCGCATGGGCCATTGAGTATAGAATAGGTATGAAGACACTCGACCAGGTGGCCCGTCGCGATCCGATGGCTACGAACCACCCGATGTCATGGGAGCAGCTGCTCAACGACTTCAAGGGCATCGATTATGTGGCCTATCGTGATGCATTAGGGCTGCCGAAGGACATCGACGTGGTGAACGTCGGTGAGTTCGATGCGATACACGAGGTAGAGAAAGTGCTGGCCGAGACGAGCGTAGAGGACTTGAAATCATATATGGAGTTGCACGTCATTAACGCCTACGCAGGTTTTCTGAGCGATGCCTTCACCGACCGTGCCTTCGAGGCCTCAAAGGTCATCAGCGGTGTGCAGGAGCAGCAGCCCCGCTGGAAGCGTGCCGTCGCAACCATCAGCGGCAATCTTGGCGAGACCATCGGCAAACTCTACGTCAAGGAATACTTCCCCGAGAGTAGCAAACAGCGTGTTTACCGTCTGGTGAAGGACTTACAGCAAGCCTTCGAGGACCGTCTGAAGGAGAACACCTGGATGAGCGACTCGACTAAAGCCAAGGCTCTGGAGAAGCTGCACGCCATGCACATCAACGTAGGGTATCCCGACAAGTGGCAGGACATGGAGAAGTTCATTGACATCCGCGAGACGGAGAACCTCGTAGAGAACTTCATCCGCATCAAGCAGGAGTCGCGTCAGGCTGGGTTGCGCAAGTACTGGCACCAGCCAGTCGACAAGACCATGATGCCCTGCTCGCCGCAGACGGTCAATGCCTTCTATCACCCGCTCTTCAACAGCATCAATTTCCCCGCTGCCATCCTACAGCCCCCATTTTTCGACCCCGAGGCCGATTATGTCTGCAACTATGGTGCCATCGGTGCTGTCATAGGCCATGAGATGACCCACGGCTTTGACGATCAAGGCTGTCAGTTCGACAAAGACGGTAATCTCGCCAATTGGTGGACGACTGGCGACAAGGCCCGCTACGATGAGCGTACCAAGGTTATTGCCGATTGGTTCAGTGAGCAGGAAGCCGTGCCAGGTCTGAAAGTGAACGGTCAGAAAACCCTCGGCGAGAACGTCAGCGACAATGGTGGCCTGAAGATTGCTTATCGTGCCTACAAGAATCGCATGGCCTCCGAGCCCCTCGGCGATGTCGATGGCTTCACCCCTGATCAGCGTTTCTACTTGGCTTATGCCCGCGTCTGGGCTTGCAACTCAACGCCTGAGTACACCGCCATGTTGGTGAACAGCGACGTTCACTCACCAGCTCGTCTTCGTGTGATGGCAGCCCTGCCGATGATCGATACCTGGTACGAGGCTTTCGGCATCCTGCCCACCGACAAGATGTTTATCCCCAAGGAGAAGCGAGCATTAGTGTGGTAAGTGTCATTCGTCACAGATCTACCGTTTATCACACCATTCGTCACAAACCCCTGCATAATATCCCACTTATGCAGGGGTTTCTGCAACTATCTGTAATTTTGCAGCGTCATATACGACAAATAAGTCAAAGAATCAATTAAAATGATAAATGATATGAAAAGAGTAAGTTTAAGATTCGCAGTGCTGATGGCTGCAATGATGATGACAATGATGAGTTTCGCTAAGACACAAGACTTTGGCGGACGAGTATTGGATGAGAAGGGCGAGCCGATGCCCTATGTGAACGTGGTGCTACTGTCGCTGCCTGACTCGGCC
>JAFVGS010000045.1 GCA_017474845.1 Prevotella sp.
AGAGCCGCCTCCTTTATGACCTTCGAGGGGGCTAATGCTGAATAGATCTCAGGCACCATAACATAGCGCCAGATGCCTGGATCGTCTTCCCTTTTGGAGAACTTAAGCTTCTTCTCCTTCGCTTTGATCTTTAATGCCATAATTCTTGAAATTTCATGGTATTAAACTATCGTCCGACCAACTACATCGGGTGGCCGATTCCCGCCTTTTAATATGCTACAAAGTTACGAAAAATAATTGAATTATGCAAATTTTTGAGCAATTATTTTGCAGCAAAATGCAAATTATTTTGGTAAAAATACACTACACACCCGAGGAGGCCATCGACGTGCTTTACACCTCCGAGACCTTCGAGCGCCTACAAGACGATGCTACTGGCCTCTACTATCAGAGTCCCGGCTACGTCTATAGTTTTCTCCAGAACGAACTAAAGACCGCAAAGGTTTCGTAATGACGATGGACAGGGGGCAGGGGGAGCACCTATACGCTGGGATTGAATTAACAGTCCGACGCGATATAATAATTGACCTATCTTATTTTAACATGGATTAATTGAAATTTTCGGGGAGAAAATAGAGATTAATCCATTTTTATTTTGTACCTTTGCAGCCAAATGCCGCTATAACGGGCTGCATCTCAGCAAAAAGCGAGCTTTCTGCGTTCGACTTGCACCGTCATTGCCGGCCAAATTCGAATTTTATAACGTTATAATATCATAGAAATGGCTGAAACAAAGAAGATTAAGACCGCCTTGGTGTCTGTATTCCACAAGGATGGCCTTGATGAGCTCCTCAAGAAGTTGAATGAGGAGGGTGTGAAGTTCCTCTCTACGGGTGGAACACAGAAGTTTATTGAGTCGTTGGGCTACGAGTGCCAGAAGGTGGAGGATGTGACAACCTATCCTTCAATCCTCGGCGGTCGTGTGAAGACGCTGCATCCGAAGGTGTTCGGAGGTATCCTGGGCCGTCGTGAGAACGAGGGTGACCGTGAGCAGATGGCTCAGTATGAGATTCCCGAGATCGACCTTGTGATCGTAGACTTGTATCCCTTCGAGCAGACCGTTGCCAGCGGAGCCTCTGAGGAGGATATCATCGAGAAGATCGACATCGGCGGCATCTCGCTGATCCGTGCCGGAGCGAAGAACTTCAACGATGTGGTGATCGTGCCGAGCAAGGCTGAGTACAGTGTGCTGCTGGATATCCTGCAGAAGCAGGGTGCCGAGACCACGAAGGAGCAGCGCCGTATGTTCGCCACCCGTGCCTTCGGCGTGAGCTCGCACTACGACACCGCTATCCACTCTTGGTTCGAGAAATAAACGACAATCAGAACAACTAAGACAACATCTGAATAATAATTAAGTAGTAGTCAAATTATATAAGAAGAATGGGATTTTTTAGTTTTGTCCAGGAGATTGCAATGGACCTGGGAACTGCCAACACGATCATTATCAGCGATGACAAGATCGTGGTGGATGAGCCTTCGGTGGTGGCGCTGGATCGTCGCACCGACAAGATGATCGCCGTTGGAAACGAGGCGAAGATGATGTATGAGAAGACGCATGATAACATCAAGACCATCCGTCCGCTCCGTGACGGTGTGATTGCCGACTTCTCTGCCTGTGAGCAGATGATGCGCGGTCTGATCAAGATGGTGCACTCGGGCAGCCGCCTGTTCTCACCCTCTCTGCGTATGGTGATCGGTGTGCCTTCGGGTTCTACCGAGGTGGAGCTGCGTGCCGTGCGTGACTCTGCGGAGCATGCCGACGGTCGTGATGTGTATCTGATTTTCGAGCCTATGGCTGCTGCCATCGGTATCGGTATCGACGTGGAGGCCCCGGAGGGTAACATGATCGTTGATATCGGCGGTGGATCGACGGAGATCGCCGTGATCTCACTCGGTGGTATCGTATCGAACAACTCCATCCGTACCGCAGGCGACGACCTGACGGCCGACATCCAGGAGTATATGTACCGTCAGCACAATGTGAAGGTGTCTGAGCGTATGGCTGAGCGTATCAAGATCAACGTGGGTTCGGCGCTGACCGACCTTGGCGACGAGGCTCCAGAGGACTTCGTGGTACACGGTCCTAACCGTATCACTGCCCTGCCCATGGAGGTGCCCGTATGCTATCAGGAGATCGCCCACTGTCTGGACAAGACGGTGTCGAAGATTGAGAATGCCGTGCTCTCCGCCTTGGAGAATACGCCTCCTGAGCTGTATGCCGACATCGTGCAGAACGGTATCTATCTGGCTGGTGGCGGTGCGCTGCTGCGCGGCCTCGACAAGCGCCTGACGGACAAGATGCACATCCCCTTCCACGTGCCTGAGGATCCCCTCCACAGCGTGGCTAAGGGTGCCGGCGTCGCGCTCAAGAATCTCGACCGCTTCAACTTCCTGATGAGATAAGGATAGAAGGAGTAAGGAGAGAAGGAATAAGGAGATGAGGAACCTGCTGGATTTCCTGAAAGATTACTATCACTGGCTGCTTTTCGTGTTACTGGAAGTGGTCAGTGGTTTTCTGTTGTTTCAGTACAACAACTATCAGGCCAGCGTATGGTTCTCATCGGCCAACGCCGTGACGGGCAAGGTGCTGGAGTGGACGAGCGAGGCAACGAAGTTCTTCAACCAGTCGCAGGAAAACGAACGGCTGACGCGTCGCAATCTCCTGTTGGAGCAGCATGTGGATATGCTGAGGCGCCGCTATATGGCGCTGACGTACGACTCGACGGCGATGGAGCGCCACGAGATGGCGTTCCTCTCCCAGTATAACCTGATTCCTGCGAAGGTGGTGGACAACGCCCTCGACAGCAAGGAGAACCTGATGACCATCGACAAGGGCCGTGCCGACGGTGTGGCGGTGGATATGGGTGTGGCCTGCGGCAACGGTGTCGTGGGTGTGGTATATCTCGTATCCGACCATTATTCGGTGGTCATTCCCGTGCTGAACGCGAGTTCGTCGCGTATCAGCTGCGCCATCCGCAACCGGGGCTCCTTCGGTTATCTGCACTGGTACGGCGGCGACCCCTCTGTGGCTTATGTGGAGGATGTGCCCCGTCATGCGAAATTCAAGTTGGGCGAGTGGGTGGTCACCAGCGGCTTCTCGTCGATATTCCCCTCAGGGGTGTCGGTGGGAAAGATCGAGCAGGCCTACAACTCGCGCGACGGCCTGTCGTATAAGTTGAAGATCCGTCTGAGCACGGACTTCACGAACCTTCGCGACGTGGTGGTGATCAGTGACAAGAGCATTGCCGAGCGTGCCGCCCTGCTGCAGGCCGCCCGCGACTCGATAAATAAGATAACAGGAGAAAGATAATGGCACGGTTGGTGAACAGATTGGGGATGTTTGTGGTGCTGCTGCTGGTACAGGTACTGGTGCTGAACCACGTGTGGCTGCTGAATGTGGCTACGCCCCTGCTGTATGTCTACTTCGCCGTCACCTTCCCCCGCAACACGGAGAAGGGTGAGGTGCTCGTGTGGTGCTTCCTGCTCGGTCTGTTTATCGACATCTTCTCCAATACTCCCGGTCTGGCTGCCGGCGCACTGACACTCATCGGCATGATACAGACCTATCTGGTGGAGCTCTTCGTTCCCCGTGATTCGGCAGAGGACCTCGACGTGTCGGCCGCCACGTTAGGGTGGGGGAAGTTCAGCACGATGAGTAGCATGCTGTTGCTGGTCTACTGTCTGTTGTTCTTTCTGCTGGAGGCTTTCAACTTCTTCGACTGGCAGCTGTGGCTCCTGCGGTCCGTGTGCAGCGCGGCCCTGACGCTGGTACTGATGCTGGCCATTGAGAGCGTGAGGTCGAAAAGGTGAGAAAGTGAAAAGGTGAAAGGGTGAAAAGCTACGATCTGACATATAGGCGCTACGTGATAGGCGGGGTGGCTACGCTGATAGTGGTCATCTATATCATCCGTCTGTTCATGCTTCAGATCACGAGCGACGACTATAAGAAGAGTGCCGACTCGAACGCCTTCCTGAAGAAGATCGAGTATCCCTCGCGCGGCAATATGCTCGACCGCAAGGGGAAGCTGCTGGTGTTCAACCAGCCGTCGTACGACCTCATGGTGGTGATGAACGAGGCGAAGGACCGTCTCGACACGCTGGAGTTCTGTCAGACTCTCGGCATTACCCGCGAGGAGTTCGACCGCCGTATGGCCACGATGAAAGACCGCAACCGCAATCCCGGCTATTCGCGCTATACCCAGCAATTGTTCATGAGCCAGCTGTCGGACCAGGACTTCAGCATCTTCCAGGAGAAGATGTTCCGCTTCCCCGGCTTCTATGTCCAGAAGCGTGCTGTCCGTCAGTACACCTATAACATGGCCGCCCATCTGCTGGGCGACGTGGCGGAGGTGTCGCCTGCCGACATTGAGGAGGATGACTACTACCAGCCCGGCGACTATATCGGGAAACTGGGTATCGAGCGTTCGTATGAGAAGGCGCTGCGCGGCGAGAAGGGTATCCAGATCCTGCTGCGCGATGCCCACGGCCGTGTGCAGGGCCGGTATAAGAACGGCGAACTCGACCACCGTGCGAAGCCCGGCAAGAACCTGACGCTCGGCATCGACGCAGAGCTGCAGATGCTTGGCGAGCGGCTCTTGGAAGGCAAGATCGGCAGTGTCGTCGCCATCGAGCCATCGACGGGTGAGGTGCTCTGCATGGTCTCTTCGCCGTCGTACGATCCCCGTATGATGGTAGGCCGCCAGCGTTCGAAGAACCACCGTCTGCTGTCACAGGATGTGTGGAAGCCCCTGCTGAACCGCAGTATCATGGGTCAGTATCCCCCGGGCTCGACCTTCAAGACGACACAGGGTCTGACGTTCATGACCGAGGGCGTGCTCACCTCCTCGACGATGTATCCCTGCAGTCACGGTTTCGTGTTCCGCGGCCTGCGTGTGGGCTGTCACGGTCACGGGGCGCCGCTGCCCTTGGTGCCGGCACTGAGCACGTCGTGTAACGGTTATTTCTGTTGGGGACTCTACCACATGATCAACACGAACATCACGAAATACAAGACCGTGCAGAACGCGATGAACACCTGGCGCGACTATATGGTCTCGATGGGTTTCGGCTATAAGCTGGGCATCGACCTGCCGGGCGAGAAACGCGGCATGATCCCCAATGCGCAGTTCTACGACAAGGCGTATAAGGGCTCGTGGAACGGTCTGACGATCATCTCCATCGCCATCGGACAGGGTGAGGTGAACGCCACGCCGCTTCAGATAGCAAACCTCGGTGCGACCATCGCCAACCGCGGCTACTACTATGTGCCCCACGTGGTGAAGAAGGTGGAAGGCGAACCCCTCGACACGGTCTTCACGCGCAAACATTATACTAAAGCCTCGCGCGAGGCCTACGACTACGTGGTGCAGGGCATGCGCTCGTCGGCCATCGGCGGTACCTGCCACGAACTGGCGAAGTACGACTTCATGGCCTGCGGAAAGACGGGTACGGCCCAGAACAAGGGCCATGACCACTCGGTGTTCATGGGCTTTGCCCCGATGGACGATCCGAAGATCGCCGTAGCGGTCTATGTGGAGAACGGCGGCTGGGGTGCCACCTACGGTGTGCCTATCGGCGGACTGATCATGGAGAAGTACCTCAAGGGCAAGCTCTCGGATGCCTCGGAGGCCAGGGCACAGGCGATACAGGAAAAGAGAATCAATTATGGAACATCCGACAGATAGACAACATAAGGGCGTACTGCGCTCGCTAGACTGGTGGACGATCCTGATCTACCTGTCGCTGCTCACCTTCGGGTGGGTGAGTGTCTGCGGTGCGAGCTACTCCTACGGCGACACGGACATCTTCAGCCTCAGCACCCGCTCGGGCATGCAGATTGTGTGGATAGGCACCTCGATCGTCCTGGGCTTCGTGCTGCTGATGACCGACGACCGCTACTACGAGATGCTGGCCTTCATCATCTTCGGCGTGATGCTTGTGATGCTCTTCGGTACGATCTTCAACCCCCATACCATCAAGGGCTCCCGGTCGTGGCTCGTGTTAGGACCGCTGCGCCTGCAGCCGGCGGAGTTTGCGAAGTTCGCCACCGCCCTCGCCTTGGCGAAGCTCATGAGCATCTACGGCTACAACATCCACAAGTGGAAGCACTTCGTGGCGGCCCTCGCCATTATCTTCCTGCCGATGATCTTCATCGTCCTCCAGCACGAGACGGGTTCCGCCCTGGTCTATGTGGCTTTCTTCCTCATGCTCTACCGTGAGGGTATGCCGGGCAGTGTGCTGCTGACGGGTGTGGCGATGGTGGTATACTTCGTCGTGGGCATCCGTTATGCCGACGTGATGATATGGTACACGCCCACCTCCGTCGGACGTTTCTCCGTGCTGCTGATGATCATGCTCTTCTCGTCCGCCATGGTGTGGGTCTACTGTAAGGACCGTCAGCGGGCGTTCCAGCTCATGGGTGGCGGCGTCGGCTTTTCGCTGCTGATGCTGCTGTTCTCGCTCTTCGTCATCCCCTTCAACATTGCGAAGGTCATGATGGTGGTCTGTATCCTCATTATCGGCTATCTGGTGTGGCTGTGGCTGTCCACCCGTGTGCGCAATTATGCGTGGATAGCGCTCTTCGCCCTGGGCTCGCTGGTGTTCTACAGCGGTGCCGACTATGTGCTCAACAATATGATGCAGCCCCACCAGCGGGTGCGTATCAACGTGCTGTTGGGACTGGAGGAAGACCTGAAGGGTGCAGGCTACAACGTGCATCAGAGTGAGATTGCCATCGGCTCGGGCGGCCTGGAGGGCAAGGGCTTCCTGAACGGCACACAGACGAAGCTGAAGTTCGTGCCCGAGCAGGATACAGACTTCATCTTCTGTACCGTCGGCGAGGAGGAAGGCTTCGTAGGGTCGGCCGGTGTGCTGCTGTTGTTCCTGGCATTGATATTAAGGCTCATCCATCTGGCGGAGCGGCAGGTCCATCCCTTCGGACGCATCTATGGCTATTGCGTGCTGAGCATCTTCCTGTTCCACGTGTTCATCAACGTGGGTATGGTGCTGGGCCTGACGCCCGTAATCGGCATCCCGCTGCCGTTCTTCAGCTATGGCGGTTCGTCGCTATGGGGCTTCACCCTGCTTCTGTTCATCTTCCTGCGCATCGACGCCGGCCGCAACTTAGTGCGGAAGTGACAGGCGTATGCCCACGTCGGCAATGCCCGGCATGATTTCCCGTTTCATATTGTGAGTGAGACAGACGTGTACGGAGTCACCTCGGTGCAGACTGAGGTCACGTACATGAAACCGGTATTGGAAGTAGCTGATGCCGTCGCCTTCGATGATGCCCGTCTCACTGACGAGGTCACAGACGACGGCGTCGTGGTATGTCTCTTTCGAGGGAAAGACCTTCTGTTCCACCTCGATCGTCAGCTGCAGGAAGGGATAGTCCTTGTCTGTGCGCAGTTCGGCATCGAGACGGTAGCTGCCGTCGGCGGTCAGGGGACTGATGTCGAAATGCAGCGTGTCGGTCTTGTCCCATCCCGGCTCGGAGATATGTCTGTACTGATGGTAGGCACTCTGCCGCTGACAGCCACAGAAGGCTATCAGCGCCAGCAGTACGAACGTGGCAAACGGCTTATTCCGCATGGTTGTTTTTAGGCGGCTCCTGTTTCCCTTTCTTATTCTTCTTCTTTTTCTTCTTGGCCTTGTCGAAGCGGCTGATGTCACCTCCGGTCAGGTCGATGTTATGCAGTGTCTCCACGGGCTCTTCGTCCTCGATCCCTTCGAGGGAGAGGGGCTTCTCGCCGCGACGGTTCATCTCGATCACCTCACGGGCCTTGGCGGCCGTGATGGTCTGCAGGTTGGCGGCAATGTTCTTGTCGGTAGAGTAGGTCACCAGTCCGGCCAGGATGTCGGTCTTGAAGAGATGGTAGTCGGCGTCCTGTGTCTGGAGCACCACGTCACGGTTGGGCATCCGCTTGCCGGCCTCGATATAGTCGTCGACCTCGTAGTTCAGGCAGCACTTCAGCTTGGCGCACATGCCGGCGAGCTTCTGCGGGTTGAGTGAGATGTCCTGGAACCGTGCGGCGCCGGTGCTCACCGATACGAAGTTCTTCATCCACGTGGCGCAGCAGAGCTCACGTCCGCAGGGACCCGTACCGCCGATGCGTCCTGCCTCCTGACGGGCACCGATCTGCTTCATCTCGATGCGCACATGGAAGGCGGCGGCGAGATCCTTGATCAGTTGTCGGAAGTCCACGCGGCCGTCGGCGATATAGTAGAAGATGGCCTTGTTGCCGTCGCCCTGATACTCCACGTCGCCGATCTTCATGTCCAGTCCGAGTCCCTTGGCAATCTTACGGCTCTCGATCATCGTACCGTGCTCACGGGCCTTTGCCTCGCGGTACTTGTCCATATCTGCGGTACGGGCGATGCGGTAGACACGCTTGATGTCGTCGGCCGACTTCAGGTTGGCTTTCTTCAGCTGGAGCTTCACCAGACGGCCGGTGAGTGTCACGACGCCGATGTCGTGACCGGGACTTGCCTCGACGGCCACCACGTCGCCTTTCTTCAGCGGGAGGTTATTCACGTTGTGGTAATAGCCCTTGCGGGTATGCTTGAACTGCACCTCCACGAGGTCGGTGGTCTCCACGTTACCGGGCACGTCGGCCAGCCAGTCGTAGGTGTTCAGCTGTCTGTCCTGCCGGCCCACGGCCTGATGGCACAGACCTCTGTCGCAGCCGACCATCACGGGCAATTCTTTGGTTTTCTCGTTCATATTTTGTAAAGAAGTTAAAGGGAAGTTAAAAGGAAGTTAAAGGGAAGTTAAAAGGACAATAGTCTTGTTGCAGACCATTTCCTGTGACGGGATTGGGGGCATCTTGGTAATGTCCCTTTAACTTCCCTTTAACTTCTCTTCTATTCCTTTCCATTCCTCATTTATTAATTAATAGGACTATTATTTGTAGGGCGAAGTCGAAGAACACGATCTTCGCATTGGCGTTCTGCCCGATGTCGCGGATGGCGAGGTTCGCCAGGTCGCTGATGGGCAGGATGTTGTTCTCGTTGATGAAGCGGGCAAAATTCTGTGCGAAGGCCTCCTCGTCCGCCGTCATATAGTTCAGTTCCTCCTCCCTGAAGTTATAGACGAAGCTCTCGCGGGTCATGCGGAGGAAGTAGGTGAGCCAGCGCCGCTGTTTCTCACGTCCCATGGCGGCCATCTGCTCGCTCCACTTGCGCAGGTCCTTGATCTTCCGCTGGTAGGCCAGTCGCATCAGGTTCTTGTACATGTCGAGGAACAGTCCCTTCTCCGAGTCGGCCTGCAGCTCTTCGATGGCGGCGAGCCAGTTGCCGTTGGCCAGACGGCTGATGCGCCGTGCGGCGTCCTCGTCGATGCCCCGTTGCTCGATGAGAGCCTGTCGGATGGCGTCGTTGTCGGTCTTGCGGATGTCGATGCGCTGCACACGGCTGCGGATGGTCTCCAGCAGCTTCTCAGGCTCTTCGCTCACCATGATGAACACCGTCTGCTGCGGCGGTTCCTCGATGAGTTTCAGCAGTTTGTTGGCACACTCGATGTTCATGCGTTCTGGCAGCCAGATGATGCTCACCTTATAGCCGCCCTGACTCGACTTCAGCGACAGTTTCCTCACGAGGCTGTCGCTCTCGCCGGCGGTGATGATGGCCTGCTGGTTCTCGCCACCCATGGCCTCCATCCACTCTTCCATCGTGAAGTAGGGACTCTGCATCACCAGTTCGTGCCACTCCTTGGCGAAGTCGTCGCTCACCGGCTTGTAGTCGCTCTTCATCGACGACAGCTTGATGGTGGGGTAGGTGAAGTGCAGGTCGGGGTGCTCGAGTTTCTGGAGCATGGCTTTTGATGACGGCTTGCCGTCGTCAAGCAGCTGACAGCCGAAGGCAATCGCCAGTGCCAGCTTCCCGCTGCCCACGGGTCCGCAGAGCATCATCGCATGCGGCAGACGGTCTTCACTGACCATCTGCATCAGCCGCTCCTTGGCCTCCTCCTGTCCGATCACCTCACTCCAAGTCATTCTTTTTTCTTTTTACAAGGATTTAAAGATTTAATGATTTTTACCTCATCCTTTTTCTCATCCTTTTAACCAAGTCATTCTTTTTTCTTTTTACAAGGATTTAAGGATTTAATGATTTTTACCTCATCCTTTTTCTCATCCTTTAAATATGATAAATCCTTTAATCCTTGTTTTTATTAATTATAATAATAACCTCTTGGCGACTTCTGCGACAGAATCCACTGCAGAGACGGTATAGAAATGTATATTGTGGATACCATGCTCGTAGAGCTCGCGGCATTGTGCCGTGGTCCACTCGATACCTAACTGCCGGGCATCCTCGTCGGTCTTGCACTTCACGATCTCCCTGGCCAGCGGCTCGGGGATGTCACAGTGGAACGTCTTCGGCACCACCGTCAGCTGCGAGAGCTTTGCCATCGGCTTGATGCCGGGGATGATGGGGATGGTGATGCCCATCGCCCGGGCCTTCTCCACAAAGGCGAAATACTTACTGTTATCATAGAACAGCTGGGTGACGGCATACTGCGCCCCCAGATCCTGTTTCTCTTTCAGATACTGCATGTCCATCTCCAGGTTCGGCGCCTCCTCGTGCTTCTCAGGATAGCAGGCCACGCCGTAGTCGAACTTCCTGCCCGGCCGCTTGATGGGCGTGCCGTCGGCGAAGAACCCCTCGTTGAAGCGCTTCACCTGCCTGATCAGGTCCGTCGTGTGGGCGTGACCTCCGGGAGTCGGCACAAAACGGCTGTCCTCCTTCGCCTTGTCGCCACGCAGCAACAGGATGTCGCTGATGCCGAGGAACTGCAGGTCGAGCAGCTCATACTCGATATCCTCGATAGTCGTGCCGCTGCAGATCACGTGGGGCTGCACCGGGATGTTGTACCTCTGCTGGATGGCGGCTGCGATGGCCACCGTACCCGGACGCCTACGGATGCGCTGACGCTCATACTGTCCGTTCTCCAGTTCGCGGTACACGAACTCCGAGTGGTGGGTGGTGATGTTGATATAGGCGGGGTCGAGCTCACGCAGCTTGTCGATGTCGGCAAACAGTCGTTCCGTGCCCGTCCCCTTCAGCGGGGGCAGCACCTCGAATGAGAACCTCCGGCTCTCCTTATCTTGATGGATAAATTCCGTTACGCTCATAATTGGGTGCAAAGATAATAAAATTTAGGCACGAATTTCACGAATTACACGTTTTTTTGAGATTTGTGAACTATTTTCGTGTTAATTCGCGTAATTCGTGCCAAATAATCACTAACTTTGCAGCATGAATGTGAAGCAATTCCTCAAAGACTGGACGCTGCCGGTGGCGATTGCCGTAGGTACGGTGGTCTATCTCCTGTTCTACTGGGTGCCCTGGCTCGACGCGGTGGGTGATGCCCTGGGCGAGGTGGTCGATACCGTATTCCCGATGATGGTGTTCTGCACCCTCTTCTCCACCTTCTGCCGCATCGACTTCCACCAGATGCGTCCCCACCGCTGGCATGTCGGCGTGCTCCTGGCGCAGGTGCTCCTCGTGGCACTCAACGTGTGGATCATCTTCGGCGTTGAGGCCAGTCCCGAACATAAGATCCTCTGGGAGAGCATCCTTACCTGCATCATCGGTCCCACGGCGACGGCCGCCCCGGTGGTGACGGCGAAGATCGGGGGCAATATCAACACGATGACCGCCTTTGTCGTCATCTCCTCTTTCGCTTCTGCACTGATGATTCCCGCCGTGTTCCCCTTGCTCGAACGCGGGGCGGGCCTGAACTTCTGGACAGCCTTCATCATCATCCTCGAGAAGTTGGCCCTGGTGCTCATCGCGCCGCTGCTCTTAGGCTGGTTCATGCAGCACTACGCCAAGCGCATCTGTGCATGGATCGTCTCCATCCCCGACCTCTCGTTCTACCTCTGGGCGGCGCAGCTCAGCGTCACCTCGGGCGTCACCGTCCGCAACATCGTCCACAGCGATGCCGGTCTGCCCCTGCTGCTCACCATCGCCGTGCTCAGTCTCGTGCTCTGCTTCGTGCTCTTCCTTGTGGGCCGCAGCATAGGCCGTCACCTCGGCGACGAGACCGATGCCGGACAAGGACTCTTCCAGAAGAACACCGCCCTCAGCATCTGGGTGGCCTACACCTATCTCAATCCCGTCGCCTCTGTCGGTGCCGGCTGCTACGTGCTTTGGCAGAACATCGTCAACAGCATCGAGCTCTGGGACTACCGCCGCAAACATACAAATACTGGATGAGGACTAAAAATGATGAAAAATGTTGACGTTTTATTGTTGCGTTCAAAAATATTGAGGCAATTTATTTGGTTATAGCCGAAAAATGTTGTATCTTTGCACCGACGAACCATAAATGTTTTTAGAATCATGACAGCATTAGTAATCATTATCGCCTTAGTGGTGATTGTCGGAGGTTATTTCATCTCCACCCAGCGCTCGCTGGTGAATCTCGATGAATTGTGTAAGAACGCCCTGAGCCAGATAGAGGTTCAGCTCAATTCCCGTTTCGACGCCGTGCTCGCGCTGGCCAAGACGGCTGCGCAGTATGCCAAGCACGAGTCGGAGACGATTATCCAGGCCGTGCAGGCCCGTGGGGGCAACCTGGGAGGCGGCAACCTGCCTGCCACGCCGCAGAGCATCAACCAGCAGAGCGACCTGCTGACACAGATGATGGGAAGGCTGAACGTGGTGTTCGAGCGCTATCCGGAGCTGAAGGCCAGCGACCTCTACAAGGAGGCACAGCAGGGCCAGAAGCAGTACGAGGAGAATGTCCGCATGTCGCGTATGATCTACAATGACACGGCGACGAAGATGAACCGTATGGTGCGCCAGTGGCCGTCGAGCATCGTCGCCTCGATGCTGCACTTCGACGTGAAGGATTACCTGAAGGTGGACAGCGAGGAAAAGAAGCAATACCCCAACCTCGATGAAGCGTTTAAGAAGTAAGCTGCTCTTGTTGCTGATGTTAACATCAGCTATAAGTTTGTATGCCCGTCCGCAGTTACATCGGCTGGACATCCGGGTGGTGCTGAGCCATAACGGCGACGCGAGGATCACGGAGACCAGGCAGATGAGCATTGACTCCGAGGGTACGGAGTGCTATATCGGCATTGGGGTGCTGGAGGGTAGTGAGGTGCGCGACCTGCAGGTGACCGACGAAACGGGGCTGGCGTATGAGAATGTGGGACGCTGGGACATCGACCAGAGTCGCTCGTGGAAGGCCGGCAAGTGCGGCATCGTCGCGAAGCACGGCGGCTATGAACTCTGCTGGGGCCTCGGCGACAGTGGTGAGCGTACGTACGTCACGAGCTATACCTACACCAATCTGATCCATGCCCATCCTGACGCCGATGCCATCCGCCACGCGTTCCTCGATGCCGACGTGTCGCCCAAGCCCGACGAGGCGTTCCTGAGCATCGAGGCCGAGGATTCGCTTGCGCTGACCGAGGAGAACAGTGGCATGTGGGGCTTCCGCTTCGGCGGTGAACTGGGGTTTGAAGACGGGAAGATCGTGGTGCGCAGCACCGAGCCCTTCGGCCGCAGCGGTGCGCTGTACGTGATGTGCCGCTTCGACAAGGGACTGTTCGAGCCCGTCGTCAGTGACGAGGATACTTTCGAGCACAAGAAAGAGCTGGCTTTTGAGGACAGCGACTATGTGGGTGGCGGCGATGATGAGTGGACGACATCGGACACCATCATACTCCTTGCGATGGTCGTCGGGTTCTTCATCGTACCGATCATCGGAGCCATCTGGTACTTCGTCTATGTGTGGCGTGCCCGCAAGAAGGTGAACAAGGATCTGCTGTGGTACCGCGACATCCCCTTGAAGGGCGATCTGCAGCAGGCCAACGACATGATTAATGCCTACAAATATTTTAACACGGACTACAACAACCTGCTCTCGGCCTGTATCCTGAAGCTCGTCGACATGGGAGCGATCAGTATTGAGTCGCGGCTCGATCAGAAGGGCAAGGCCGAGCAGAACTTCGTCATCCACGAGCTGCCCGACGAGGGCGACGTGCCCGTGCTGCTGCGTAAGATACACAATATCTTCAGGAAGGCGGCCGGTGACGACACGGTGCTTGAACCCCGCGAGTTGAAGAGCTTTATGCGCAACAGCCATAACGAGGGCATCACCGACTCGTTTATCAGTACCCTCCACACGAAGACGAGCATCCACAAGTTCAAGGACCGTCAGGACGAGGTGCGGCAGGTGTTCGGACTGAAGAAGTTCCTCAAGGAGTTCTCGCTGCTCGACGAGCGCCATGTGGGCGAGGTGTCGCTATGGAAGGACTATATGATCTTCGCCACCCTCTTCGGTATCGCCGACCAGGTGATCAGGGACATGAAGAAGATCAATCCTGAGTACTTCAATATGGATCAGGTGGCGGCCCAGATGGCCAATGACACCACGCTGCCCATCATCTATTCCACCCTCCATTCCAGCACGTCGCGTGCGGTAGCCGACAAGGCTGCCAGGGAGGCTGCCAGGCAGGCCCGTTCCTCAGGTCGCGGAGGCCATTCGTCGTGGGGCGGCGGAGGCGGAGGATTCTCTGGCGGTGGCTTCGGTGGCGGCGTCAGATAGATTCATTTCGTGCCTAAACACACGGGATTCTCTAAAATCCCCGATTTTTTTGTCGTAATTAGCCACAGATTTCACAGATTTGCACAGATTAAGAAATTAACACAGACTCTGTGATAATCATATCTTCTGTGAACATCTGTGAAATCTGTGGCTTAAATACTATTTACTCTTCAGGGAAGGTGAAGGAGGTTTTGAGGACGTCGGAGCCGTAGATGGTCTTGAAGTCGTTCTTCATCGAGATGACGGTGTAGCCGTTCTCCCGCCATTTGGCCTCACGCTTAGCTGCCTCGGTGAGGTCGGCGTGATCGCGTTGGTCATCGTCGGCGACGAGCATGAAGGTGGCGGTGCGGTATTCCTCATTGCTTAAGCAGTAGTTGTGCATGGCCTGGTCGCCGCTGCTGTTGCCGAAGGACATGACGGGAATCTTGCCGATCTCCTGGGCGATCTGCTTCACCTTGTTGGTCTTGAGGTCCTTGATGAGCAGGCTGTCTGTGCGGATGAGGTATTCGTCGCGGCCCATGGTGTAGTCGACTCCTTCGTTATCGCCCTGATTATTGGATTTGAGCATGACGTCCATACCGATGACGCGGTTGGGATCGATGCCGATGGACTCTACGAGGGAGCGGCAGATGAAACGGTCGGAGCCGGAAACGACATAGAAGGTGAAGCCGTTGGCCTTCAGATAGCTGAAGACGTCGAGCATCGGACGGTAGAAGCTTTCGCCGTAAGTCATGCCGATGAATCCGTTGGCGGGCGTAGCGGCGTAGGCCTTCACGTAGGCGTCGAACTGGGCAATGGTCATGCCGGCGTAGGCCTTGGCGGCTGCACGGGCGTGCTTCATGTCGAAGTGGTCGGGAAGTTTCTTGCCGTGGCGGACGAAGTCGCGGATGTCCTGGGCTGTCTCACGGACGTCATCGGGTGCCTGGTCTTTGTAGTCAGGATCGTCGAGGACGCGGTATTCGAGGAGGTTGTATTCGAAATAGGTGGGGTAGAGCTCGCCTACGAACGTTCCGTCCATGTCGAAGGTGGCAATACGGTCTTCGGCGGGGATGAAGTCGGGGGAACGGGGGTTGGTGACGTCTTCCACGTATTCCTGCAGCTCGGTAAGGGCCTCGCAGGTGTTCCAGTTGGGGAAAAAGAGGGTCTGCTGGTTCGACCCCGGTGTCGGAGCAGGGGTGGGAACGACGGGATTGTCGGACTTATTGCAGGAGGTGAACACGCTTGTGCCGCAGAGGATGGTAAAGATGGCGGCAAACATCCATAGCCTTGTTTGTTTCATAATTGCCTTATTATTTTTTTATATGTTATTGCATGACTATGCTCTTGGTGACGTCGTACTCCTGAACGGGCTCGGCACCGTCTTCGCCTTCATCACAAATGATAGTTTTTATCATGCCATTTTCTTTTTTCGGGCACAAAGGTACAAATTTTAAAGGAGTTAAAGGAGTTAATGGAGTTAAAGGGAGTTAAAGGACATTACTTTTTCACTTTTTCACTTTTTCACCTTTTCACTTTTTAGTAACTTTGCACACATCTTACACATTATTATATTATCAACCAGTAAATAACAACTTATGAAGAAACTATTTTTGCCTCTTCTGCTCATGTTAGCAGTGTTTGCCCAGGCAGCAGAAAACCCCGTGTTGACGATTGAAGGCGGTCAGGTGCAGGGCGTCGTGGCCGACGATCATCCCGATGTGTTCGTGTATCGCGGCATTCCCTATGCAGCACCTCCCATCCGCGAGAACCGCTGGAAGGCCCCGCAGCCCGTTGTGCCCTGGAAGGGCGTGAAGATCTGCGACACCTTCGGACGCCCGAGCTATCAGGCCATCCAGTACACCGGTGGCTACTACACCGAGTGGGGCTATGGCAAGGAGGCAGCCTTCAGCGAGGACTGTCTGTATCTGAACGTGTGGACGAAGGCCCCTGGACAGGTGGATAAGAAACTGCCTGTGGCACTTTGGATCCACGGCGGCGGCTTCCGTGAGGGCTTCGGCTCAGAGCCTGAGTTCGACGGACAGGAGTGGGGTGCCAAGGATGTGGTGCTCGTGTCCATCAACTACCGTCTCGGCGTGTTCGGATTCCTCGTCCATCCCCTGCTCTCTGAGGAAAGTCCTAACAAGGTATCAGGCAACTACGGCATCCTCGACCAGATTGAGGCGCTGAAGTGGATCAAGAAGAATATCGCTCAATTCGGTGGCGACCCCGACAATGTGACCATCTTCGGACAGAGTGCCGGTGGCGGCAGCGTCCGTACGCTCTGCGAGAGTCCGCTGGCCCGTGGCCTGTTCAACAAGGCCGTCATCATGAGTGCCCAGGGACTCACCATCCCCGATGCCAATGGCAATCCTATTGGCGGCCGTTACAGCGGCGGCACCTTTGCTGAGGCTGAGGCCAAGGCCAAGAAGGTATTCGACTGGGCTGGACTCACCGACCTGCAGAAGATGCGTCAGGCCAGCACCGAGACGGTCTTCGCACTGAATACCCTCTACTACCAGATCAACAGCGACGGACCTCAGGACAACAGCCCGATGGCATTCATGCGCCGTGGTCTGCCCTTCATGCCGATGATCGACGGCTATGTCTGTGTGAAGAGCTTCGACGATGCCACCCGTGAGGGCACTCTGGCCGATGTGCCCTATATGATCGGCTTCACGCTGAACGATATGGGCAATATGGCTCCCAACATCGCCGAGTTCTGCAAGGTGCGTCAGCAGAAGGGCGGCAAGGCATGGGCCTACCAGTTCGCCCGTCCGCTGCCCGACGACGGCTCTCATCCCGAGGTGACACAGCGCCTGAAGGGCGCCTTCCACTCCAGCGACCTCTGGTTCGTGTTCAAGAGTCTGAAGCATTGCTGGCGCCCCTGGACGAAAGGCGACTGGGATCTCTCCGAGAAGATGCTCACCGCATGGAGCAATTTCGTGAAGTACGGCGATCCCAACGGCCCGCAGGGTGGGGCATGGGCTCCCTGCACCGAGCAGAACCCCAAGTTCATGGTGTTCAAGCTCGACGACAAGGACGCCGAGGCCTCGTTCTTCGGCGATCCCGAGAAGGCTCCCCAGCCCTCATTCCCCTTCGGCAGATAATTTTTTCTGCCGGTGATTAAACCTTTCTGCAGAAGGTGCGTCTAAGGGATAGTTATCAACTTAATTAATCACTTTAAAATTTACAACAGACAATGAAAAAATTAATGATGATGGTGGCCATGCTGGCAGTATCGTTCGCTATGCAGGCACAGACAAAGTTCCATGACGTCGAGCTCAACGAGGCCAAGGGTGCCGTGAAGTGTATCAAGAGCAACAGAATGGGTCAGGACATCGTGATCAACTTCACTGAGGACGGCAAGATGTCGCAGCAGGGTATGAGCGATGCCAAGTACGATGCCGACGGCTATCTGCAGTCTGCCAAGATGTCGATGATGGGCAACGAGATTGAGATCAAGTACACGTGGGAGAACGGCCGTGTGGCTAGCCAGAAGATGAACGTCATGGGCAACGACATGGTGGTGAAGCGTACCTATAACGACGACGGTACCGTGAAGGCCGACATCATGGACATGGGCGGCAACGCCATGGAGTCACCCTACACGAACTACAAGTTCGACGACAAGGGCAACTGGATCAGCCGTACCGGCGAGATGATGGGCCAGACCATGGAACAGACCCGCACCATCGAGTACTACGAGTAAGTTTTTTAGACCACTAATTACACTAATTTCACGAATTTTTAAGTGTAGTTCTATAAAATAGAATCAGCGGAGCCAGTCGGCCCCGCTGATTTATTGTTTGATGTTAATTCGTGAAATTCGTTTTAATTCGTTGTTGGCTCATTGTTCGTATAAGAGCGCTCAGCACCTTTGTGCTCCTGACGGGTCTTGTTGGGTCGTTTTTGCTCATTTTATCTTGTTTTTATTTGTATATTCGAAATAATTGTTTAACTTTGCCGAGTGAAACTCGGCGAAGGTTGCTGCAGCTCAGCAAAGAACGAGTTCTCTGCATTCGCTTTGCACAACCTTTGCACCAAAAAGATAGAATCATGAATCAGCTTACAGACGAAGAACATAAGAAGCAGATGGCCGACATGAAGGCTTTCGATGAACAGATGCCTTGCATAGGTATTTTCTGGTACGATCCAGAGGACAAATCCCTTTTTGGTGTTCGTAAGAAAGAGATAACGCCGAAGATGGTAGAGGAAGCAGCCAACAAGGGGCTTCCCTTTATCAACTATCCTCATCTGCACAGACAGGTATGGACGAAAGAATACTTTAAGGCACAGGCCAAACATGAGGATACAAAGTTTAAAGGTGACTATACCCAAGTGCCAAGAGGTCGCGTGGCTTGGAATATCGATAAGTTTATTGTCCTTGTAGGCCATTGGGCAGAGCCTATCCTTGACGAACTGACGACCCTTATCGAGGATGAATTCTCTCTTCCTTACTTCGAGTTTGTTTACGATGAGCACTGGGATCTTGGTCATGGCTGGTCTGGAGATATGTAAGTCCTAATAAAGTTAACCGTTATTCAGGTGATTGTGTCGATTCTGACGGCAGCCCTGACGGCACTGGGTACTACCTCGTGTCTGGGGAAGGGACCTTTCTGAGCCACAGATGGACACGGAAAGACACAGAAAGGTGATTTTCACAGAGAAGTGAAATGATGAAAAGGAAAGAGGGACAGGAACACTGTGTACAGCGGGGAACGTTGTGTAAAATAAGAAAAGCGGAGCCGGCTGGCTCCGCTTTTCTTTATCTCTTGACCTTGTAGATGCGGAAGGTCTTGGGACCGATGTCGTCGGTGAGGGTGGCGGATTTCTTGCCAGGGACGACGGCGACGGTGCCGGAGACGGGGATGATGAGGTCGGGACGGTCGAGGGTGTTCTCACCGTCCATGTTGTCGCTGTGGAGGGTGATGGTCTGGGCCTCGGTGGCTGTCTTCACACCCAGGAGGTTGAGCGTGATGGGCTGGGGGGCATCGCTGGTGTTGACCACCTTGATGATGACCTCGCCCGTCTGGCTGTCGTAGACGCTGGAGGCGAAGAGTCCGTCCTGTCCCGGCTGTCCGGCTACGGGCTGCTTATCCATCGTCAGCGAGAGCACGTTGGTGCCCTTGTTCATGGCGAAGAGCTGCTGGACGTAGTAGCTGACGGACTTGAAGGAGCGGAGGTTGTCGTACCAGATGGCATCAGGACGCCACTGCCAGCCCTCGACATGGGCGAAGAGTGGTGCATAGGTGGCCATGTGGACGATGTCGGCATTTCGCTCGATGCCCGTCATGTGGGCAGCCTCGTAGAGTGAGGTCTCGAAGTGGTTCCACTTCTTGCCGTTGGCTCCGTGGCAGGCATATTCGCCGGCAAACACACGGGGACCCTTGCGGTCGTAGGAGTCGTAGCGCAGGCCGTGGGAGAGGAACCACTGCTCGTTGCGGTAGTAGTGCTCGTCGTAGAGGTCCACCTTGAGCTGCTTCATGCGGGGCTGCAGCAGGTCGAAGTCCCAGCCTTCGGAGTTAGGACCAGTAGTGCCGATGAGCTTGAGGCTGGGGTATTTGGCGCGGATGGCGTCGGAGAACTTCTTCAGGCGCTCGGTGAACACGGGGCCGTAGTTGCCGTGAGCCTCGTCGTAGTCCCACTGCTCGTTGCCCACGCCGAGGAACTTCAGGTTGAAGGGCTCGGGATGGCCCATGTCGGCACGCACCTTGCCCCACTTGCTGTCTATGGGGCCGTTGGCGAACTCCACAAGGTCGAGGGCATCCTGGATATAGTCGTCGAGGTCGTCGACAGCCACATGCACGCCTTTCTTCGTGGGATCAGGGTTCTGGAACTGGCAGGCGAGTCCGCAGGAGATGACGGGCAGGGGCTCGGAGCCGAAGTCCTCGCAGAGCTGGAAGAACTCGAAGAAGCCGAGGCCGTAGCTCTGGAAGTAGTCGGGATAGAAGCGGTGGCCGAAGGTGTAGTGCCAGCGGTTCTCATTGAGCGGACGGTTCTCTACGGGACCCACGCTGTTCTTCCACTGGTAGCGCGACTCGAGGTCGGTACCCTCTACGATACAGCCGCCTGGGAAGCGGAACACGCCTGGGTGCATGTCGCAGAGGGCCTGTGCCAGGTCGCGGCGCATGCCGTTCTCACGGCCTTTCCATGTGTCGGTGGGGAAAAGGGAGATGTGCTCCACGTCCGTCGTGGCCTTCTCGCCCATGAGGAAGATGCGGAGGGCAGCCTTCGGGTCGGTGAGGGGTGACTTCAGGGTGGCGGTGTACTTCTTCCACTCCTTGCCGCTGATGTCGATGTTGACGGTGGCGAAGCGCTGGTCCTCGCCCATGGTGTCGTTGTCGACGAAGCTCACCTCGAGGGTGCTCTTGCCACCCTCGGGACAGCGTGCCCAGAGGGAGAAGCGGTAGGTGGCATTCTTCATGACGCCGATGCCGAAGAAGCCTTCGTTCTCAAGGCCTGTGAACTTGTCGCTGTGGCCTGAGTACTTCAGGCGTACGTAGTGGGGATTGCGGTCGAAGGGACCACCTTCGTCCTCCACGTCGAAGTTGCCGAAGGCGCGCCAGCCCATGAGGTGCTGGGGGAACTCGAACGAGCGGTTCTTCACCATCTCGGCATAGAGTCCGCCGTCGGCAGCGTAGTTGATATCCTCGAAGAAGATACCGTACATCGTGGGCTGTACGGGTGCCCCAAGTTTCTGGGTGTTCACGTCGATGACGTGCGTCTGTGCTGTCGCCGCGAGGCTGACTGCGAACAGGAAGAGTGATGTCAGTTTTCTCATTATTTATCTAATAGTAGTTTGTGATACGTCATATTGGGCACAAAATTACAAAAAAGATGCGACATTTCATAACATTCTTTATTTTTTTAACGTATTCAGCCGAAAATGTTTGGTGGTTTCAGGGAAAAACACTATTTTTGCAGCAGTTTCCTAAAACCGGAAGTAATAAAATCGAAAATAGAAAACAAATATTATGGCAAATCAAACAGAACAAGGTAGCAAAGCCTACCTCATTTCAATCGTGATGGTCGCGGTGTTGGGCGGTCTGCTGTTCGGTTACGACACAGCTGTTATCTCCGGTGCAGAGAAAGGTCTGCAGGCATTCTTCATGGAAGCGAAGGACTTCGCCTATACCGACGGGTGGCACGGCTTCACGTCGGCATCGGCGCTCATCGGCTGTATCATCGGCTCGGCCATCTCAGGTCTGCTCGCCACGAACCTCGGCCGTAAGAAGTCGCTGATCATTGCCGGCCTGCTGTTCTTTATCTCGGCACTCGGCTCGATGGAGCCCGAGTTCATGTTCTTCGAGCATGGCACACCGACCTACTCGCTGCTCATCATGTTCAACATCTATCGTGTGATCGGCGGTATCGGCGTGGGTCTGGCCTCGGCCATCTGTCCGATGTACATCGGTGAGGTGGCTCCCTCGAACATCCGTGGTATGCTCGTGTCGTGGAACCAGTTCGCTATTATCTTCGGTCAGCTGGTGGTGTACTTCGTGAACTTCTTCATCCTGGGCGACCACATCCAGCCGCTGGTGGAGGAGATGGGTAAGGGCCTGGCTGCCATCAACCCCGCCGCCCAGTGGACGGTGACGACAGGCTGGCGCTATATGTTCGGTTCGGAGGCTGTGCCCGCAGGACTCTTCGCCCTGTTGATCTGCTTCGTGCCTGAGACACCGCGTTACCTCGTGAGCATCGGTCAGGACAAGAAGGCCGAGGGTATCCTGGCGAAGATCAACGGACAGCTGAAGGCCCAGCAGATCTTGCAGGACATCAAGGACACGATGGTGGTGAAGACGGAGAAGCTGATGACCTACGGTGCGATGTGTATCTTCATCGGCATCATGCTCTCAGTGTTCCAGCAGGCCGTGGGTATCAACGCTGTGCTCTACTACGCTCCGCGCATCTTCGGCGACATGGGTATGGACGATCCGATGATGCTGACGGTGTTCATGGGTATCATCAATATCTCGTTCACGCTGGTGGCTGTGTTCACCGTCGAGAAGTGGGGTCGCAAGCCGCTGCTCATCAGCGGTTCGCTGGGTATGGCCCTCGGTGCCTTCGGCGTGGCAGTGACCTTCGGCAATGAGAGCCTCGCCCTGGTGACGGCCGCCTCGCTGCTGATCTACTCGGCTTCGTTCATGTTCTCCTGGGGACCGATCACGTGGGTACTCATCGCCGAGGTGTTCCCCAACACCATCCGCGGTGCTGCCGTCGCCATCGCCGTCGCCTTCCAGTGGATCTCGAACTTCATCGTCAGTTCGTCGTTCGTGCCCATGTTCAACATGCACCTGACGGAGGGTGACGACTTCGGACACTGGTTCACCTACGGCCTGTATGGCATCATCTGCGTGGTGGCTGCCCTGTTCGTATGGCGCCTCGTACCTGAGACCAAGGGTAAGACACTCGAGGATATGAGCAAGATGTGGAGAGACAGACTGGGGAAAAGGTAAAAAGGTAAAAAAGTAAAAAGGTAAAAGAATTGAGATATGAAAAAGATTTTGATTGCGGAAGACAATGACAGCAACTACATCCTGATGACGTACATCCTGAAAAAGTACTATCAGTTTGAGCGCGCCAAGAACGGTCAGGAGGCTGTCGAGATGACGGAAAAAGGTGCGTATGATCTTGTGCTGATGGACATTAAGATGCCCATCATGGACGGACTGGAGGCTACGAAGGCCATTAGGGCAGCATTGCCCGACCTGCCCATCATCGCCCTGACGGCCAACGCTTTCGACAGCGACCGTCAGCTGGCCTTGGAGGCAGGATGCAATGACTTCCTGTCCAAACCGGTGAGCAGCGATCTCTGCTTGAAGACGCTTAAGAATTTCCTGGGAGAATAGGCTTTAAGCCAATTCGAGATCGAAGTCCTGCTGTAGTTTTTCTATGGCAGGATTTATTTTTCTCATGGCCTCGAACTGTTCACGGCGGGTGAGCAATTTCGGACGGTCTGTCTGTTCGGCTACGACAATCTCGAGGGTGATGCCTACGTTGTGCAGGCTGTTGATGAGGGTCTTCACGATACGCCCCTTGAAGTCCTCCATCTGTTGCTGGATGAGGGTGTTGTCGACCGTCACCTGCAACTTGGGGAAGTCCATGATGACGGGGTTCATGTTTTTCATGCGGGTGGCGATGCCGCTCAGTTCCTGTGGCATGCGGTTGCACATCGACATCCATTGCAGCTCGAGGTCTTCCTGTGAGAAGACGGCATCGGTCTGCTCTTCCCTCGAGCCGGCGACGGTGCCTGGGATGACATTCCATTTCGAGGGCTTGTCTGACTTTTCTTTCTGGAGCAGTGAGCCCCAGGAGAAGCCGATGTTATTGAGCTTCATCTTGGGGGCGGAGGGAGATCCGGATGCTCTGGTATTTCCGGTGTTTCCGGAGGTTGCGGGGTTTCCGGAGGCTACGGGGGCATTGGCCTTGGCGGCCACGGGCGATGCAGCGGTCTTAGCCTGGGCTACCTGCGGGGCCGCTTTCTTGGGCTGAGACTGCTGTATCAGTTGCTTGAACAGGGATTTTAATCTTCTGGGGCGGCGCCCCGCGCTGGCACCGTCGTCAGGCTGGGTGATCTGGGCCACCTCTATCAGCGTGAGTTCCACCAGCAGGCGCTTGTTCGACGACTGGCGATAGTTGATGTCGCACTGGTTCATCAGCCTCAGTGCCTGATAGAGGAAGCGGGTGTCGCATTTCTTCGCCTGCTCGGCATAGCGCTGGCGCTGCTGGTCGCTCACTTCGAGCAGGGGGAGCGTCTGCGGATCCTTCGCCATCATCACGTTGCGCACGTGCTTGGCGAGGCCCTGGATGAGCAGTCCGCCGTCGAAGCCCTTGTTGATGATGTTGTTCAACAGCACCATGATATCGCTCACCTTATTAATAATAGACAAGTCGATGATCTGGAAGTAGTTCTCGGAGTCGAGCACGTTCAGATCCTCGATCACCTTCTCGTAGGTGATATTGCCCTGACAGAACGAGGCTGCCTGGTCGAAGATGGAGAGGGCGTCGCGCATGCCACCGTCAGCCTTCTCGGCGATGACGGCGAGAGCCTGCTCCTCGTAGGTGATGCCCTCCTGCTCGGCTACGTGCTTCAGATGGTCGACAGTGTTGCGGATGGTCATCCGCTCGAAGTCGTAGATCTGGCAACGGCTGAGGATGGTGGGCAGGATCTTGTGTTTCTCCGTCGTGGCGAGGATGAAGATGACGTGTGCGGGCGGCTCCTCGAGTGTCTTGAGGAAGGCGTTGAAGGCGGCCGTCGAGAGCATGTGCACCTCGTCGATGATGAACACCTTGTACTTGCCTAACTGCGGCGGGATGCGCGTCTGCTCCATCAGCGTCTTGATGTGCTCCACGGAGTTGTTCGAGGCGGCGTCGAGCTCGAAGATGTTGAGTGAACGCTGCTCGTTGAACGACTGGCACGACTCACACTCATTGCAGGCCTCACCGTCGGCAGTAGGGTGCTGGCAGTTGATGGCCTTGGCGAAGATACGGGCACAGGTGGTCTTTCCGACACCACGGGGTCCGCAGAAGAGGTAGGCGTGAGCGAGCTTGCCGCTCTTCACCGCGTTCTTCAGCGTCGTGGTCAGCGCTTCCTGTCCTACGACGGTGTCGAAGGTCATCGGACGGTATTTCCTGGCTGAAACGATGTATTCCATATATGTGTTACTGATAAATTATGCTGCAAAGGTACAACTTTTAAAGGAGTTAAAGGAGTTAAAGGAGTTAAAGGGAGTTAAAGGACATTACTTTTCACTTTTCACTGTTCGCATTTCACTTCTTTTTGTTACCTTTGCAGCCAAATAGCAGAAATATGAAGGTTATCAACAGTATCAAGAAATTTATGCTTCGCGTCTGGAGGTCTCAGATCCTGAAATATGCGGTGGTCTGTGTGGCAGGTGTGCTCATCGTGGGGTTCCTCGACGAGAACAGCCTGTGGAATCATCTGAAGAACCGTCAGCGCATCGACGAGCTGAAAGAGGAGAAGGCCCACTACAATGCCGTCTTCGAGCGCGACAGGGCCCAGATACGTGAGCTCGACCGCAATCCGAAGGCGATGGAGAAGATAGCCCGTGAGCGCTATTTCATGAAGGCCGACGATGAGGATATCTTCGTGCTGAAGGAGGAAAACGACGAATCGAAACAAGTTGCAGACGATGAGACAGCTCAATAAGGTGCAGAACTTCATCTTCCTCGCCGGTGCCCTGGTGATGGTGGTGGGTACCATTGCCAGTGTGCTGATGTGGAAGTATGCCCCCTATGTCTTCGCCGTCGGAGCCCTTGCCTTCACGTCGATGCAGTTCCTGCAGCGCTATGAGGGCACGAACTTCGTCATCCGCCGCCTGCGCAGAATGATGCTGCTCAGCGATTTCCTCTTCCTGCTCTCCGCCCTGCTGATGTTCGCCAGCATGGGGAACGTGTTCGGACTGAGTCAAATCGACTATATTACCTATATATATAATAAGTGGGTGCTGACGCTGCTCGTCGCAGCCCTCCTCCAACTCTATTCTACGCACAGAATTGACAGAGAGCTGACCAAAGAGACAAATTCTTCTTCAAAAAAACTATAAAAGTTTGCGCATTTGCCTTAAAATGCGCAAATTTATTTTTCTACATCCATATATCTTTGTATTTTTGCGCCACGAAACAATTGAATTTATGAACAAGATCATATATCTATTTGTTATCATTGCCGTTCTGACGTCCTGCGCCGAGTCATATTCGATACAGGGCTCCTCGTCTGTCTCGTCGCTTGACGGTAGCAAACTCTACCTGAAGACGGTGAAGGATCAGGAGCTGAAGAACATGGACTCCTGCGACGTAGTGCATGGCAAGTTCCGCTTCACGGGCCTGCTCGACACCGTCCGTCTGGCTACGTTGTATATGGACGAACAGTCGCTCGCGATGCCCGTGGTGGTGGAGAGCGGCGAGATTGAGATCCATATCGACAACACGGGCCGCAGCGTCACGGGGTCGCCCCTGAACGACAAGCTCTACCAGTTTATCAACCGTCACGACCAGATTGGCAACGAGTTGAACGAACTCTCCCACAAGCAGAGTCAGATGCTGCTCGAGGGTATCGACGAGGACATCATCAACCGTCAGCTCTCTGTGGAGGCAGCCCGTCTGGCACAGCAGGAAGACTCGCTGGTGACGAACTTCATCGTCGAGAACTTCGACAACGTGCTGGGGCCTGGCGTCTTCATGATGATGACCAGCGGCTATCCCTATCCTGTGCTCACCCCGCAGATTGAGGATATCATGAGCAAGGCCACGAAGAAGTTCAAGGAAGATTCATACGTGAAGGAGTACTATCGCACGGCCAATGAGATCCAGGCCCGTCAGAACGGTCTTGCAGACGATGTGACGCAGGTGCAGGCTCCTGCCCAGCAGCCGACGGAGACGAAGCCGGATACCATGCCTGACTCCTTGCAGCTGCCCTCACTCAGCCTTCCGCAGAAATGAGGACGCTGGTAAAAGGGGGAACGCTTGTCAACGAAGGCAGGACATTCAATGGCTCGCTGGTCATTGAGGACGAGAAAATCACTCAGATTATAGAAGGTAACCAGATACCCGAGGCGTCTTATGATGAAGTCATCGACGCCTCGGGCTGTTTTGTGCTTCCAGGCATTATCGACGACCACGTGCATTTCCGTGAGCCAGGGCTGACGGAGAAGGCGGATATCGACACAGAGAGCCGTGCGGCAGCCGCTGGGGGCGTCACCACCTATTTCGATATGCCCAATACGGTGCCGCAGACCACGACGCTGGAGGCTCTGGAAGAGAAGTTCGCTCTCGCTGCACAGAAGAGCCACGTGAACTACAGTTTCTTCTTCGGCGCCACGAACGATAATGCGAATCTTTTCCCCTTGCTCGATCCCCATCGCATCCCAGGCATCAAGCTCTTCATGGGTTCCTCGACGGGCAATATGCTCGTAGACCGTCGTGAGGCACTGGACCGTATCTTTGCCACAGCGCCCATGATCATCATGACTCACTGTGAGGATACGGACATCATCAATCGCAACATGGCTGAGGCCAAGGCGAAGTATGGCGACGATCCGAAAGTGACGCATCATCCTGAGATCCGCAGTGAGGAAGCCTGCTACGAGAGCACCCGTCTCGCCGTCGAACTCGCCACCAAGCACCACGCCCGCCTCCACATCGCCCATCTCACTACTGCCAAGGAATTGGAATTAATACCCACCCCCGGGGGTGGGTTAACCGCTGAGGCCACCGTCTCCCATCTTTATTTCTGCGATCGCGACTATACCGCTCTGGGCACCCGCATCAAGTGCAATCCTGCCGTCAAGACGGAGCACGATCGTGATGCCCTGCGTGAGGCACTCAACGACGGGCGAATCGCCGTCATCGGCACTGACCACGCCCCACACCTGCTGTCTCAGAAGGAAGGTGGCTGCGCACGTGCTGCCAGTGGTATGCCGATGATTCAGTTCTCACTCGTCACGATGCTCGAACTCGTAGACCAGGGGGTGCTGTCTTTGGAACGTCTCGTCGAACTGATGTGCCATAATCCAGCGCGTCTCTTTGAGGTGCGCCAGCGTGGGTTCCTCCGTGAGGGGTATCAGGCAGACATCGTCCTCGTACGTCCCAACACAGGCTGGACGGTGACGCACGACCTCATCCAGAGCCGTTGTGGCTGGAGTCCGATGGAGGGACATATGTACCTCTGGCGCATCGAACGCACCCTCTGCAACGGACAAACCGTTTACCATCAGGGTAGGGTAGACGCCTCATACATCGGTCAGCCCGTCGCCTTCCGATAATTTTCCATTATCCATTCTCCATTGTCCATGATGATATTATCGTACGATATCTCTGAGTTGATACCCTATATCAACTGGCCCTACTTCTTCTTTGCCTGGCAGGTGAAGGAACAGTCGGAGAAAGACCGTCTGCGCCAGGAAGCAGAGGCCTTTCTGAAACAATTGGAAGGGAAATACCACGCCTATGGGCTGTTTGAGCTCTTCGAAGCACATGGTGATGGGGATGATATCGTGGTATGTAAAGGAGTCAGGAGTCAGGAAACAGGGGGCAGGAGTCAGGAATCAGGAGTCTGTAGGATACCTTGTCTGCGCCAGCAGCAGGGTAATCCTCCTTATCTCTGTCTTTCAGACTTCATCTCGCCTCATAAAATTTCTACAGACTCCAGTCTTCTGACTTCTGACTCCTCAAAGATCGGGGTCTTCTCCACTTCTGTCTCCCTCGGTCTCGAAACGGACTTCGACGACGACCCCTACCGAAAAATGATGACCCAACTCCTTGCCGACCGTCTTGCTGAGGCAGCGGCAGAACGTATGCACGAACAGGTAAGGAAGGAATACTGGGGTTATGCGAAGGATGAAGACCTCTCCATCCCTGATATGCTTGTGGAGAAGTTCCAGGGCATCCGTCCTGCCGTGGGTTATCCCTCACTGCCAGACACCAGTCTGAACTTCATCATCGACGACCTCTTGGACATGAAGCAGATCGGTATCCGTCTCACGGAGAGTGGTGCGATGAAGCCCCACGCCAGTGTCTCAGGCCTGATGCTTGCCCATCCAGAGGCCCGTTATTTCTCCATTGGAAAGATCGGCGAAGACCAACTCCGTGACTACGCCCACCGTCGTTGCCTTCCCCTTGAACTATGCCGGAAATTCTTAGCAGGAAATCTCTAACCCTTTTTCAGTGTCAGCACGACGATCTCGCCTGTGGCGCCGAAGCGGAAGGGGATGAGTCCGCCGAGGCCTGCGGTGACGAAGAGAGACTGCGAGCCTTCGGTGTACCAGTCGTTGAACTCCCTGCCTAAGAGAGCCATCGGACTCCAGCCGAAGAGTGCAAACTGCATTTTGTGGGTGTGGCCGCTGAGAGTGAGTTGGGCGCGGCCGTCAGGGATGATCTTACGTCGCCAAGAGGAGGGATCGTGTTCGAGCATAAGGACGAACGCGTCTTCGTTCACACCTTTCAGCGTCTTCTTGATATCACCTTTCTGTGGGAATCTGATGCCGTCGCCGTCGTTCTCCATACCAGCGATGATGATGCTCGACTTCTTGTCGCGGTCGATGTAGCGATGCTCGTTCATCAGCAGCGTCCAGCCCATCTGCCGCTCCAGACTCATGGTCTCCCTCCAGTTTGCCACCTTCCTGGCCGTGTTGCCGCAGATATAGTCGCCATAGTCGTGATTGCCGAGAACGGTGTAGATGCCGTCTTTCGCCTTCAGGCTGCTCAGCACGTCCATGTGGCGATAAATGTCCTTGGGCTCGGTGTTCTGGATGTCGCCCAAGAACACGATGATGTCCGGCTTCTGGGCGTTGATGCTGTCGACGGCCTGTTTCAGGACGTACTCGTTACGATCGGTATACGAGCCGACATGGGCGTCGGAGAGGATGACGACCTTGTAGCCGTCGAAGGCCTGTGGCAGGTCTTCCGAGACGTAGGTCTGACGGTTCACCTCCAACTTGTTGAAGCCGATGAACGATCCGTAGAACAGGATATACCAGATAACGGGCACACAGAGGATGCCCACGAGATTGCCGATGTTTTTGTGACTATGGAACAACTTGCAGAATCCCAGTCCGACGACGGAACACAGCATATACACCGCCTTGGGCACGGCTATCATTCCGAGCAGCAGCAGGTAGATCCATAGGATGTTAGGATTATCGGGAATGAAGTTCTTCTCGTAGGTCAGTTTAATGGTATAAACCACCAGGGCGAAGGATGGGAGCCAGCGCAGCAGCCTTTGCCAGCCACTATACTTATGACGCCAGTAGTGCAGGTCGAAATACAGATCTGGAATCAGTATCAACAAAAGAAATAGGTATGGAGCCCTTGCAATCATATCAAATGTAAATCCTATTGGTCCGGATTCTCAATGTATCCTTGGTATTTCTCTTCAAGGCCGCCCATGATAGCATCGTATGCCTTTTGGCGGCTGTTCTCCACGTTTTCAGGCCCTTTGCCGATGGGATGGATGGGCTCGTGGATGGTCAGACGGAGCGGATGCCAGTCGATTAGGTTGATGAATCCGCGGGTGCGCGGCAGGATGTCGAACGAACCGTTGATGGTCATTGGCACCACAGACAACTGCAGCTCGTCTGCCAGTGCGAACGCCCCCTTGCGGAAGATTCCCATGTGACCCGTAAACGAACGGGCCCCCTCAGGGAACACCGTCACGCTGTAACCCTCCTGCAGAATGTCGCGGGCCGTGTCGTAGGTCTTCTTGATTTTCTTGGGACCGCTCTTGTCGACGAAGATCTGGTGCGACTTCCTGCAAGCATAGCCGATGAAGGGAATCCGGCCTAGCTGGTGCTTCATCATCCACTTGAAGTTACGCCCCAGATGACCGTAGATCAGGAAGATGTCGAAGATGCCCTGATGGTTCGCCACGAACACGTAGCTGCGGCCTTTCTCCAGTTTCTCGCGACCTTCCACTTTCACGGGTATGAGCAGCGTCCAGAGGATGATCTTTGCCCACCACCTTCCTGGATAGTAACCCCAGAAGTGGCCGTTGCCGATGGTTGTGCCGATACCAACTTCAAGGGCTGTGATGATCGTCATAATCACCACCACCGGCAGTCCCACAAAAATCTGATATATTATATACAAAAACTTTATCATATCAATCTTTAATCTTCGGATATTTCCGCGTCCATCCGTCCCATCTGAGCTTCATCACGCCGAAGAACGCCTCGCCGAAGATGCCGCCTGACATCTTACTCACGCCCTCCTTGCGGTTCACGAAGATCACGCTCACCTCCTTAATCTTGAAGCCGATCTTATGAGCAGTGTATTTCATCTCTATCTGGAAGGCATAGCCCTTGAAACGGATTTTGTCCAACTCGATGGTCTTGAGCACGCGACGCTTGTAGCAGACGAAGCCCGCCGTCGTGTCGTGCACCTTGAAGCCCGTGACGATCCTGACGTATTTCGAGGCGAAATAGCTCATCAGTACACGACCTACGGGCCAGTTCACCACGTTCACGCCACTCACGTAACGACTGCCGATAGACACATCGTGGCCCTCATCATGACAGGCAGCATACAATCTGGGCAGGTCCTTCGGATCGTGGCTGAAGTCCGCATCCATCTCGAAGATGTACGCATAGTCGTGTTCCAGCGCCCACTTGAAGCCTGTGATGTAGGCCGTGCCCAATCCCAACTTCCCGCTGCGCTCAATGATGAACAGACGGTCGCCGAACTCCATCGCCATCAGCCCCCTGACGATGGCTGCCGTTCCGTCTGGCGAGCCGTCGTCGATCACGAGAATGTGGAAACACTTGTCTAAGGCGAATACCGCACGAATGATCTTCTCGATATTCTCCTTCTCGTTATACGTCGGGATGATGACAATACTGTCGCTCTGGTGCATCATTTAATGTTTTGATGGTGCAAAGTTACGAATTTTTGACCACAGATTGCACAGATTTCAAGAAAAAATCATTAAATCAATGTAAATCTGTGTAATCTATGGCTTTTTTTTATTACTTTTGCAGACAATTCGCGATGAATATACAGGAGTTAACGCATCAATATGCCCGTCTGCCTCAGCTGAAGGCACTCGCCAGCGAACTGGGAAAATCGTCAAGAAACACGATTTTCCTCGAAGGTCTGTTGGCCTCTTCCGCGCCGATGCTTTTCGCCAGTCTCGCCGAGAAGTGTCCCCGTCGCATGCTCTTCGTGCTGCAGGATGCTGAGGAGGCAGGCTACTTCTACCACGACCTCACCCAGCTCATGGGCACCAGCGATGTGCTCTTCTTCCCCTCCAGCTACCGTCGTGCCGTGAAGTACGCCCAGCGTGATCCTGCCTCAGAGATCCTCCGTACTGAAGTGCTTGCGAGTTTTTCGAGGATGGAGAATTCTTTGTATGTCGTGACGTATCCCGAGGCCATCGCAGAGCTCGTCGTGTCGAAGAAAAACCTCGACTCCCGCACCCTCGTTCTCACCAAGGACCAGACCATTGCCGTTGCTGATATCGAGAAGACCCTCCGCGAGTTCGGTTTCCGCGAGGTGGATTACGTCTACGAACCTGGACAGTTTGCCCTGCGCGGCTCCATTCTTGATGTCTACTCCTTCAGTTGCGAATACCCCTATCGTGTCGACTTCTTTGGCGACGACATTGACTCCATCCGTACCTTTGAAGTGGAGAATCAGTTGTCACGCGAACAGCGCGACCAAATAGAGATCGTGCCGGAGCTCACGGTGACGGCTGACGAGAAGGTGCCGTTCCTCTCTTTCATACCTCATGATGTGCTCCTCGTGACGAAAGACTTCCTCTATGTCCACGACGCCATTGACCGCACCTACCAGGAAGGCTTCTCTGCCCAGGCCAAGCGCGAACAGCTCGAGACCGCCACGGAGATGGAACAGCGCGACATTGAGCGCCAGCTACGTCGTGAACTCCAGCTTACACAAGGCTCTCAGTTCCTCTCCGACGCCCTCAACTTCCGTCGTATCGAATTTGGTCACCGCCCTTCCAAAGGGACGCAAGAACTGTCAACTGTCAACTTCCACGTCTCTGCGCAGCCTTTGTTCCACAAGAACTTCGACCTGCTCCAGCAGACCTTCGCCGACTATCTGTCGCAGGGCTACAAGATATACATCTGTGCCGACAGTCAGAAGCAAAACGAACGCCTGAAGGATATATTGGCCGATTCTGCCAATATCTCCTTCAATCCCGTCGACAAGACGCTTCACGAGGGATTCATCGACCGCGACCTCCGCATCTGTGTCTTCACCGACCACCAGATATTCGACCGCTTCCACAAATACAACCTCCGCAGCGACAAGGCCCGCAGTGGAAAGATGGCCCTCACGCTTAAGGAAATCCAGCAGTTCGAGATCGGCGACTTCGTGGTCCATGTCGACCACGGCGTGGGTAAGTTCGGAGGTTTGGTGCGAATGCCCATTTCCTCTCCGACGGGGGAAGTACAGGAGGGCGCTTTCCAGGAGATGATCAAGATCATCTACCAGAATGGCGACAGCATCTACGTCTCGATCCATTCCCTTTATAAAGTGTCGAAATACAAGTCGCAGGACAACGGCGAGCCGCCCCGTCTCTCCACCCTCGGCACAGGCCAGTGGGAGCGTCTCAAGGAGCGCACGAAGAAACACATCAAGGATATCGCGCGCGACCTGATCAAGCTTTATGCCAAGCGCCGCCGTGAGAAAGGCTTTGCCTTCAGTGCCGACACCTACATGCAGCACGAGCTCGAGGCCAGCTTCCTCTACGAAGACACCCCCGACCAGCTCAAGGCCACGCAGGACGTGAAGGCCGATATGGAGAGGGCCCGTCCGATGGACCGTCTCGTCTGTGGAGACGTGGGCTTCGGCAAGACCGAGGTTGCCGTGCGCGCCGCTTTCAAGGCTGCCACCGACGGCAAGCAGGTGGCCGTCCTCGTGCCCACCACCGTCCTGGCCTACCAGCACTACCGCACCTTCTCCTCGCGCCTGAAGGACATGCCTGTTCGTGTCGACTATCTCACCCGTGCCCGCAGCGCCAAGCAGACCACCGCCCTGTTGAAAGACCTCGCCGACGGTAAGATAGATATAATAATAGGTACGCATAAGCTCATCGGCAAGTCGGTGAAGTTCAAGGATCTCGGACTGCTCATCATTGACGAGGAACAGAAGTTCGGTGTCTCCACCAAGGAGAAGCTGCGCCAGCTGAAATCCAACGTCGACACCCTCACGATGTCTGCCACGCCCATCCCGCGTACCCTCCAGTTCTCGCTCGTCGGTGCCCGCGACCTCAGCGTCATCCAGACTCCGCCGCCTAACCGCTATCCCATCCAGACGGAGATACATACCTTCGGCGCGGAGATTATCACTGATGCCATCAACTTCGAGATGTCGCGCAACGGACAGGTCTATTTCGTTAACAACCGCATCTCCGACCTCACCCATATCGCGGAGATGATTCACAAGTACATCCCTGACGCCCGCGTCGCCATCGGCCACGGACAGATGAAGCCCGAACAACTCGAACAGATTGTGCTTGACTTCTCCAACTACGACTACGATGTGCTGCTCTCCACCACCATTGTCGAGAACGGCATCGACATCCCCAATGCCAACACCATCATCATCAACGGTGCACACAACTTCGGTCTCTCCGACCTCCACCAGATGCGTGGACGTGTGGGACGAGGCAACCGCAAGGCTTTCTGCTATCTGCTCGCACCGCCGCTCGCCGCCCTCAATCCCGAGTCGCGCCGTCGCCTCGAAGCCCTCGAGAACTTTTCCGACCTCGGCTCAGGCATCAACATTGCCATGCAGGATCTCGACATCCGCGGTGCCGGCAACCTCCTCGGCTCCGAGCAGTCTGGCTTCATCTCCGACCTCGGCTACGAGACCTATCAGAAGATCCTCAACCAGGCCATGGCGGAACTGAGGAATGAACAACCCACCCCCAGCCCCTCCCCAAGGGAGGGGAGCTTAAATACCTCTTCTGCAGCTCTTTCTGTTGGCAAAACAAATCAGTCCACCCTCCCTTGGGGAGGGGTAGGGGGTGGGTTTGTTGACGACTGCACCCTTGAGTCCGACCTCGAGATGTACTTCCCCGATCTTTACGTCCCCAGCGATTCGGAGCGCATGCTGCTCTACCGCGAACTCGACAACCTCGCCAACAGCCAGCACCTCGACGATGACCTCAAGGCCTACCGCAGCCGCCTCACAGACCGTTTCGGCGCCATTCCCGATGTTGCCGAAGAACTCATCCGTGTCGTTCCCTTGCGCGTTTGCGGCAAGCAGCTCGGTATCGAGAAGATACTCCTCAAGCAGGCGAAGATGTACCTCTACTTTGTCTCCAATCCAGATAGCCCCTACTTCCAGAGCGAGGCCTTCGGGCGCATCCTCGACTATGTGGGTCACAATCCCCGCCGCTGCAACTTCCACGAGACCGCTGGCAAGCGTTCCGTCATCATCGCCGACGTTCCATCTGTAGGCGAGGCTCTGACAATCTGTCGCAAAATTCTGTCATCCTGACATTGTTCTTCGCCTCCAAGCATTCTTTTTCCCCTCCTGAGTAGGAGGGGTAGGGGTGGTCTGATCCGCCTGTAGTCTTTGGCACGCTTCTTGCCTCTTATTCAGTGACCGTCGCAAGACGATCACGAAAATAGTCAACATGTGTAACTTTTAAAAATATAATTAGGAGGTAAAGATTATGATGCCAATGATGAGAACAAACAACTGGATTCCTGCAGTATTCAACGATCTGTTTGATACAGACTATCTGCCGAAGGTTAACTGCACTGCACCTGCCATCAATGTGAAAGAAAGCGACAAAGCCTACATCGTAGAGCTCGCCGCTCCGGGCATGAAGAAGGAGGATTTCAATGTGCACATCAACGACGAAGGCAACCTCGTTGTGAAGATGGAGAGCAAGGCCGAGAAAAAGGATGAGGACAAGAACACCCGCTACCTGCGCCGTGAGTTCTCTTACTCAAAGTATGAGCAGACTCTCATCCTGCCTGACGACGTGAAGCGCGACGCCATCTCCGCCAAGGTTGAGCACGGTGTACTCACCGTCGAACTCCCCAAGATTGTCGAAGAGAAGGTCAAGGTCTCCCGCCAGATCGACATCGCATAAGCGCACAGAAAGCAAGTGGCTCGCAAATTCAAGCGAGCCACTTTTTTATGCCTAAAACTAGCATCGCTATCGGTTCATAGGTACTAAGCGCAAAAAAATGACTGGTTTATTTGTATTTTTCGAACAAAATGACTATCTTTGCCACGGATTACGAAATCGAAGCCCTATTGCAACAAAACTAACCATTATAGAATATGAACATCACTCCGAAAGAAGGCATCACCGATGCCAGGAAATTGGGTATGCCCAAGTACATTATCTTAGGTGTCCAACATTTATTTGCCATGTTCGGTGCCACCGTTTTGGTACCTGTGCTGACAGGGCTCTCCGTGTCGTCAACCCTGCTGTTTGCAGGTATCGGCACATTGGTTTTCCACTTCGTCAGCAAGTTACAGGTGCCTGCATTCCTCGGCTCCTCGTTTGCTTTCCTGGGGGGCTATATGTCTGTGAAAGCTTTGGGCGTAGAGCAGGGAATGACTGAAACGCTGGCTTTGGACTATGCCTGTGTGGGCGTATTCTTCGCCGGACTCTGTTATTTCGTGATGGCTGGTCTCATCAAGTCTTTCGGTCTGGAGAAGATTCTGCAATACTTTCCCCCGTTGGTGACGGGACCGATGATTATCTCCATCGGTCTAGTGCTCTCAGGCAGTGCCGTCCAGAACTGTACTACCAACTGGCTGCTGGCACTTGTTGCTGTTGCGACGGTCATCTCTACTAGTGTGTGGGGCAAGGGTATTATTAGGATTATTCCCATCCTGTTGGGCGTGCTGGTCAGTTATACGTTGGCAGCAGTTTTAGGTGAGGTGGACTTCTCGGCAGTGAGCGATGCTGCTTGGATCGGCCTGCCTTTCAGTCGGGATCAGACCGTGCTGGCTGTGTTTGACAATATGGACACTACCTTCCTCATCTCTACTATCATCGCCATTGTTCCGATAGCCATTGCTACTATCATGGAACATATCGGCGATATGTGTGCCATTTCCTCCACTGTGGGAAAGGACTTCCTGAAGGAACCCGGTCTGCACCGTACGCTGATGGGCGACGGACTGGCTACGGCGTTGGCTTCACTCTTCGGCGCCCCCGCCAACACCACATACGGCGAAAATACTGGCGTGCTGAACCTCACGAAGGTGTTCGATCCCGCAGTCATCCGTCTGGCTGCCTGCTTCGCCATCTTGCTGTCGTTCTGTCCTAAGTTCGCTTGTCTCATCGGCCTGATGCCCGCTGCTACCATTGGCGGTGTGAGCCTGATCCTCTACGGCATGATCTCTGCCGTCGGTGTGCGCAATCTGGTGGAGGACAGCGTCGACCTCAATTCCTCGCGTAATGTCTTTGTGGCGGCCTCGATCCTGGTGATTGCCATCGGCGTGAAATATGGTGCTGACGATAATGTGAGCATTGGTCCCATCCATTTCTCAGGCCTGGCTCTCGCAGCCATCGTGGGTGTCTTGTTTAACGCCATCCTGCCTGGCAAACTGGGCATGAAGGTGAAAAGTGTGCACGGCAAAGACAAGAAATAGACTGTTAAAACGATTACTACGATGAGAATATTGGCTATTAATCCGGGAATGATCTCGACGAAGGTGGGAATCTTCCAAGACGAGGAGTTGCTGATGCACGCCACTCTGAACCATCCGTTCGAGGAGCTGTGTCGCTATCCTTTTATCATGGACGAGTTTGACTATCGCAAGGAAAAGGTCTTGGAGGAAATCCAGCGCCAGGGCTACACGATGGACTTCGACGTGGTCGTGGGTCGTGGTGGTCTGGTGAAGCCTATCGAAAGCGGTGTGTACGAACTGAACGACAAGGTGATTGAGGACACGCGCCACCCGCGGCTGCACCATGCCTGTAACCTGGGTTCGCTGATAGCGCTGAGCATCGCCCGCGAGATCAAGGGTTGCCGTGCTTTCACCGTTGATCCGGGAGTCGTGGATGAACTCGACGACGTGGCGCGTATCACAGGTCTGCCAGAACTGCCCCATCAGACGATCTGGCACGCCCTGAACCAGCGCGAGATTGCTAAGCGCTACTGTCGCGAGCACGGCGTGAAGTACGAGGAGCAGGATCTGATCGTCTGTCACATGGGCAGCGGCATCTCTTTCGCCATGCACCACCACGGGCGCGCCATAGAGTGCAGCGACGCACTGAGCGGCGACGGGCCTTTCTCGCCGTCACGGGCAGGCATGCTGCCGACAGCTGGTTTGGTAAAGCTGTGCTACAGCGGACAGTACACCGAGGCCGAGATGCTGCGTAAGATCAACGGTCACAGCGGACTGACGGCTCATCTGGGTACCAACGACGTGAGGGAGGTGGAGCGGCGAATCGCTGAGGGCGACGAGAAAGCCAGGTTGGTGCTCGACGCCATGATATACAGCACGGCACGCTGGATGGCTTCGCTGGCTCCGGCTACCAACGGACATGTGGATGCCGTCATCCTCACCGGCGCCATCGCCCACAGCCAATATGTCACCGAAGGACTGCGACGCAGACTGAGCTACCTTGCCCCCGTATTTGTCTATCCCGGCGAGGACGAACTGACGGCGCTGGCCATGAACGTGCTCAGGGCTATGCGTGGTGAACAGGAAATCAAATGTTATCAATAGACAAAGATTATTTATGAAGAGACTACTCACAACAATTCTGATGGCAGTAGCCATGGGAGGGCTGACGGTGTCGGCACAGGCAACACTGGCGAAGGGAGAAATGGGCGCAGAGGGCAGGTACCTCCTGTCGTGCGGCCACGTGGAGATGGAGATCGACGCCGCCAAGGGCGGAAAGATCCTGTCGTTGAAGTATGATGACCGCGAGATGCTCTCGCAGCTGAGATGGCCGGAAGCCTTCGGCAGCACGTTTTGGACCAGTCCGCAGAAGGAGTGGAACTGGCCCCCGGTAAAGGAGTTTGACAAAATGCCTTACATGGTGGAGCAGGAAGTCGGAACGCTGAGCATGACTAGCGAGGTGTCGGAGCGGCTGAAGTGCAGGGTAGGGAAGACGTTCACCGCCGACGAGAAGGACGGGGCGATCGTCGTGACCTATACCATCACCAACGAGGGCAGCGAGCCAAGGAAGGTGGCGCCTTGGGAGATCACGCGTGTGGAGAACGAGGGCGGCCTGATCTTCTTCGATGCCCCCGTGGGCGGCATCTGGCCGGCTGGACTGATGGATTTCAAGGCAGAGTACGGGCTGGCGTGGTACCATACAGACGAGCGGAACGAGAACCGCAAGGTGAATGCCGACGGCAAAGGCTGGCTGGCATATTGTTCGCGAGGTCTGCTGTTAGTGAAGCGCTTCGACGACCTGACGCCTGAACAGCCAGCTCCCGACGAGGCAGAGGTGCAGGTGTACGTCAACCGTGGCAAGGCGCATATCGAGTTGGAGAGCCAGGGCGCGTATCAGATGTTACATCCGAAGGAGTCGCTAAGTTGGACGGTGCGCTGGTATCTGATGCCATACGAGGGTGAGGCGGTGCCTTCGGAGGCACTGGCCAAGCAGGTGAGGGATATCGTGGGCCCTAAGCCGTGCCTGGCACCAGTTGTGAGTACGGTGTCAGGAGACGTAAGCGGTATCATGCAGGAGGGGTCGATGGCCTATCTCGGCATCCCCTACGCCAAGGTGGAACGGTGTATGCCGCCGCTGCCTGTGGACAGGTGGGAGGGCGTGAGGGCCTGTGACCACTGGGGACCGCAGGTGATGCAGCAGACATGGGGCCGGCAGTTGAGCGAGGACGAGATGTCGGAGAAGAACTCGTGTGTGCTGAACGTGTGGACCACCGACCTGAAAGCGAAGAAGCCTGTGATGCTTTGGCTGCACGGCGGGGGCTTCGACTCGGGCACGTCGGCCTGGAATCCCGGCATGCGGCTCGCCCATAAGGACGTGGTCGTGGTGAGCATCAACCACCGTCTGAATATACTCGGATTTCTGGATCTCTCGGCAGTGTCGGAGAAGTATAGGTATTCCGGCAACGTGGGCATGCTCGACGTGGTGCAGGCTTTGGAGTGGATCCGTGACAACATCTCGCAGTTTGGCGGTGATCCGACGAATGTGACCGTCTTCGGTGAGTCTGGTGGCGGTGGCAAGGTGGGCACGCTGATGTGCATGCCAAAGGCGAAAGGGCTCTTTCACAAGGCGATCATCATGAGCGGCACCATCCTGAACGTGAACAATCACGAAATGACGCAGCAGTTGGGCAGGGACGTGCTGAAAGAACTGGGCATCAGCGAGAAGGATGTGGACAAAATCAAGGATATCCCCTATCAGCAGCTGTACGACGCAGGACAACGGGCGATGGCCTCGAGCATCGGCACACGAAAGCCCGGCACGCCGATGATGTGGGGCTTCGGACCTACACCTGATGGCGAGGTGCTGTTGCAACAGCCGTTCCAGCCTGCGTTTGCGAAGCTGTCGGATGAGATGCCCGTGCTGATGGGTACGACGTTCAACGAGTTGCAGCGGTTGCAGTATGACAAGGATATGACGCTGGAGCAGGCGAAGGAACAGTTAAAGAAGACTTTCGGCGACGAGACGGAGGCGTATGTGAAAGGTTTTGCTAAGGCCTATCCGCAGTTTGTGCCGCAGGATCTGGTGAGCATCGACTGGCTGTTCCGTCCGAAGACAATCATCACCGCCGATGAGAGAACTTCAACCCTCAAGACGCCCCTCTATATGTATATGTTCACCTGGCGTTCGCCAGTGAACAAGGGGTCTGTACACGGGCATGAGCTGAAGTTCTGTTTCAATACGCTGCACCATTCGCCCAACGAACTGCCACAGCCAACGGCAGAGGACTTGAAATTGGCAGACACGATGAGCAGCGTGTGGGCACAGTTCGCCCATAACGGCAATCCGAACATCGAGGGCCTGCCTGCGTGGAAACCGTATACCGCTAAGAATGGTGAGATGATGGTGTTAGACTACAAATGCGGCATCCGCAACAATCCTGACCGTGAACTGGAGGCGATCATCGACCGCCACTGCTTCAAACAGTTAGACGAATTCCGCAAAAAGAAATAAAGAAAGCCACAGATTACACTGAATCTCTTTATCTATGAGAATCAGTGTAATCTGTGGCTCCTTGATTATTGCTTGTCGAGTTCAGCAAGGTTTGCGGCGATCATCTCGTCGGTGACAGTGTAGTTCTGCAGGTCTCCCTTGATGTAAGCCTCGTATGACGGCATGTCGATGAGTCCGTGACCAGAGAGGTTGAAGAGGATGACCTTCTCCTCGCCAGTTTCCTTGCACTTCATGGCCTCGCGGATGGTGGCGGCGATGGCATGGGTGCTTTCAGGAGCAGGGATGATGCCCTCGGTACGGGCGAAGAGCATGCCGGCCTCGAAGGTCTCGAGCTGTGGGATGTCGACACCGTGCATCAGACCGTCCTTGATGAGCTGGCTGATGATCATGCCGGCACCGTGGTAGCGCAGACCGCCGGCGTGGATGTTGGAAGGCTTGAAGTTGTGGCCCAGTGTGTACATCGGCAGCAGCGGGGTGTAGCCTGCCTCGTCGCCGAAGTCGTAGCGGAACTGGCCGCGGGTGAGCTTCGGACAGCTGTCTGGCTCGGCAGCGATGAACTCGGTGGTCTTGCCGTCGAGCAGGTTGTGACGCATGAAGGGGAAGGAGATACCGCCGAAGTTGGAACCGCCACCGAAGCAACCGATGACGATGTCGGGATATTCACCTGCCATCTCCATCTGCTTTTCAGCCTCGAGGCCGATGATGGTCTGGTGGAGGCCTACGTGGTTGAGCACAGAACCCAGCGTATATTTACAATTAGGTGTCGTCGTGGCGAGCTCGACAGCCTCGGAGATGGCGGTGCCGAGAGAACCAGAGTGGGTGGGATCCTTCGTCAGGATGTCCTTACCAGCACGGGTGGACATCGAGGGAGAACCTTCGACAACGGCTCCGAAGGTGCGCATAATGCTGGAGCGGTAGGGCTTCTGCTGCATGGTGATCTTTACCTGATAGACAGCGCAGTCGAGGCCGTAGATCTTGGCTGCATACGAGAGGGCAGCACCCCACTGTCCGGCACCCGTCTCAGTGGTGACGTTCGTCGTGCCTTCCTGCTTGGCATAGTAGCACTGAGGCAGGGCGGAGTTGATCTTATGAGAGCCTAAGGGATTGGTCGACTCGTTCTTGAAATAGATGTGTGCTGGTGTGCCGAGGGCCTCTTCGAGTGCATAGGCGCGCACCAACGGGGTGGAACGATAGTACTTGTACTTCTCGAGCACATCCTCAGGGATGTCAATCCAACGGTGCTCAGTATCGAGTTCCTGTACGCAGCACTCACGCGGGAAGATGTGGGCGAGGTCATCGACACCTAAAGGCTGCTTCGTTGCAGGATGGATGGGCGGCATGGGTTTGTTGGGCATGTCGGCCTGGATGTTGTACCACTGTGTTGGAATCTCACTCTCCTGGAGGATGAATTTCTTTTGTTTAGCCATAATTCTTTGTGTTAAGTTTGTTATATACTCTTAATTTTTTAATTCTCAATTCTTCACTTGAAACAGGCTCTCCATGAACTCCTTGGGCTGCACGCCGAACTGTTTCTTGAAACAGGTGGAGAAGTATCGTGGATCGCGGAAGCCCACCTTGTAGGCGAGGTCGCTGACACGGAGGGAGGGGTCGGACTGTGCAAGGCGTTGGGCTTCTTTCAGACGGACGTCGCGGATGAAGCCGGAGACGTTCAGGCCCGTGATGGAGCGCAGCTTGTTGTAGATGGTCGACGCGCTGGCACCCATGTCGGCAGCGAGGGCTTCGCGGTCGTAGGTGTCATCGTCGAGATGGGAGTAGACGCATCCGAGGGCGCGGCTCAGGAATTCCTCGTCGGGCGACTTCGGGGCGGCTACAATACGGCGGGCCTCATCGGCTGTTTCCAGATGGTATTCACGCTGGATGCGCTTGCGGTTCTCGATGATGTTGTCGATGCGCAGTTTGAGGTCGCTCAGACGGAAGGGCTTCGTGAGATACTCGTCGGCACCAGCGAGCAGGGCCTCCTGCTCATCTTCTTCCTGTGTCTTGGCGGTGAGGAGGATGATTGGCAGATGGCTGTAGTTGGGATCTTCCTTGACGGTTTTCGTGAGCTCGTAGCCGTCCATCTCTGGCATCATCACGTCGGAGATGATGAGGTCGAGGTCTTTCTGATGGATGACGTCGAGCGCCTCGCGCCCGTTCTTTGCAGAATATACACGGTAGGATGACTTCAACAACTGTCGCATGAGCATAAGGAGCTCGAGGTTGTCTTCGACAACGAGCAGACGATAGATATCCTCGTCGGGATGATCCTGCGGATCGCTTTCTTCTGGCTCGGTATCAAGCGTGAGTGCCTGGACGTCGATGATGGCGTTTTGGGGGATGTTGAAGTCGATGGTGCGCGTCTCGTCAATCTGGTCAGGGACAAAAGCCTCCTTGTTGATGGGCAACTCGACGGTGAAGGTGGTTCCCTTGCCTACCTCACTCTCGCAACGGATGGTGCCATGATGCAGGTAGACGAGGTCGTGGGTGAGGTTGAGACCGATGCCCGTACCGATGGTATGGTGCTTGCGGTATTCGCCGTCGTGGAATCGTTGGAATAGGTATTTCATTTTCTCTGGCGGGATGCCGTCGCCGGTGTCGCTCACCTCAATACGGATATGGTCGAAGGTCGTGTTCGTCTGAACCTTTAGCGTCACCTCACCGTCTTCGTGGGAGTATTTGGCGGCATTAGAGAGGAGGTTATAGATGATCTTGTCAAGCTTGTCGGTATCTATCCAGCCCATCATGCTCTCTGGGTAGCAGGAGATGGTGAAGTGCTGACGTTTTCGGACTAGTAGAGGTTCAATACACTCTGCCGTTTCCCGGATGTAACGCATGACATCTCCCTGTGCTACGACCAGTTTGAGCTGTCCAGCCTCCGACTTGTTGGTCTCAAGGATCTGCTGTAGCAGGCGTACCATGCGCTGGATATTGAGTTGCATGAGGTCGTAGTCGTGGCAGTGTTGGGGTGCTTCGTCGCGGAGTTTGTCGACGGAGGCCGAGATGACTGTGAGCGGCGTGAGTAGTTCGTGGGTGATGTTCGTGAAAATATTACTCATCTGGAGACGACGGCGCAGTCGCAGGCTTCGTAAGTAGAGGTTTCTGCCTACGAAACTGATGACGATGATGATTGCCAGAACGGCAAGAACTAACAGTATGCGCGCGGTCATGAGTTAGAGTGGTTGAATAACTTCCGTGCAAAAATAGTCATTTTTATCGAAAAATCGCATAAATCTCAGAAAAACTTGTTGTTTATGCTCCGAAAAAGTATGAAATGCGTGATTTTATGTCGAAAATCCGTTAATTCACGCATTTTAAACACCAAATAACGATAAGTCGACATTGCTTTGCGGAAATGGTTGTACTTTTGCACCAGAATAAAGATTTTAATGGTTAAGGTTTATGGTTGATTAATTTAGTTTTTTAAGTAATTTAAAGAAAAGGCTCGTTGTGAAACGGGCCTTTTCATATGATATATACCTATTAAAATAAGGTACGCGCGATGTCGACAATCTTTATTTCAACAGTTCTTCAATCTGCTTTTCGATGTTGGTGATCTTCTCCGTGGGTTCAAAGCGGGCAACGACCTGACCTTTCTTATTGATGAGGAACTTGGTAAAGTTCCACTTGATGTCGGTCTTCTGCTTGTAGTCGGGATCTGCCTTGGTGAGCATGTCGTCGAGGATGTGGGCGATGGGGTGCTCCATATCCCAGCCGGCGAAGCCCTTCTCCTCCTGCAGGAACTTGTAGAGGGGGTCGGCATCTTCTCCGTTCACCTTGATCTTCTTGAAGCGCGGGAACTCCGTGCCGAAGTTGAGCTTGCAGAACTCATGGATGCTCTCGTCCGTACCAGGGGCCTGCTGTCCGAACTGGTTGCAGGGGAAGTCGAGAATCTCGAAGCCTTCGGCGTGATACTTCTCGTAGAGCTTTTCCAGCTCGTCGTATTGCGGCGTAAATCCGCACTTTGTTGCTGTGTTGACAATCAGCAACACCTCGTTGGCGTATTCCTTCAGGGATACGTCCTTGCCTTTTCTGTCCTTGACAGTGAAGTCATAAACTGTTCTCATGTTTTTGTCTAAAATATGTAAGATGTTAAGTTCTGGGTACAAATTTACGACTTTTCTGCGTTTCCACCAAATATTTAGGCAAAAAAAGTGCGCTTGGGCATATGCAACTACCCAAGCGCAGGCTTTTTATCTCAAAAACTGCTCTTACTTCTTCGCAGCCTTACCGTAGCGGCTCATGAACTTATCAACACGTCCAGCGGTGTCGACGAGCTTGCTCTTACCAGTATAGAACGGGTGAGAGGAGCTGGAGATTTCTACTTTTACCACAGGGTAAGTTTCGCCTTCGAATTCTACTGTATCGTTCGTCTTTGCTGTAGACTTCGAGAGGAACATATCGCCGTTGGACATGTCCTTAAACACGACGGGGCGATAGTTTTCGGGATGAATACCTTTTTTCATTTTGAGTTTAATATTAATAATGTAAAATGTTCAAATTCTAACTTCGGGCTGCAAAGGTACTGCTTTTTTTTGAACTTTGGACTTTGAACTTTATACTTTATGTATGCAATTAAGGATTATTAACTAATAGGCAACAAAAAGTTCCATCTTCAATGTTCAATGTTCAATGTTTTTTGTAACTTTGTACCCACTAAAGTACAATAACTATGATTATCATCGGAATCGCAGGCGGTTCAGGTTCGGGCAAGACCACCGTCGTGAAGCGTATTGCCAAGGCACTGCCGCCTCACTGTGCGGCCGTCATCCCGTTGGACTCTTATTACAACGACACAACCGCTCTGACAGATGAGGAGCGCAAAGCCATCAACTTCGACCATCCTGATGCTTTCGACTGGAAGTTGCTGACAGAGCAGATCAAGAAGTTGAAGAACGGCGAGGCCATCGAGCAGCCCACGTATTCGTATGTGCTCTCAAACCGTCTGCCAGAGACCATCCATGTGGATCCGAAGCCCGTGATTATCCTTGAAGGCATCATGACACTGCACCATAAGAAGTTGCGCGACATGATGGACCTGAAGATTTATGTGGATACTGACAGCGATGTGCGCCTGATCCGAAACATCCGCCGTGATGTGGTGGAGAGGGGCAGAACCGTCGAGATGGTGCTGAGCCACTACGAGAACGATGTGAAGCCCATGCACGAGCAGTTCATCGAACCCACGAAGAAGTTTGCAGACCTCATCATCCCCTGGGGACGTGAGAACAAACGGGGTATCGACATCCTGCGAACCTATATCCAGGGATTCTCCGAGGAGGTTCGTGAGGAAATGAAGGGTATTGAGGATTAGTCCTCAGTAGACGTTTTGGGGAGGTAGGCCTCGTGATCCTTAGGGATGGCGTCGCCTGCCTCCTCATCATTTTGTATCTCTTCAGCCACTTGTACCTCCTCTGCTTCCGTGACTTCCTCAGCCTGCTGAATCTCTTGCGCCCTGGCAAACTTGCGCCTGTCAGAGTGGAACTTGATGGAGTTGATCATCTCCGTTACGCCATACAGCAGCGTACACCAGCCGAGAATCAGCATGGCGATGCTTGCGGGATCCATCGGACGGATAATCACGTAGAGGCCTGTGAGCAGGATGACAGAGGGGAATATCCAGTATCCGAAGCCGATTTTTCCGAACTTACGGGCATTCGCCAGGCTCATATACTGGTTGATGGCACCCAGGATGAGCATGCCGCCGATGATATACATCAGTGCTGTGATGAAGATGTTGGGTGTCAGAGCGAGGATGGCGCCGAGGATGATGCTTCCCACACCGACGATGGGGAAGGTGGGGGGCTCGCCGGCTACGACGTTACCATCGGCATCGGTAATCTTATATTCTGACACATGCTTTCTGGCATTCATATACACAATCAGCGAGATGATGCCTGAGAGGAAGAACAGTACGCCGATGGCCACTGTTATCCACGTGACGGTATTGTCGGGATACTTAATGAGCAGTATACCTACTGCGATGGCGCAGATGGCGCGGAAGAATGAACTCTGTAATATCTTCATAATGGGTCTAAATTCTATTTTTGCTGCAAAAATACAAAAAAAGCCACAGATTACACAGATAATCGCAGATTATTTTTAATTTTGCACCAAATTAATACGAATGGATACAATATTATATCTTGCACGGCACGGAGAGACGGTGGATAATGCCAACCAGATCATGCAGGGGCAGACGCAGGGCGAACTGAATGAGAACGGTCTGCGCCAGGCCCAGGAACTCAGCGCACAATGGAAGGACTATGATATAGACATCGTGATGGCCAGTGACCTGAAACGATCTGTGGATACGGCAGCCATCATCGCTGCACCCCACGGACTGGAGGTCGTCATGACGCCGTTGCTGAGGGAACGTGACTGGGGCGGTTTTACGGGAAGATATATCCCCAGCCTGAAAAACGAGGTGTGGCCTGACGACATAGAGACATTGGAAAACCTTCTTTCCCGGGCTGGCGAGTTCATCGCCTACGTCAAGAAGACTTATCCGGGAAAGAAGGTGCTGGCCGTAGGACATGGCATTATCAATAAAGCTGTCCAGGCTGTCTATTTTAAGAAATCAATGAGCGAGATTCCGAGGATGTCGAATGCAGAAGTGAGGGAATTGGTGCTCTGATTTATCTGCGTCCACCCATTCTGCCGCCACCGCCGCCGCTGTGTCCGCCGCCGTGAGAACCACCGCCGTGTGAGCCTCCGCTGAAGTGTGAGCCTCCGCTGAAGGAACCACCGCCGCGAGAGCCGCCGCTGAATCCTCCGCTATGGGAACCGCCGCTGTGGGAACCACCACTGAATCCACTATGACTGTGAGAGCCACCGCTGAATCCTCTGCTATGGGAACCGCTGCTATGGGAACCGCCACTGAATCCTCTATGGTTGCTGGAGCTGCCGCTGAACGTGCTGCTTCTGTGAGAACTCATCCCGCTGCGGTTGCTGGAACCGTTGAAGGTGCCGTTGTCGCGAGAGCCTCTTTCGATGCTCCTCTGAGGCGTATGAGAGTTGCGGCCGTCGATAGACCTCGAAGGATCCCTGCGCTCGTAGCTGCCTCTGCGCTCAATGTTACCTCTACGTTCGTAGCTGCCTCTGCGCTCGATACCCCTGTCTCTACCAGGATTCCGTTCGATAGTTCCTCTTCCGATGCGGCCTCTGTCACCGGCAGTGACACGGGTGGAGCTGTGGCGGTGGCTGCCGCGGAAGTCACCACGGTTCCAACGGTCGTGCATGCCGATATGCTCTCTGTGAGGGGCGTGGAAGTGCTCACGGTGGCCGTGATAGTAGCCGTGTCCGCCCACTCTGTGCCAGGCATGGGCACCACGATAGGAGTGGTAGAAATGAGGACGTCCGAAGTAGAAGTAGTCACGGTGCGGGTAACGGGCATAGATACCGAAGTGCCAGTAGCCGGCGTCCCAGTACAGCGGACGATAGAAATAGGATGCTGCTATGAAGGCATTCCACTGCCAGTCGAGCAGGATATAGCTCAGATCGAGATTACGGCGCTCCCAGTAGGTTCCGTACACATCGTAACGGCTGGTGACACCCATCAGATAGTCGAGATTAATCTCATAGGCAGCCTCGTACTGTTCGTCAGTGAGATTCAGCTCATAAGCCATCTTGTCGGTCAGGAACAGGGCTTCTTCGCGAGCCTGCTCATAGCTCATTGCGTTTGCAGAGACGGTTGCTGTCAGCATCATCATCAGTGCGAAAAACATCTTTTTCATACTCGTATCTTTTAAAGGGTTTTACTTCATTTTATCTCTTTCACGATGCAAAGTAACAACAAAATCGGAGCATACACAAAGGATTTTCCCTAATCGGGCAGGGGAAAATCCCTAAACTGTATGGTTATTCGGAATAATTGTTGTAATTTTGCACCGTCAAAAGAGCTATATAGCATATGAGAATTGTATTTTCTACCTTATTGATAATAGGATCGCTGCTGACGTCGCAGGCACAGGAACGTTCGTTGTTCGACAGCCTCGCCTATCGTGCGGAAGTGCAGGCTACCGTCTCTGGTGGCGACCATAACCCCCTGTGGCTCAATGCCAACAGATATGGCCTGAGTTCATTGAAGAATACGAATGGCTATGTGCGTGGCGCCATCGCACGTCCTTTGTCGCTTGACAATGGCCGGAAATGGGGCATCGGCTATGGCCTCGATGTCGCTGTGGCAACAGGATTCACCAGTACGCTCATCGTGCATCAGGCTTTTGCCGAAGTACGCTGGCTCAAGGGAACACTGACCGTGGGTGCCAAGGAACAGCCGCTGGAACTGAAGAACCAGGAACTGAGTTCCGGTGCCCAGACTTTCGGCATCAACGCCCGTCCTGTCCCCCAGGTGAGAATCGCCCTGCCCGACTATTGGACCATTCCCCATACAAAGAACTGGCTGGCCTTCAAGGGTCATCTCGCCTATGGCAAGACCACCGACGACAAATGGCAGAAAGAGTTCACTGGCCAGCGCCACAAATATACCGAAGACGCCCTCTATCACTCCAAGGCAGGTTATCTGAAGATCGGCAATCCCGATAAAGTCTTGTTCTCTGTGGAACTGGGAGCAGAGTTTGCCACCCAGTTCGGAGGTAAATCCTATCGTTTCCATTCTGATGGTACGCCTGAGGAAGTCATTGTCCAGGAGGGAGGCCTGAAAGGTATGCTGCGGGCATTGATACCTGGTGGAAAAGATACCGTTGACGACGAATATACCGGTGGTGCTGGAAACAGTCTGGGCAGCTGGCTGGCGCGCTTCAACTTCGACTGCGATGAGTGGGGCTTCAGTTTCTATGCCGACCACTTCTTTGAAGACCATTCCTCCATGCTGCTGATGGATTATAATGGCTATGGTGAAGGTTCGGAGTGGAATGTCAAGAAGGACCGTCGCTATTTCCTGTACGCCTTGAAGGATATCCAGTTAGGACTTGAAATCCGTTTTGCGGATGCCCCATGGCTCAATAACATCTTGTTTGAGTATCTCTATTCCAAATACCAGAGCGGGCCTGTGTACCACGACCACGACGAGGTCGTCTCCTACCACATAGGTGGACAGGACAATTTCTATAACCACAGCATCTATACAGGCTGGCAGCATTGGGGCCAGGTGATGGGCAATCCTCTGTTCCTGTCGCCTCTTTATAATACAGACCAGTCGATTGAAGTCAAGAACAATCGTAGCGAGGCTTTCCATCTCGGATTTTGTGGCGATCCCTTCCCCCAGTTCCATTATCGCTTTCTTGGAACCTACGTGAAGGGCTTTGGCACTTACGACACTCCTTACCTTGATCCCCGTAAGTCATTCTCCATGCTTGCAGAGGCCGCCTATTCCTTTGCAGACACCTCCAAGTTGAAGGGGTGGAGCGTGAGAGGCGCCTTGGGTTTGGACTTTGGAAAGCTGATGGGTGATAACTATGGTGTGCAATTCACAATTGCCAGGAATGGCATCATTAAAAAGAACAAGAAATGAGAAAACTATTATCTATACTGACACTCTGCCTATTGGTTGTCTCCTGTGAACTGGAGACATCGGGCAACAAGGAACTGGATGGCTTTTGGCAGATGGACCAGGTGGACACTTTGTCTACCGGTGGTGTCGCTGATACGCGCGAGGCCCTTGTGTTCTGGGGCGTCCAGGGCAAGCTGCTGCAGATCCGTTATCCAGAAACCGGCGCGTTCTTGGGAGAGGGATTGCTGTTCAGATTTAATAAAGACGACAAGCATCTGACTCTGTTGTCTCCTGTCATCCACCATCTTTATGAGACGGATGAGCCGATAGAGGATGTGGAAATACTCAAGCCTTTCGGCATCTTCCACTTGGAGGAGACCTTCGATATAGATGAATTGGATGACAAGGAAATGATACTGACCAACGACGTGCTGCGCCTGCACTTCCGGAGGTATTAGAATTTCTTTCCGAAGACGATGTAGGCAAACGTCTGCATCAGGATCTTGGCATCGAGCCATAACGACTGGTGCTCCAGGTAGTAGAGGTCCATCTCCAGCCGTATGAGCATCTTCTCCATCGTGTCTGTATAGCCGTTATGCAGCGTAGCGTAGCTGGTGACTCCCGGACGGAGGGCATAGAGCCGTTCGTAGTTGGGATTATGCTGCATAATCTGGTCGATGTAGTATTTCCGCTCAGGTCTCGGTCCGATGAAGGCCATGTCTCCCTTCACCACATTCCACAACTGCGGCAGTTCGTCGAGATGGTGGTCTCGCAGAAACCGTCCCGTCCTGGTCATGTCCGCACTTCTCTCATGTCCGAAGAGGGCATTCTCGTCACGTTCCTTGTCGATGGTCATGCTCCGGAACTTATAGATGTTGAATGGTTTGCCACCCCGTCCGATGCGCTCCTGCCTGAAGATGGCAGGACCGCCGTCTTCCAGTCTGACTGCCAGATAGCATATCAGCAGCAGCGGGGAGAAGATGATGAGGCAGAGGATGGCCACCAGCAGGTCTATGAGTCTCTTCATTGGGCTTGGTCTAGTTTTTCGTAGATGGAGTTGTTGCTCTTGAATTCCGGCACGATCTGCTTCATCTTCCTCACCGTCGCCATCTTGTCGTAATCTTCGCAGATGGTCGCCAGTTCGTCAATCTCTCGGCAGATAGTGTCATAGTCGTATTCCCTGACTTTGGCGATGCGTATCTTCTCGTGGAACGACGGCTTGGTGGTCTCTGCCACGTTCAGCAGTTCCTCAAAGAGCTTTTCGCCTTGTCGCAGGCCCGTGTATTCTATTCTGACGTCCTTGGCACCGCTGAGCTGGATCATACGCTTGGCGAGGTCGTCGATCTTCACGGGCTTGCCCATGTCGAAGACGAATATTTCACCGCCGTTGCCCTTCGTGCCAGCCTCGAGCACCAGCTTGCAGGCTTCAGGTATCAGCATGAAGTAGCGGATGATGTCCGGATTGGTCACCGTCACGGGACCGCCGTTCTTGATCTGTTCCTTAAACAGCGGGATGACCGAGCCGTTGGATCCGAGCACGTTGCCGAAGCGGGTGGTGACAAACTGCGTCACACCTTTGATTTCGCCGCTCTTGACGGCTTTGTCGAGGCTCTGTACGTAGATCTCGCAGATGCGCTTCGAGCAGCCCATCACGTTCGAGGGGTTCACGGCCTTGTCGGTGGAGATCATCACAAACTTCTTCACGCCGTACTTCACGGCGAGGTCTGCTATCACGCGCGTACCATATATATTATTATAGATACTCTCCTCGGGATTGTCTTCCAGCATGGGCACGTGCTTATAGGCCGCCGCATGGAACACGTAGTCTGGCCTGTACTCACGGAACAACGACTCCATGTGCTTCTGATGGCAGATGCTGGCCACGAGCACCTCGGCCTTGATGTCAGGCCATTGGGCCATCATCAGCTGTATCTCGTGCTGGGGCGTCTCGGCCTGGTCTATCAGTATCAGATGCCTTGGCTTGAACTGGCATATCTGCTGCACGATTTCCTGTCCGATGCTGCCTGCCGAACCGGTGATCATGATACACTTGTCCTTCAGCCGCTCGCCGACGGATTTCATGTCTACGACAATCTCGTCTCTAGGCAGCAGGTCCTCGATGCTGATCTCCTTCAGTTCTGGCGATGCGCCGCCGATCACCTTGTCCCATTCCTGGGCCTCCTGCGTGAAATAGATGTGGATGCCGGCCTTGATGAGTTCGTCAATCAGCGCCTCATTCTTCAGGAAGGCCTCTTTACGGTAGGGCGATACGATGAGTGCCTCGATACCCTCCTCCGTCATCGTGTTCACCAGTTCTGCGTCGAGCTTGTGCACCCTGACGCCCATCAGGATCTTGTTCTCCACCTTGCGGTCATCGGAGATGAAGCCCTTCAGGTCGAATCTGGCAGGATTCTCGTTCCTGATATGCTTGGCGATGGCGATGCCGCCGTTCTTCACACCATAGATGTAGGCATATTTCGAGTGGATGCTCTTGATGGTCACGTCGTAGATGGTCTTCACGCCGATGCGCACCAGCCACAGCAGGAAGGTGGCGAGCACCGTTGCCAGCAGGATCTGGATGGCTGTCAGGTATGAGAACGTCTCATGACAGCACAGCACGAAGTGCGTCGCTTCCGACAGCACCAGCCCCAACAGGGTGGCATAGCCCACCTTCTTCAGGTCGACGAACGATGAGTATCGCAGGATGCCGCTGTAGGTGCGGAAGATGCGGAAGCCGATGATGAAGAACACCAGGTAGACGAGGATGCAGGCCGACAGTTTCTCGATGATGTAGAGGGTATCCTTGCCGCTGTTGAACTGCTGGTAGACGAAGAGGAACGCGAGGAACACGATGGCGCAGTCCATGAGGAAGATTCCCCAGAAGGGCAGCGACTTACGGTTGAAGTACCAGTTGACGAGCTTGTTGAAGCTGCTGATGCTGGCGATGCTCTTCAGCGTCAGGAAGATGATCCTGAAGTATTCGCCCAGACTCTTGTTCTGGATGTATTTCATGTTCAGCTTCAGCTTGTTGGGCATCACCTGCTCCACATACACGCGGTCTGGATCCTCGGCATTGCCCAGCAGTTCGTTCTCGTTCACATACTCTATCGAGGCATAGTCGGTGATGCCTGGCTTCACGTCGAGCACCTTCCGCTGCTCAGGGGTGTACATCTCCACGTATTTCCTCACCTCAGGCCTGGGCCCCACGAGACTCATGTCGCCCTTCAGCACATTCCACAGCTGTGGCAGCTCGTCGAGCTTGTATTTGCGGATGAAGTGCCCGATGCGTGTGATGCGGTGGTCGTCTGTGCCGATGGTTATGAGGCTCTCGTTCTCAGAGTCGGTGCGCATCGAACGGAACTTGTAGAGTCCGAAGGGCTTGCCGCCCAGTCCGATGCGTTCCTGTACGAAGAAGCCTGGTCCCTTGCTTCCCAGCCTGATCAACAGCCAGAAAATAAGGAACAGGGGTGAGAGGACTATCAGTCCAGTCGCGGAGAAGAGTATGTCGAAAAACCTGATCACAAATCTTCAATCTTCAATGTTCAATGACGTCTCTGAAGTTCTTGAGGATGAATTCCGCCTCCTCGTCTGTCAGCCTTGTGTGCAAGGGCAGCGTCACTTCGTTCTTGAACTGGTTATAGGCATTGGGATAGTCGTTGATGTCGAAGCCTAACTGTTTGTAGGCTGTCATCATCGGCAGGGGCTTGAAGTGCACATTGCAGGCGATGTCGCGACGCGCCATCTCGGTGATCACCTCATTGCGGTAGTCACCGTCCTTGCCCAGCAGTCTCACCTGATAGAGGTGTCCCGACGAGGTGTGTTCTGCCGTATAGTGGTCGCGCACCTGCAGGCTGAGGCCTTTCAGTGCCTCGTCATAGCGCTCTATCAGCTCCCGCCTGCGGGCCAGCATCTGCGGATAGCGCTTCATCTGTATCAGTCCGATGGCGGCGGTGAGGTCTGTCATATTGCACTTGTAGGCCGGTGTCAGCACGTCGTACTCCCAGGCGCCGAGCTGTGTCTTTGCCAGCGCGTCCTTGCTCTGTCCGTGCAGCGAGTTCAGCTGGAACTGATTGTAGAGCCACTCGTCGTCGATGCCCCTGATGGGTCGCCATGTCAGCGCACCGCCCTCTGCCGTCGTGAAGTTCTTCACGGCGTGGAACGAGAACGAGGTGAAGTCGCTCACGCTGCCGATCATCCGGTCGTGCCACTTGGCGCCGAAGGCATGTGCGGCATCATCCACCACGATGACGTGGCCGATGGCCTCCTGCAGTTCGTTGGCCGGACGGAACAGTGACCGTCTGCTCTCCACGACGGCCTCGATGCGGGCATAGTCGCAGGGCACGCCGCCCAGGTCCACGGGGATGATCACCTTCGTATGCTCGTTGATGGCGTCGGCCATCTTCTCATAGTCCATCTCGTAGGAGTCGGGCTGGGTGTCTATCAGCACCAGCTTGGCTCCCACGTGGCATACAGGACTGGCCGATGCCGTATAGGTATAGGCCGAGGTGATCACTTCGTCACCAGGTCCGATGCCTAAGATGCGGAGTATCGATTCCAGACAGGCGGTGGCAGAACTCTGACACACCACCTTCTGCGTTTGGCAGTAGCCGGCTATCTGCTTTTCAAATTCTTTCGTCCGCGGCCCGGTCGTAATCCAGCCCGAGAGCAGCGCACGGCTGACCTCCTGGGCCTCTTGTTCCGTAATATCCGGGGGAGAGAAAGTTATCTTCATGGGCTATCTGTTTGATTTGACATTGAATGACTTGCCCCCCAGCACCTTGAAAATCCCCCTCAGATAGCCGAAGCCATAGCTCAGGTGGATGTTCAGGAAGATGTATGGCATCAGCGGCATCACCGCGAAGTTGCGGGTACGGATGGCTCCCATCATACCGACCACGAGGCCGATGAAGAGGTAGAGCAGCAGGATGGCTGTAAACACTTTCAGCACGAAGGGCGAGAAGAAGCTGGCGATGCCTCCGAAGAAGAGGATGAGCAGGAAGAACAGAGGGAAGAACTGCCTGATGGTGGCAGGCGCTCCCAGCTTCTTGTTCACCAGCGGCTTGTAGAGGCCGTACTGGTAATACATATGTCGCATCTTCCGGATGGTATCGCGGGCTGTGTAGTTGATGATGACCTGAGGTATCAGGAATATCTTGCCGCCTAGGTTCTGCAGGCGTCCGTTGAACTCGTCGTCCTGGTTGCGCACGAGGTCGGTATCAAACTGCCCCGTCTTCTCAAACACCTCTCTTTTATAGCAGCCGAAGGGCACCGTGTCGGTCTCCATGATTCTCGAGGCCCCGATCTTATGCATCGATCCGCCCACGCCGAAGGGATGGCTTGAAGCCAGGGCGATGGCGTGGCAGACGGCCGTGTCCTTCGCCGGCTGTGTGTTCCACACACCGCCCACGTTGTCGGCATTGAGCTCGTAGAGGTATCTCACCAGCTCGGAGATATAGTTCGTCGGATAGGTGCAGTGCCCGTCAATGCGCATGATCACTTCGCCCGTGGCCACCTCCAGTCCCTTGTTCAGGGCGTAGGGCACCACGCGCTCAGGATTGTCGAGCAGCTTGATGAAGGGGTAGTCCTTCGCGTATTTCCTGACAATATCAGCGGTATGGTCAGTACTCCTGCCGTCGATGAAGAGCACTTCCAGCTTGTCCTGCGGGTAGTCCTGCTCCAGAATCGACAGAATGCACCGTTCAATGAACTTCTCTTCATTGAATAGTGGGCAGATGATGGATACTGTTCGAACGTTCATTTATCCTTTAAAACGTAGTTTTATTCAAATTAGTGTGCAAAGGTACAATAATTTTTTCAACTTTCGCACAAAAAGCATGAAAAAGAGCGAAAAGCAGCGTATTTATACGAACGCGTCAAGAATACTTCAGGCAATTCCTTTCATTATGACAAGAAGCTCACTCCTTTTGAGAGCGGGCTTCTTGTTATGATTACTTCTGCAAGAACATCGTCTTTCTCCGATGATTTCTAAACTACATAACGAAACGGGAAAACGGCAAAACTATAGCATGACTGTTCCCGTCTTGCGATACAGGGCTTTCACCTTGCCGTTATCCTTGAATTCTCCAGTCTTCACGGCCAGATGGTCTGCCAGCAGCGTGCGTGCGCGGCCACGTGCCGACGATTCACCTTCCAGTCATACGTGTATTTGTTTAATTGCTGCAAATTTACGAATAATTTCTGAGATATTTCACAACATAGCACATTTTTACACATCTTTTAATAAAAGTGTCTCTTTCCCATACTCATGCCACCAACGGGTGGCATCGATGAGGGCATAAACTCTTTCACTGATGAAATCTGGGTATTTGGGCGTTAGTTCTTCAGCGTTGAAGCCTGCAATGACGCAGAGGAAGGAGAGGTCACCCCTCGATGTATTCACACCAATGGTTCTGCCTCAGGCAGAAGCCAAGGATGTTGTCAAACTCGGCCTCCGTCTTGGGTAACTGGACGTGGGCCACAACGTGCGGCTTTGATTGTTGGTGTACAAGACACACAAACGTGCCAACGTGCCATCGTGCCATTTGACTTCGTCGATGGAACTCACGCTCGACAGACTGAATGCGAGCATTCATCTGTACTCACTTAATCGTGCTATTCGATTTTTAGTTTTTAGGGAATGGGATGAATGGATGTAGAGAGGATGTATATATTTATTTATAATATTATATATTATAATATAT
>JAFVGS010000046.1 GCA_017474845.1 Prevotella sp.
CTAAAACTGATGCACTATGGCAAATACAAGCAAGAAGAAAAAGAATGAGCCTATCCAAATAGTGACAAGTACAATAAGGTAGTCGCAAAATGCGAGAACCCCCAAGAAACCACTCTCAGTCAATAGTAGTCATGGGGACAGATTCTGCTTGGGTATACCCAGATGCCTGTCCCACCGACTATCAAGCCATCATCCACTTGCCGAGGATCTTCACAGCGAGGTTGTCAATGACGGGTTCTTCGACAACGGGGTTATCGTTGCTGCTACATGCTGTCAGCATACTTGCGCAGCAGGTCAGGATGGCGGCCAGCATCCTTAAGAGATTCTTTTCCATTTTTAGTAGTTTATTTGATAATTATTTTCTTTCCACCTTTTATATATATACCTGACTGGGGCTGGCCATTGACGCGGCGTCCCTGCAGGTCATGGACCGTCTCTGAGCCTCCTTCGTGATTCATAACTTCACGAACAGCAGTCGCCTCATCGTCATTCACAATTGTAAACGACTTGGGGTACTGCACTTCACTTCTTTTGTCAATCATCAGATAGGTGGTAAAGGGCTTCAGTTCGCAATGCTCGTGCCAGACAAAGCTGTTACCCTCTAAGACATAGATGTCGTCCAGGGTCTGATGACAGTAGCTGAATCCGCAATTGACAGGGAAATAAACGCTACTGGATAAAGTATGAACCTTGGTGTCGCCAGCAATCTTGACCGTTTTTCCAGCTACCGAAGGATCGACACGCAACAAGTTGAATCCACCGTGGCATTTCTTCGCTTCCACGTGTATTTCACCAGAATAGATACCGGCATCTTCTTTCTCGAGTAAACTGACACCATAGAACTTGAACTTGGAACTGAGATCTTCGCCCGTGTTCACGTCAACTATTATCTCGTCAAAAAAAGTTGTGGAGAATAAGGCAAGCGGCAGCCAACAGTCAGTTTCCTCAGGAGTGAAGGTATGTACGATGCCTGATAACTCAGATTCAAAGAGCGGAACTTCTTCATTCTTAAATCCCATGTCATAACGGGTATCGAATATCACAGGCTTTGCTGATTCCTTGTTCTCGTCAATCACGATAGATTTTTCCAAGCCCTCGATGGAGGTATTGGATACGAAATACAAGGTGTTGGGGTTACTGTTGGGTTTTACACGTTTCACCTGTGCTCTCTCCATGTATATGACCGTAGCATCTTCGGGGGTTATAAATTCCTCGGTGTCATCGTTAACAGTCACCATATTGTCAGGCGTTATTGAAGTGATGACAGCAGCAAGCGTGTAGACATCTGAGCAGACACTCTCCCAAACAGCATTCCGGTTTTCATATCTGAATTCAAAGAATATCTTTTTCCAATCACCAACTTTCACAAGGTTATCTTTACTTGCTGAAATACTGCTACCAGCAGCCACTTGCAGGGTTAGGGGATTAATGATGACGCTCTCACCAGTTTCAGCATTATAAACCCTGACATTTGTAGATCCTTCATAATCGATGTCACTGAGGTTGGTCAGCGTAAAGACAGGTACGGTCGCATTACCCTTAATGATTTTCCGCTCATTGTCAATCCTGTCGCCGCTAATGGTCATATTACCCAGCTTTACCGGGCGGGCATCGTATTCCGAACCATAGACCCATTCGTGGAAGAACAGGTCGGCATACACGCTGATGGGGTCGTCCTTCCTGAGGGGAATCGGGTTCAAGTTAGTCCTCCTGTAGAATGTCGTCCTGCTGGTTTCGTGCGGCTTGAGCCAGACACGTTCGTAAGTCCAGAAATAGCCTGGCTTATAAATGAAGAGATGACCGAAAAACTCCTCCTCGCCTTGATTCTCCACGGTAAATGTAAGTGTGCGAACGGTTTCTCCGTCTTCGTTCATCACATATTCAGGATTGCTGAGTTTCAGATGGGCTTCGCTCTGCGACGGTCTCAAATGAAGTTTGGTTCCATCGACCGTCACTTGGATATAGAATCGGTCAGAGCCACGGACTATGTCTTTTAATGAGGGCTCTTTGTCATTATTGACCATTGCTACCATGCGGTATTCACCGTCAGAGATGGTATCTGGCAGCTGACATGTGAACCTGTTCAGCGTAATCAGACCAGCCACAGCCTGCATGCAATCCTGAAGTCCCTTCAACAGGCAATGAATCTGTCCATCCTTCAATAGTGCATAGCAATAGGGGTCTTTGGTATTAACCGTGTGAGCAGTCGTGAAATAGCGAAGTATGGAAAATTCCGGGAATGGAGAATGGGTGTCGGCACGTGTCAGTTCGCTATCGCCGTAGACATACATCGAAACATTACTCTCCGTAGGCGGAAGATACTCTATAGCAGGATCGTCGGTTGGGGGCTGGATGCCTACCACTATGTCGTGGAAGTCTGTCCAGCAGGGGTTAGCCAGGCTGCCACCTACGTCAGAGCCACCGGGGTTGAGTTCTAATATCTGGAAGAAACCATCGAACTTCCCGGCCCATCCCCAGTTGAAGTGAAACATGCCGTCACCATCATAGCCGTCACAAATAAAACTGTGCCCTTCCATGTTGCTGTTATATCCATTATAGATAACAGGACGGCTATTGGCCAGCTCAGCGTATACTATATCCTCCCACTCTTCAAGGGAGTAGTCAACCTGACTCAGCCAATGCACGTTCTTGTCGTAGTCGAAGCAGTTGCGGAGAGCCCTTTCAATAGTGGCAGTGGCAGAGCCCGACATGGAGGTCGAATAGTTCATGTCTACACTCCAGCCAGCCCAGCGCATCAGGTGAGCTACGGCCTTGGCCTCTTCTTCAGTATAGTTGCCTTCCGTATAGGTCGGAAGCAGATGATTCCAGTCGAAGGTAGTGACAGGAACCACCTCCCCACCGTCAGTAGTGAACCCTTCTAGGTTTTCCTTGGGCCATTGCCAGTAATTAAGAATCTGAGACATAGACGTGGCTACACAACCTGTAGCAGACAGCATGTCGGTATTGATGTCTATGGGACACTCCTGATTGTAGGGCGTTCTCTGACTCCACTGTGTTTTCACAAGCGGCTCTATACGGCTGCGGGCAGCAGGAGCTCTACTTCCTATTTTCACCTTTCCCTGACGAATCTGTTCTGCCTGACGGGAATAACCTTGTAGCCAGGCCTTCATATTGTCAGGTATGTCGGCTTCATCGAAACAACCGTCAAGCGAGTAGCCCAATATCGGCTCTGTACGGTCGTCACCGCTGACGATGACATATCCACCGCCCTCGGCATTGAAGGCATAAAGCGACGGAATAGCCATTTTTACAGGCTGCATGACGAGACCCTGCGACACCCTACGCGTCTTGGCTGTGCCGTTTTGCAACTTTTTTTGCAGAAAGGTGCGACCTTTATCCATAGCCTGCTGCTGTGTAATTTCTGTTGCCAGGATTGTCATTGGCAAAGAGAGCAACAATAATAAATTACAGATGATTCTTTTCATCGGGTAAGTATTTTATTTACTATCTGCTGTGATGATAACGGGGTTATCTGCAGAATACTCCTGGAAGCTGACATTTCCGTCTTTGTCGATGGTAGCTACCACATTGACGTAGGCTTTCTTGGCAGCATCCTCGCTCTCTGTGGCCAGATGGTCGCCAGACAGGGTGACCGTCGGCACCTTGAAGGTGTTGTTATGCAGCACTTTGTCAGGCTCCTTGCTATTATAATGCAGGAATTCCATGCTGGCGTTCCTGACGAGTTTCCAGGCGCCATCTTCAGCATTGGCCTTCTTTTCGAATTCAATGATAAGCTGGACCTTTTCCGGAATCTCAGACATGAACTCTACCCCGCCTCCCAGGTTGTTCGAATATAGCTTGTGCTTGCTGTATACCGTTCCTTTGTCCGAACTGTTGGCACGTACCATGATGTTGAAGGTCTTGAGGACTTCCTTGTTGCAGTCGAATGAAAAATTGAATTTCATTCTTTCGCCCGTGTCCTCTGCTTGTTTCTTGTCTTCTGCTTCATGGATTTCCGACTCCCTGATGTTGTCGTAGAATTTGCTGATGGGCGGGTTGTCCATCGGCTGTCCCGGGTTCAGCATCAGCCATCGGCTCCAGCCCGTCTCGCGGTCGAAGGCTGTCGTCTGGTAGCTGTTGCTCCATGCCCATGCCGTGACGGCCTCACCCGTTGTCGTTTGTTCGTCTGTCCTGGTGTCGAACATCACCTTCTCTCCCAGGTTGTTGTATCCTGTCAGGAACCACGGGTTAAGTGCATCCTGTTGCCAGGCAAGGAATCCCTTGCTGCCGAGATTGACGCTGTATGAGAGTGCTGTGTATGTTGCCTTGTCGAGCGAGTTAAAGGCATAGTTGTGGTACACCTGAGCATGGGCGATAGCATCCTTCAGGCTGTTCATCAGCGGCACTATCTCAAAGGTCATGCCGTTGTTGGCAAAGACGTTGAGCGCCAGCATATAGCAATAGTCATACAGGTCGTAGAACGGACGGAACTCTATGTACTGGTAACAGTCCTGTGCCGGCTGGTCGAACCCTAAGTCCGGGTCCTCAGGCACCCTGTCGAAATTGTTGACAATGTAATCGGTGAATTCTCTCAATGCTGTCAGGACGGCAGGAAACTTGCTCATGTCCGTCAGCACGTAGTCGACATCCTTGGCAGCAGAAGCGCCAGAATTCCTGAATATATCGGCACTGTACAGGCAGTTGGCGTCTACGAATTCCTTCATGCTGCCGATGAAATCGCCTGTGTCGGATGCCTTGCGAAGCAGTTTCACCAGTTGTGCATGGTTCTCCCCGAAGGTGGTGTGGCCAGAGGCCAGTACATAATCTGCCAGGCCGACAAATTCGGAAAGCACTTCCATCTGGTTCATCAGGCAGCAGTCGAAGTCCAGCAGCTTCAGCTTGACACCGCTCCGCTCTATTCCCTGGCGCAGTTCATGAACCGAAAGGGCCTTGTCGTCGAAGTAGTCGTCGTAGAGCGTGCCACGGGTGGTGCTTGGAGATGCTGGCATGAGCGACTTGTCATAGTCTGCCTGTGGTGTATATCCGCCACCATGGTCGCTTAGTATGAGAATGTAATTCTTGGCAGGAGCCGTCTTCTGACAATATTTGATAAAGCTGGCAATAGAGTCTGGCTGAAAGAATTCAGCCTTGATCTGCTGATTGCCATAGAGCATGTCGTCGGTCAGGTGGAGTCTCTTGACTTGATTCGTCGTGTCGTTAGCCTCGTAGTTGCCAGTGTCGTATGAGAGTTCGTAGCGGTATACGCTGCCTGGCTCACCGCTTCGGGGGTAAAGCGTTGATATGTCAATCATCGAACTCCTTTTTTTAATATAATTGATATAGTCCGAATACTTATACTGAACCATATACCTCACCCTCGCGTCAGGCTTTTCCATGGCTTGGGCGGCTCTTAGGATATCCCTCTCAATATCATTGTCCAGATCGCCGCCTCCTACTGTGTAAAGCATCACAGTGTATTCTGCCTCAGTAACAGTTGGTGTTGGTGTGTCTGGTACAGTCCCAGGATTGTCAATGTTGTCTGCACATGATGTCAGTGTCATAATGCCATAGGTAAGGATGGCAGCCCAAATCCAATTAATATTTTTTCTCATACGTATAGTTGTCTTTAAGTTACTTGCACTTGATATCTTTGAATTGCCATGTACTGGATGGTTCAATCAGGTCAAACTCCTTGGCTTCATCGGGAAGAGCAGGGAAGATGAGAGCGAAACGCAGTTTCTGATAAGGCCAGGGAATATTTGTTGGAGCGGGTGCCATTGTTACATTCTGCACGCTGACAAGACTCTGTTTGCCACCCTTATTCCCCTTGATATAAGTAGAACCTTTTATGTAAATTCCATCGTTTGCAACGCCTGCCTCACACTCCATTTCAATGCGTGTCTCGCTGCTGGAGCAGGCTACTCGGATAATTTTTGTGCCAGTTGCACCTTTCTTATTCACATAGACGGGATTCTCACGCATATAGCGGTAACCGGAATAGTCGGCCAGCGTCACTTCTGCATTGTGAAGGATACTGGGTCCATCGTCCTCACGACCACTCTTGACATAGAGGCTGCTGATCTTCCTTGAAAGAATATGCTGGTCAGTATATCCATACTTACAGTTTAGCTTGGCAGCCTCCTCGTATTTCTCGAGCGCTTCCTCCCAGTTCTCCTTGGCCTCGAAATCCTTGGCCTCGGTCATGGCATCCTGAAAACTCTGCTCATACTCCACTTTCTGGCGGGCAAGGATTTCCATTTCCTTCTTACGCTCAGCCGATTGAATTGCCTGGCTTGCAACTCCCAACACACCGCTGATTGCAGTAGAAGTATGCCAACGATCCCACTGCGCACTGGCTGGCAAAGCTATGACCAGCCCCAAGACTAATACTAAAACATTTCTCTTTTTCATTGTTATTTGCGTTAATTATTTACTTAGATAATACTTTGCCATTCTTGTCCTTGCCAATTTTTACTTGACGATTGTCTTAATTATATATTTAATAGGTTGTATTAGTGAATGCTCTGCAAAGATAACACATTCTTATAATAATATGATGGTAATAAGGAATAACTTGCCAGACTTGTTGCGCAGGAAACGCCCCTTTGCGCAGAAACATCAATTTATCTTTCTTTTATAACAAGAATATTTTGTATCTTTGCAGCATCAAATGCACAGATATCATACATAAATGAATATGGACAATCAGGAACAAAACAGAACCGCCTTTGAAGCGGTAGAAAGCATTGAGAGCAAATATCGGGTGAACTACGTGGACAGCGGACTGCCGCGCTGGCTCATTGAGGTAGCGTTTGTGTGTTACCTCCTGCAGGCTGCCATTAACTGGACACCGCTGATGCACTGGATGGAAGCGCATGCTCCATTAGCTCAGGCAACTATTCAGACCTTCGGGGCACTGGTAATGTACTTTGGACTGATGCGGGGCATGAAACCGCTCTACAGGCCTATGACCGCGGCATGGTGGATCGTCATTGCGCTGAACATTGCCGGGTTCGTTCCGCTGCTGTTCCCTGTGTTGATGGAAACGGTGGGTATGCCCGTTGCCGTATCGCTGATGCTGGTCTATCTGCCCTTCGGCTGCGCCATCGCCTATAATTATCGTGGGCGGTTGCGCCATGTGGGTATCTGGATGGCGCTCTATATCTTGATTTCCAGCATCGTCCCCGTCGTCTCATTCCTGCTTGTCGGACCAGAATCGGGTTTGGCTAATTTGTCAATGGAGATTCCCACCATCGCAGTCATCATCATCTATGCGTGGGTTCAGCGTCGGGTGCTGGTGAAATAGCACTGTTGTTTTGCTTACTCTGGCGATATTGCAGGGGCGTAATGCCGAGTCGGCGTTTTACCTCTGTCTGGAAGGTGCGTCGCCCACCAAAGCCCGCCTCTGCCCCCACGGCTTCGATGGTCCAATGTGGCTCTTCGACTAACAACCGACAGGCCAAGAGGAAGCGCTTCTCATTGAGGTATTCGCCTAAACTATTGTATTTGGGGTGGTTTTTAAACAGGGTACCAAGGCGTTTCTGGGTCAACCCGAGGGAATTAGCCATGGTCTTCAGGGTCAGGTTACTGTCAGTATAGAGACGGGTCTCGTCCATCTGCTGATCGACCCACGCCATCAGCTGTTCGTCGGTCATGACGGTGGTGGCCTCAATATGTTCGCGGTGCTCACGAGTCTGAACCCGCAATAGTGTCACCTCATCAACGGCATTACTCTTCAACTGCTCGACAAGTTCTTCCTGTTGGCGCTGCAGGTTTTCTATCCTCTCCTTCTGCTCCTCCAATTCGCTGATGTGCTTCTCCAGTTCATTTCCCTGTCTCGCGTTTTGTTCAAGAAGTGTGTTCTGGTTCTCCACCAATTTGGTGTTGGTGGCGATGATCTTCCTCGCACTGGCATTCAATACGCAGACTGTGATAACGAAAGCTACCACGAATACCACGATGACTGCGAGGATGAGTAGATGGGGTCCTGTCATGTACTGTCAGTTCTTTTGATGTGCAAAATTACGGCAAATATGTCGAAACCCCAAGTTTTTGCTCATAAAATGGTTAAACTATTTGCGCAGAATTTATAGTTTTGCGCAGAAAATGGCATTTATCACTCATGTTAATTCAACAATTAGGCTGTGACGAGCCATCGCCGTCAAGTGCACGTCAGTACGCAGCTTTTCTTATTCCAAAGGGACGGTTCTTATGTTACATCGCGCGATGTAGCAAAAGAACCGTCCTCTCTGTTATTAGGGAAAGACTTGTTGAGAAAATAATAACTCCGCCTAAACAAGTCGCTTGCCGATACAAACGGGGCTCTTGTCCTAGGCGGTGCATCGTATCCTATATTAACAGGTCGCATTCGCCCGCATCGACACATCAAAGCAAATCGCAAACTGAAACATCTCTCGCTTCTTATTACAAAACATTACAGCATTACAACATTACAGAAGGGTATTTTATCTAATCCTGCTGTTGTATATGGAGGCACATCATCGTGAGGTCATCGCTGGGTTCTGCCCCGTTACGATGAGCCTCCACCTCAGCGCGGAGCATTTCAATGAGCTGCTGCGATGAGCTGAAACGCGTGTTGCGCAGGATCTCGATCAGACGGGCATCAGTAAACTCCTCCTTCTCCTTGTTTTCCGCCTCGTTCAGTCCGTCGGTATAGATGAAGAAGGGCCGGCCCTTGATGGTGTCCATCTCTTCACCCTCGAATTCCATACCCGGCATGATGCCTATAGGTATATTGGGTTGCATTTTCAAGAACGCGACATCGTCGCCACCACATCCTATGATGGGCGGATTATGGCCTGCATTGCAGAACGAGAGATGTCCGGTGGTGAGGTCAACGAGACCGAGCCAGAAGGTCACGAACATATTGTTCTCATTGTCGTCGCCCGACAAGGCATCGTTCATGCGGGTGCAGATCTCCGCAGGTGACATCTCCTGTTTGGCCAGTGTGAGGAACAGGCGCGTGGCCTGTGCCATAAACAGCGAGGCAGGCACACCCTTGCCGCTGACATCGCCCACGCAGAAATAGAGCTTGTCGCCCAGCAGCAGATAATTGTAGAGGTCGCCGCCCACTTCCTTGGCAGGCGTCATCGAGGCGTACATATCGAGTCCCTTGATGTCGGGGAACACACTGGGCACCATCGACATCTGTATGTTGCGGGCAATACGCAGTTCACTCTCCATACGCTCCTTGGCTGCGGTGGTTTCCTCCAACTGGTCGTAGGCCACCTTCAACTTCTCATGTGCCTTTTTCAGTCTCGCAGACATGCGATGATGCACGAAGATATAGATGACCAGGGCAAGGATAAGGACTGCCATCACGGCCAGGCGGGTCCACCACTGCTGTCTCTCCATGCGCTCCTTCTCTGCCGTCATCTCCGCTTCCTTCTGACGCACGGCCTCTTCCTCGATGGCATCCTGACGGCGCTGCTTGGTGATGGCTGAGTCGAGGTGCTCGACGATCTGCATGCTCACGGCCCGTGCCGTATCAACACGGTCGGCCATCATGTTCACGTAGAACTTTTTCAGCATCCACTCCTGAATCGTCTGCAGCGAGTAGTCCACACCGTACTCTCTGATGAGCTTTTCGGTGCTTCTGAGATTGTCGGCGGCATCATTCCACAGACCGGCCTGACGCAGATAGTCGCTGCCGAGTATCAAGCCTTCTGCCGTCAGCGAATAGTCCGTCTCCAGGAAATCCTCGTATAACTTGGCAGCCTCGCGCTTACGACCAACGCCCTCGAGGGCCGTAGCACGATAGACGAAGTAGCGCGCACGCTGCTTGTCGGCATAGTCGGGACGTGCATCCGCCAGCTTGTCGTAGGCCTCGAGCAGCTTGCCGTAGCGTTCTATCCAGTACATCGCCTTCTGGTAGTCGTGGATTTCCAGGAAATTGTAGCAGATGTTGATGACGCCGACGAAGGCATCACGGTAGGCTATCGCATTCGGATTCTTCTCCATGTTGTCGACATGGGCTTGATAACCCTCCTCCAGGCTCTTGTTGGTAGCCTCCTCGCTCAGGCCGAAGCGGCTCTGGCAGCAACCCTGGTAGATGAGCAGGTTGATGTAGTCGCTCGTCATCTTGGCATCATGTTTCTTGAGAAGCTCCAGCGCGGGTATGGCCACCTTCAGGGCGGCCTCATACTCGCCCCAGGTGCATTTCAAGCCAGTCAGTCGGCTGGCGATGGCGGCATAGAGTTCCAGTTCCTCAGGGGTATCTACGTCGTCCATGACGGACATACCCTTGGTCCAGTAGAGTTCGGCCATGCGCTTCTTATGTGTACGGTCGCTGGCATACCCCAGCCAGTAGTAGGCCTTACCATCGCTGAGACCACCCGTTTCCCTCAGACTGTCGGCCAGTATCATTATACGGTCATAGTTTTTAGTTTCATAGGCGACGTTAATCAGGCTATCGGCCTGCTGATGCTGCTTCCTTGTTGCAGAACTGTTGATGTCACAACCCGTAGTAGTCAGCAGCAGTATGCCGACAACCGAGCAAATAGCAATCTTTTTGATATCCATTAATGTTATATTACAATTTCCTATTTTTAGTTTGCAAAGATAAACAAAATATTCCAAACTACCAAACACTAAGTACCTTGCAAATCACATTTTGCTGATTTTGAAACTATTTTTTGCAATTTCTGAGTGCGCAACTGTATGTTCTCTCGAAGATTTATCTGTTACATATCACAGTATCTACGGGGATGTCATTGGTGTCGACGGGAACGGAGGGGACTATCTGGAAGTCGAAGCAAAGGCCGATTAGTAATGGACTGCCCGGCCCGAAGGGGCGCTTGCCACCGAAAGGGACGCAAGAATGGACAATGGATAATTGATCATTAAGGAAACGATCGTAATAGCCACGGCCACGTCCGAGACGGTGACCGGCGGTGTCGAAGGCGACGCCAGGAACCAGAACCGCATCGATGAGTGCGTAGTCGGTGAAGCGCTCGCCTATGGGCTCCATGATGTGGAGGGCACCTTCGGCCATGTCCTGACGGCCTGTGTAGCGGCGGAGTTCCATCGTCGTGTCATCCACCACACGGGGCAGAAGGACGGTCTTGCCCTCGGCAACGAGGTCATCAACAAACTGATGGGTGAAGACCTCGTCGGGCAGAGAGTAATAGGCCAGGACGGTACGGGCATCAGCCAGTTCCTGTCGCAGACGGGCTATGACGGGTTCGGACAACGCTTCCAACTGGGAAGGCGTGTACTGCTGCTTCAGACGACGAATCTCACGACGAAGGGCTTCCTTAGACATAGGCAATCGTCTGCCCTTCCGTAGCTTTAAGGGGCTGGGGGAAGGCACGGCCCTCACGGAAGATACGCAGTGTCTCGATGATAACGGGATCGTCCTGATTGAGGTACTCCGTCCAGGCCTGCTCGTTGAGGATGTTATAGATGATGCGGCTGTTGACGAAACGCTCCAGCAGTTTCCTGGACTTCTGGATCATGAGGTTGCGGCGCTTCAGACCGTTCTTGTCGGCAAAGTTGACGAACAGCTCGAGTGTGTTCTGGCTCTTCAGATAGCGCTCCATCTCATGCACATCGTCCATCTTGCTCAGACGGGCACGGTTCTCGTCGGTATAGTTGTAGGCGAACTGAAGGATAAGTCCCGACATGGAGGCCTCTTTATAGTATGAGGTCACGCCGACGGTGTCCTCTGGGATGAAGATGTCGGGCGTAATGCCGCCGCCGCCATAGACCACACGACCGTTGGCGGTGTGGTATTCGGGACCGGTATGACGGATGCTGTCCTCAGAGAAGAACTCGCCGTGCTGATAGCGCTGAATCCAGTCGGTCTCGTACTTCTCGCCGTCGTTATAGGGTTTCTGGATACAACGGCCCGAGGGAGTGTAGTAGCGGGCTATGGTGAGGCGGATCATGGAGTGGTCGGAGAACTCCATGGGTTTCTGCACGAGACCCTTACCGAACGAGCGGCGACCGACGATGGTACCACGGTCATTATCCTGGATGGCACCTGCGAGGATCTCGGAGGCGGAGGCGGAGGCCTCATCAACAAGGACGACGAGCGGAATGTGCTGGTAGGAGCCACGGCCGTCGGAACGGTATTCCTGACGGGGATAGCGGCGTCCCTCGGTATAGACGATGAGCTGCCCTCTGGAGAGGAACTCGTTGGCTATCTGAACGGCCGACTCGAGGTAGCCGCCGGTATTGTTACGCAGGTCGATGACGAGATTGGAGAAGCCCTTCTGTGCCAACTGTGCCAGGGCGATAATCAGCTCGGGATAGGTGTTCTCGCCGAAGTTCTTGATCTTGATATAGCCCGTCTCGTCATCGATCATATAGCTGGAGGTGACGCTCTTGGTGGGAATCTCGCCACGGGTGACGGTGATGTGGCGGATCTTCTTCTCGCCATAGCGGATGACACCAATCTTCACCTTCGTGTCCTTAGGACCCTTCAGACGGTGCATCGCCTCCTCGTTGGTGACCTTCTTGCCGACGAAGACGGAGTCGTCGACCTCGACGATCTTGTCGCCTGCCAATAAACCGGCACGCTCTGCAGGACCGTTGCCGATGACGTTCTGCACGCGGATGGTGTCCTGACGGATGGTGAACTCGATGCCGATGCCGGAGAACGAGCCGCGCAAGTCGTCGTTGGCAATCTCTCCCTCACGGGCGGTGATATACACGGAGTGCGGATCAAGCTCGCTGAGGATCTGCGGCATGGCCTTCTCAACCAGGTCGTTCACGTTGACGGTGTCGACATACTGGTCGTCGATGATATGCAACAGGTTATTGAGCTTATTACCACTTGTATTGATGATGTTCAGCCGGTTGCCGGAGAAGTGGTTGGCGTAGAAGGTTCCGATCAGGATGCCCATCACGACACCCATCGCAATCCACAGCGGCGTAAAGCGGGAAGACTTTCTCATATGTTCTGAACTTTATATACTTTTTTCTTCATTTTTCACTTTTCATTTCCATCAGGATGACTTCGATACCAGCTCGTTTCAGGAGGTCGACGCCATCAGTGAGGCGATAGTTCTCACCGTAGACGACACGGCGGATGCCTGCCTGGATGATGAGCTTGGCACACTCGATACAAGGCGAGGCGGTGATATAGATGGTGGCACCGTCGCTGTTGTTGTTACTACGGGCCAGCTTCGTGATGGCGTTGGCCTCAGCGTGGAGCACGTAAGGTTTGGTGACGTTATTGTCATCCTCACAGATGTTCTCGAAGCCACTCGGCGTACCGTTGTAGCCGTCGCTGATGATCATCTTGTCCTTCACCACAAGCGCTCCCACCTGGCGACGCACGCAGTAGGAGTTCTCCGCCCAGATCTTCGCCATACGGAGATAACGCTCATCGAGTTTATGTTGCTTATCTGTATTCATCTTTTAATGCCATTGCGTTTGAGGAGGGCGTCGATGGTCGGTTCTGAGCCCTTGAAACGCTTATAGAGCGTCATCGGGTTCTCCGTGCCACCCTTCGACAGGATGCAGTCGCGGAAGCGCTGGGCCGTGGCAGGATTGAAGATGCCTTCTTTCTTGAACACGGCAAAGGCATCGGCATCGAGCACTTCGGCCCACTTATAGCTGTAGTAGCCGGCAGCATAGCCACCTGCCATGATATGCGAGAACTGTACGGTCATACAGGTGTCGGGCAACTGCGGCAGGACCATCGCCTTCTCCCAAGCCTTCTTCTCGAAGGGGATGATATCGTCGGTGAACTCGTCTTTCTTCGTATAATAGGCCATGTCGAGCAGGCCGAAGCTGACCTGACGCATGCAACCGTAGGCCACGTTGAAATTGCGGCTGCGGACGATGCGGTCGATGAGTTCGTCGGGCAGGGGCTCACCCGTCTGGTAATGGAAGGCGAATGTGCGCAGGAACTCCTTCTCGATGGCGAAGTTCTCCATGAACTGTGACGGCAGTTCGACAAAGTCCCACCACACGTTAGTACCGCTGAGACTCTCGAAACGGGTGTTGGCGAACATACCGTGCAGCGAGTGGCCGAACTCATGGAGGAAAGTCTCCACCTCGCCCAACGTCAGCAACGCTGGTTTCTCGGCTGTCGGCTTGGTGAGGTTCATCACCACCGACACATGGGGACGGACGTTCTTCATGTTATCCGGTCCGAAGGGCTTCTTCACGTCAAGGCGCTCCATCCACTGCCCTTGGTATTCGGTCATCCAGGCACCAGACTGCTTACCCTGGCGGGGATGGAAATCGGCATAGAAGACGGCGAGATACGAACCGTCCTTGTCGAAGACCTCATAGGCCTTCACGTCGGGATGATAGACAGGAATATCCTTGTTCTCCTTGAAGGTGATGCCATAGAGACGGTTGGCCAGGCCGAACACGCCGTCGATGACCTTCGACAGTTCGAAATAAGGCCGCAGCATCTCCGCATCGATATTGTATTTCTTGAGTTGCAGCTTATGGGAATAGAACGAGAAGTCCCAAGGCTGGAATTCCTCTTTCCTCAAATCTTTATGAAACTCCTTTTCGATTTCAGCGACTTCTTTTTTCGCGGGAGCCTTGTAGGCGGCGATGAGGTCGTTGAAGAGCTTGTAGACGTTGCGGACATTGCCGGCCATACGGTGCTGCATCACGTAGTCGGCATAGGTCTTATGGCCCAGGAGCTGTGCCAGTTCGCGACGCAGATTGATGAGCCGCTTACAGATCTCCAGGTTGTTCTCCGTATTGTCGTGGATGCACTCCGTATTCTTGGCCATATACATCTGCCGGCGCAGGTCGCGACGGGTGCTGTAGGTCATGAAGGGAGAGTATGAGGGGAAGTCGAGGGTGAAGACCCAGCCTTCCTTGCCCTGTTCTCTCGCCGTCTGGGCTGCCGCCTCTCGGGCAGTGTCAGGGAGTCCGTCGAGATCGGCCTCGTCGGTGAGGTGCAGGGTGAACGCCTTGTTCTCCTTCAACAGGTTCTGCGAGAACTGCAGTCCGAGTATCGAGGCCTCTTCAGTGAGCTGGCGGAGACGTTCCTTGCCAGCAGCATCGAGCAGGGCACCGCTGCGCACGAAACCGTCGTAACAGTTGTCGAGCAGCATCTTCTCCTCCGGTGTCAGCTTGCGGTGATGACGGTGCACATACTTGATGCGCTCAAAGAGACGTTCGTTCAGACGGATATCGTTGGCGTGCTTCGTCAACACGGGACTCATCTTCTGTGCCAGCGCATCCATCTCGTCGGAGGTCTCTGCCGACAGGAGGTTGAAGAACACACTGCTGACACGCGACAGCAGGTCGTAGTAGCCGTTGTCGTCTTTCTCGTCGTCGACGCTGATGATGGTATTGTCGAAGGTGGGTTTCTCCGGATTGTTGATGATCTTCTCGATTTGTTCGTCATCGCGGCGGATACCTTCCATCATCGCCTCCTCATAGTCTTCTAAGGTGATACGGTCGAAGGGGGCCGTGTCATGGGGAGTGCCATAAGGCTGAAAGAACGGGTTCTGTCTCTTATTCTCTGTCATACTTATCTATTTTCTGGGGTGCAAAAATACAAAAAAAGCCACAGATTACACAGATTATCACTGATATTTTAATTAATTTCACATGAGCAAACGTTCGAGTTGCGGAATTTCAATCCTGCCACGGTGCAATTCGAGCAGTCCGTCGGCCTGCATACGATTCAAGACCCGCGACACGTCCAGACGGCTGTCATTGACTTCCTCCGCCAACCGCTCCATCAGGATATGGAAGGTCTTGGCGCCTGCCGGATAGAGGGCGTGTTGGAAGAAGAAACGGGATATCCGCTCCTGGAGGGTCTGCGGACTGCGGCGCCACAGCGACTGTATCAGTTTCTGGCTCTGTGTGGCGAGGTGGTTCATCAGATTCAGGCGGAACACCAGGAAATCCTCGGTAAGACGGATCACTTCCTCCTTGTCGAGGGTCAGGAAGTTGACATCTGTCTGAGCATAGAAGTTATGGGTGTAGCGCTGATAATAGCCGAAGATGCTCTCCTGCTGGAGGATGTACGGCGACGACATCTGTTCAATGACGGAATAACGGCTGTCATCGCTGAAGGTCTCAATCTTCAGGGTACCGTTGATGAGGAAAAACAGGTGGGTGCAGGGATCTCCGGCACGGATAACCTCACGTCCGGCAGTCACCTTCAGGAATCCGAAGCGGGTGTGACCAGCTACGATCTCCAGATCGTCACGGCTCATGCCCTGAAACAACGGGAACTGGAGCAGTCTGTCGTATATCTGCAGGACGGCCACTATTCCTCGATTTTGTCACGGAGAGAAGGGGAGAACCACACGGCAATGTCGCCATCGCCACTGTCATAGATAAGATAGGCCATCAGCTCCGGATGACGTTCCAGGAGCTGCTGGGCGCGCTTCAGCCCCATCACCATAAACGAGGTGGCATAGGCATCGGCAACGGTACAGCTGTTGGCTAACACCGTCGCAGAGAGGAGACTGTGCTGTACGGGATAACCCGTATGAGGATCGATGGTGTGGGCATATCGGCGGCCGTTCTTATAATAGAAATTCCGATAGTTGCCACTGGTGGCCATCGCCTTGTCTGTGACATTGAGGATGGTCTGCAACTCATGGCCGACGCTCAGAGAGTCCTCGGAGGGCTTGATCACACCGACGCGCCACGGCAGCCGCTGCGCATTCACACCACAGGTGACCACCTCGCCGCCAATCTCCACCATGAAGTTCTGGACGTCACGGTCTCGCAGCATCCGGGCCACGGCATCCACGCCGAAGCCCTTGGCAATGGCAGAACAGTCGAGCATCATACGAGGGTCCTGTTTCTTCACCTTACCACTGGCGAGAGAGACCTTCTGATAGCCGATGATCTGCCGCAGGCTGTCCACCTGATGCTTCGTCGGCATCTGCTCATGCTTGAAGCCGAAGCCCCAGGCATTGACCAGCGGCGCCACGGTGATGTCAAAGGCACCCTCCGTCTCACGCGACACCTCCATCCCCTTCGTAAACACCTCGACGAAATAGGGGTCGAGCGTCACCTCGCGGTTCTGGTTGACGGCGGTAATCACCGACTCCTTGTTGAAAGGCGAAAGGGAATGGTCTACCTTCATCAGTTCATTACGGATGGCCACGCTCAGATCAGAATCACACTGGTACACAATCTTGTAGGTCGTTCCGAACACAAAGTCCGACGCCTGACGATAAGGCATCGAACGCTGATGGCTGATGATCAGCACGGTACCGACAATCAGCAATACGAGGAATGGCAACTGCCAGATCAGTTTCTTATTTCTCATATATCAATAATCACGTTAAAGGTGCCGCCTAACTTCGTATCGTAAGTTCCGAAACCAGGCACATACCACGGCTTGCCCCATTCGCCATCCTCTGAATGAGACAGACGCTGCTTGTAACGCACACTCCAGCCCAGATGCAACGAACCGAAGATCTTGGCATCGACACCGAGGACGATCTCCGCCCAATGATACTTGCAGGCAGCATCGTTCACAGTATAGTTTGTATCCCACTGCCATACCGGATCTTGATAAACAGGCCGCGAGATGTCTATCTTATAGGAGGTGAAGCCATAACGCAGTCCTAAGTAAAGACGGTTGGGACCGTGCTTGTCTTTCAGCATATTCTTGTCTATACCTATCTTAAAATAGGGGGCTGAGGTCTTGTAATGCAACAGCGTCACCTCGTCGTCGTAATTGGCCTTGCCAAGTCCCGCCTCAACAATCGGGAACCACTCGTCGTGGAGGTTCACGCGCAGAGCAGCCTCATACTGGCCATAGTCAGACAATGCCAGCAAACCGGCTCCCACCAGGTCGAACGATACGGCAAAGCCACGGAACAGCGGGATGGAGTCTTTCTCGACGGTGAAGAACTTCAACTGCGCATGGGCACCTGTCGCAACAACTAGCAGCAACAGGCTAATTGCCGATCTTCGGATAAATGTTGACATGTACGACTTGATCGTCATTGGTCACTGAGGGGTTTACTATTACTACCGAATCCAGACAGTTATGAGTATGCCGGATAGATGTCAGCTTATGGAAGTAACTCGCATTGCAGTCGACAGACTCGAAATGGGGATAGTCCTCCTTCTCCACCCACAGCGTGTCCGTCAGATGAATACTGTCGCCGATAAAGTGGAACACGAGTTCGTCTTCAGGATGGGAATGGCTGATGGGGAGATGGAACTTGCAGGTGCCTACACCTTTATTATATATAATAGAGTCGCTGCTGAATATGACGGTCTGAGAGCCGTCTTTGCGGGTGGTCACCACGGTCAGGGTGTCCTGCAGGCTTATCGAGTCGCCGGCACTGTTGGTAAACTGGTAACGGGTACGCACCAGACTATTGATGGAACATTCGATGGAAGTGCAGGATGTCAAGAGGTAAGAGGTAAGAGGTAAGAGGTAAGAGATTAGTCCTACCGCCACCATACTCATCATCTTAGACCTATTCTTCATACCTAAATCGTTTCCTCTATCTGATAGTCATTACGACCGCTCGACGAACGGCTGATAAGGTCGCCGAGGAATCCCGTCAGGAACAGCTGTGTACCGATGATCATCATCGTCAGCGCAATATAGAAATAGGGTGAATCCGTCACCAGCCGCTGGGGGATATGATTGGCGAGACACCAGAGTTTGTCGGCACCGATGACGAAGGCGGCGATGAAACCGATCACGAACATGATGGTGCCCAGGAACCCGAATACGTGCATCGGCTTCTTGCCGAAGGTACTGAGGAACCACAGCGTCAGCAGGTCGAGATAGCCATTGACGAAACGGTTCAGCCCCATGAACTTCGACGAGCCGTACTTACGGGCCTGATGGTGAACAACCTTCTCGCCGATCTTGTCGAAGCCAGCATTCTTGGCCAGATAGGGGATGTAGCGGTGCATCTCGCCATACACCTCGATGTTCTTCACCACGGCCTTGCGATAGGCCTTCAGTCCGCAGTTGAAGTCATGCAGGTTCTTGATGCCGCTGATCTTACGGGCCGTCGCGTTGAAGAGTTTCGTGGGCAGCGTCTTCGAGATGGGGTCGTAGCGTTTCTGCTTGTAGCCGCTCACCAGGTCGTAGCCGTCCTCCTTGATCATCTTGTACAACTCGGGAATCTCGTCGGGAGAGTCCTGCAGGTCGGCATCCATCGTAATCACCACGTCGCCCTGTGCCTGTTCGAATCCACAATACAGAGCAGGACTCTTGCCGTAGTTACGACGGAACTTGATGCCCTTCACACAGTCTGACTTGGCTGCCAAGTCGCTGATCACCTGCCACGACTCGTCGGTAGAGCCGTCATTCACGAAGATCACCTCATAACTGAAACCGTTAGCCTGCATCACCCGTTCTATCCAGGCATACAGCTCAGGCAACGATTCTGCCTCATTATAAAGAGGTATTACTACTGATATATCCACGATATTATTTACGATTTTATTTCACTTTTTCACCTTTTCACCTCACTGCGCTGCATGACGAGGCCGATGGGAATACCGAGCACGAACCCGATCATGATATTCATCGTCAGGATGTTCAAGGCATAGTCTATCGGACGGATGCTGGCCATCTCTGCCAGTCCCTCTTCCACCATCTGCGTCATGCCGTACTGAGTGACCAGCGCCCTACCCTCTTCCGTGCTCAGCATCTTGGAGAAGTTGCTCAGCAGATAGCCGTTGTCCATATAGGCAAAATAGAGGAACTGAACCACCGCCAAGAGCACAGCGCCATAAAAAAACACGAAGATTGTATAAGCATAGCTGCGGCCGAAGGAGATCAGTCCTTCCCTACCCTCATCACGGAACTTGCGCAGACGCCCAGCCACGAAGAAAGGCGTCGTGATGGCAAGGCCCAGAGCCAGCATCTCCATGATATGGTTCGTGACGCCAAGGATGTAGCAGGCAAAACTCGCCGTCCACAATAGGGCGAGGAAGAAGCCGTCCTGACGGGCGTAAGCCTTTAATTGTACGTATTCTGGAGCTGTCATTATTTAACAATTATCACTTTCAGCGTGCAAAATTACGCATTTTCCTGCAGATATCTTGACCTTTGCCAAAAAAAATAGTTAAAAAGCGAAACTTTTCACTTTTCACGTTTCACTTTTCACTTTTTTGTTGTACCTTTGCAGCCGCTAAGCAAAAATGGGCAGTCCTGTACGGCCAGCTCCCTTTGAATCCCCCAGGGTGGGAACGCAGCAAGGGTATTAGGTCGTAGCGGCGCGATGCAGGTAGCTGCCCACCCGCCTCTTTAGCTCAGTTGGCCAGAGCACGTGATTTGTAATCTCGGGGTCGTTGGTTCGAATCCGACAAGAGGCTCTAAGACATAAACATTAAATAGATTTACCATTAGAAACGTCAATTCACTATGAACAGAATACTTATCTTATTTGCAACTTTATTTCTGTGTGCAACTATGGTCTGTGCACAAGAAGTTGAAAAGAGTGATTTCCACAAGCGTGCCGAGGCTGCAGATTCCAAGGAGCACGTCGCAGACGCAAGGTCGCTTTACATCCATGCCTTCAACGACTACTACAAGCGTGGTCAGATGCGCCAAGGCATAGGATGTGCCACCAAGGCCGCCTCACTCTATTATTCAAAAGAGAACTTATACAAAGAGGCCTTCGACCTGTTACACAAGGCCGACGACGCCATCAACTCCAGCCGGAATGTCAGTCAGGCAGACAAAGCCGCCATGCACTATCTGGTCACCAAGGAGCGCCTGAACATGTACATCAAGCTGAGGAAAGGCAACAGCGCCAAGGACCAGCTGAACATCATGGAGAGCCAGGCCAGTCAGAGCGGCGACGAGAACCTGAAGAACGACCTGCTCTACACCAAGGCCATCTATTACTATACCTTCGGTATGAACGCTCAGGGCAACGCCGTATTCAAGGAGATGGCCAACAAACTGACGGCCAGCAAGGATTATGACAAGGTGGACGAGGTCTATCAGACGCTGATCGCCAACGGCCGCAAGAGCAACAATGCCAACATGGTGGCACAGTCATACAGCAACTACATCGCCTGGAAAGACTCCACCAACGCCCTGAAGCATGCCGACGAGATCGGCGCCCTGAAGAAGCAGATCGCCGACAACGAAGCCATCATCGCCGACAAAGACAGTTCGCTGTCCACCCGCTGGATGTTCATCATCGGACTCTGCATCCTCGCAGCCGTCCTGGCAGCAGCACTCATCATCGGCGCCATCGTGCTGATGCGATTCATCCTGCTCGACCGCAAGCAGAAGAAGACCATCCGTCTGGCCAACGAGAGCAATGCCCTCAAGGCCAAGTTCATCAGCAACATCTCTGCCCAGCTGGAGCCCACCTTCAAGAAGCTCGATAGCAAGCAGCCTGAGGTGAAGGCACTACTCGGATTCTCCAGCCATATCCAGACGCTGTCTGAATTGGAGAACAAGGACAGCAGCGAGATTGAGCTGGAGGACATCCCAGTGCAGCAGTTCTGCGAGGACCTCATGGATCAGATCCGCGACAAGGTGAAGAGCGAAGTCAACCTGCTTGTCAACGCCTCCAACATGAGTGCCAAGATCAATCGGGAATATGTCTCCCACATCCTGCTCCACCTGCTCAACAACGCAGCAGAGTACACGCCTGCAGAAGGGAGCATCTCCCTCGACTTCAAGAAGCGCGGTCCCCACACCTATCAGTTCCTCGTGTCCGACACGGGCTGTGGCATCCCGGAAGAGAAGCGCGAAGACATCTTCAAGCCTTTCCTCGAGATCCGCGACCTCACCACCGGCGACGGCCTCGGGCTCCCCATCTGTAAGCAGATGGCCCTGAAGATGAACGGCGACCTCGACATCGATCCCAAGTTTACCAAAGGCACCCGCTTCGTCCTCGACCTCCACGCATAAAGCGACACACCTGTTCCAGGCCTATTCCTTATGATGGTAGTCCTGGATCAGTCCTTTCTTTACCAGAATGGGCAGGATATTGGCAGCCGACTGTCGGTTGCCCTTTTTGTTGCGGCCATAGTACTGCTCGAAGGTCACAGGGTCGTCACGCAATAGTTTTTCCATAAACTGGTCGTTCATGCGCGTCATGATGAGCTTGCCCTTCGCGTTCGGTTCCTTGTCAATCAGATACAGGACATGGTGTTCCATCAGGTCGTTGTTGGTCAACAGCAGGTCAGTAGCCAGGAAAATGCTACCCCAAGTGGTATGGCCCGTAGCCAGCAGCGCTACGTCGAGACCAATGTTCACCAAGTCCAGTACATCTCCAAGCGTCACCTTATAAGACACCACACACAGTTTGCCACCTTTGTAGGGCAGTGCACGCAGATAGTTGCTGACGGGCAGAATGTTACCGTTCTCGTCGCGCAACATGCGCTGGTTCACAAACAGCTGATTGTCCACAGACATCAGAAAAACGTCATGCTTGATGACCTTGTCCACCTGTTTGTCATCGGTCTTAAACTTAAAGTCAATACCGTCGTACTTCACACGGCAAGTGTCTGGCTCCTTGCCCTCAATCAGATCGGTGTAGGGTTTCCACTTGTCGGCCTTGAAGTCATCGTAGTTCATACAAGCCTTCACCTGAGCCTCTACTGTCAGGTTCACGCCGAGAAGAATGGCGGCAATCATCAGATACTTTTTCATCATTATCCTTTATTTTTTATATTATTGTTATCGTTTGCAAAGGTAGGTAGATTTGTGGAAATGAGAAAAAATATCGCGATTATTATGAGCGGATAGTTGCGACAAGTGGCGGATATTGCGACAAATCTACGGATTTATATCGGTTTTAGTCGCCTAGAATATTAAATGTAACGGGGGGACGGTTCTTTTGTTACATCAGTGATGGATATAACAAAAGAACCGTCCCTGTGTTGTCACTGGAGATAGATGAGATTCTGTATAGACTTTGCCCTCTGCAACAGGAAGCTCATGATGGAGCGTATCGAGGAGGTTCTTGCTGACTCACTAAAGGGTATAGAGTTCGAGCCGATGATAAACATTGCTCACAACTATGCAGCAGTAGAACGCCACTTCGGCCAGGATGTCATAGTACATCGTAAGGGAGCGACACTTGCTCGTGAAGGAGTCATTGGCATCATTCCTGGCTCACAGGGAACGGCATCATATATAGTAGAAGGTCTTGGTAATCCAGACTCATTCTGCTCTTGGCAGGAAACCGGCTGAGAAGTATTTCGCCGTGGTGAATGTGCGCTGACGCGAGTTGGCATAGAACAGCACCTCACCGTCCTGCGGACGGTAATTGTCGGGTAACATGCCTGCACTGACCACCCATTTACGGAAGAACTGGCCCATCTCCGTCTCGAGCACACCACCACGCTGCGACAGCTGGCTGCTGGGCGACGTCCACTTAAACCATTCGTAAGGTGTCACCCGCATATAGGCAGCACCACCCGACGTCAGCGGCGAGCGGATATTGTGCCGGCTCATCACCACCACTTCTTTCAGTTCATACTTTGCCTTAAAGTCATCGGAGCGCTCCGTCTGAGCCTGCAGGCTCATGGCAGCCAACATGGCTGCTACCACCATCATACACTTGTTCATTTTTTCTAATTTTACCTATTACGTAAGCCGCTTTGCAGGCTTCTGCCTGCAAAGGTACGACATTCATAAAGATTTTAGCAATTATTATTCAGCAATCTTTCATAAAAGTCCGTAAACCTTTGCATATCTCAAGATTCAAATGCCTGTGGGGCGTAGAGGTGCCTAACCTTTGTGCCCCTGGATAAATTTTTATTGCGAAGCCAAAAAAAATAGGAGCCGCATCTGCGACTCCTATTTCAAATAAAGAAGGCGGCCTCCTACTCTCCCGCATTGCATTGCAGTACCATCGGCGCAGGCGGGCTTAACTTCTCTGTTCGGAATGGGAAGAGGTGGGACCCCGCTGC
>JAFVGS010000069.1 GCA_017474845.1 Prevotella sp.
CGACGCTCCGCAGGGGGTGGAGGATGTCCCTCCGCTACGCTCCGGGGACATCCTCCACCCCCTGCGGGGACTCCTCCTCCCTTCCATTTTAGGGAGAGAAATTACCCCTATAGGATTGCACTTCTATCTTGAAAGTATATTCTTTGGCCGACAATACTACTTTGGCCGAGCAAAAAGAAAGGCAAAGAGGAGTCGTCGTAAAATTAGATGCTGAATTAAAATCGCAAATCTTAGGGCTGCCATTTTATTATACTTGCATAGGATGGAAGCCCTAATTTCTAAAGATAAGATTAACGAAAATATGCGCCAGTCAACATTAGAACGAATGATAGTTAAGACGACTGCCTTAGAAGAGTTGGACAAGATTGGTCGGCGATATGCAAGAGGTGGTAACTATAACATCTCGCTCCTGGCGTGGATGCGTGCAGAGGAACTGGGATGCAAGAAGTATCGAAAGAACATTACGGTGCAAATGTTCAAAGGTGACATTCATGATACTGTGCGCCAACATGCTTTGAAAATGGTAAGGCAGTGGCTGGACGAAGGTGATGCTGAGGTGCAAGAGGCGTTACGACTAATAAAAGCCATCTATGGCGATGAATAATAAGATAATCAAAGATGTTAGCTTCAAAAGTTTTTTTTCTTCACTAAGAATTTGTTATTTCAGTAAAAAGCACTATCTTTGGACCGACAAATCCCGCCCGCTTCCCATAAGAACAGCGTACCCAGCGGGACATTTTTTGTATATAGATATGAGATATACCAAACAAGCAATGACGCTGGCACAGCAGAAGTTGGAAGAACTGGAAACAGCAAAGACATCAATAGATGAGTAGATACAAATGCTGAATAAGAATTTTCAGTAGAGAGGGAAGTGATTGAAGAAATTACCTCACGATATTTGCAGGTCGCCATTTCTCTGGCACTTCGTAACGCTTGGTGTCATCCGTCACCACATCTGGCATAATGGCATCGCGGAAACGGCGTTCATTCTTATACATAAGAACAGGTTTACTGCTATGATGCGTAAGGTTATCTTTCAGGTCACAGCTAAAGTTTGATGGCGGGAAATAGACCTTAATTCGCTTCTCTGGATATTGCTTTTGAATGAACTCTAAGGGTGGAACAAGATCGCTGTCGGCACTGACGAGCACAATGGTATCAGTTGCATCAAGCACACAGTAGGCAATCATCCTCACGGAAATATTCACGTCGGTTTTCTTTTCTTCAGGACGCGAAATAGCATAATGACAATTGGGGCATTGGATTTGCTTGTCAAGATACTTGCCACGCACGACCTCGAAACGGTTGCCATTGATAAGCTTGTTTGCATTGAGAAAAGCACTCTGGCGACTGCTCTTTTCAGGGTTAAGCGGTGAGGCAGTAAAATAGATAACTTTCTCCACTTCCTGTCCTTCACCAAGAAAACCTTGGCAAAGTTTCACCATGTTAATCCAGTAATAGTCACCCCACTGCGGTTCGTTGCGCTTTGTGCGACGAAGACCATAGTAGAAGTTGAATCATCCGTCAATGTAGAATGTTACGCGTTGTGCCATATTGCTTATGTCTGTATAATAAAAAAAGCCGTCCTCGGACGGCCATGTCCATTCAAGAAAGAATGGCGGAGCTTAATAAATTTTGTTGCAAAGGTAGTCTTTTTTTTCGATACTTGCAAACATTTCGCATGAAAAGTTTGCAAGTACGAAGAAAAATATAAAATTAACACATTGATTCCTGACAGCCTTTAGATTTCAAATTACCTGGGTTGTTTTTAAGGCGCTGTCCGAATGCTGTCTATCAGCATTCGGACAGTGTTGCTCTTTAGACTATTCCATTATCTCCCTTATTAGCTGATGACTGAATTTCCTGCTTGACTGTTGTCAAAAAATCCTCCGTGTACTTCTTCTGGCGGTCAGAGATAATCTTACAACTGAACTGGCTTTGGCTACAATTGATTGTAACCCTGCCCATCACTGGCACGATGCCGTGGTACCCTCCCCGTGACACTCAGTCTCGTGGTCCCTCCCTTCTCCTTACCTCTGTTCACGTAGAACAATACTGAAAATGTGCTTCTACTCATGTTTCCTACTCGTTTTTAAATTCCAGCTGCAAAACTACTATCTTTTCCTGGTTCTATTGCTATGCAAAATATAGCAGTTCGCGGAATCAGAAACGGGTGGTGAGAGGTGCGCTATTATGCCCTATATTGCCTATCCGATTAACGAAGTTTAACCCGTCAATTATAATCCGCAAAACGATTTTTTCGCCGAGCCTAAAACGAAACGGTTGATATTTGCACCTCAAAAGGTAAAACGAAACGAGCAAAATCAGCCTCAAAAAATAAAACGAAACGGACTTCACTTTGGCAAACACACAATTCAGAATAACACATGAAAGAGCCTCGAAAATCAAGCGACTTCGAGGCTCTTTCTGTTGTTTATAAATTCAGGTCAGACATTGAGGTCAAACTTTACGTTCTCATCTCCATTGAGTAAATCCTTTGTCCGCTCGATATTGTTCTCGTAGATATGAACGTTTCCGAGATTCAGCGTGATAGATTTGAGAGGCAAATCAATCTGTCGAGCCATCAAATAGAGATGGTAAATATCAGAAGGCAAACCCAAATTAGCGTCGCTGCTTCTTTGGTAAGCGGACACGACAAGTTCACCTTCATCAATCTGGAACTGAACCAAACTCAAACAAGGAGCCTGGTTACTTTCCGCATTGGTCTCACCCAGGAACAGCACATAGTTCTTGCTGTTGCGCTTCTCGCGGTTTATCTTCGCAATGAGCGGTGGCAGCTTCTCGAAGTAGGTCGGGTAGCTGTTCACCAGAACAGAGCCGCAATAGTCCCACCAGTTGATGCCAACGTCACGGTATCGTTCCACGTTCCGCTCACCCTGCATAAACAACTGCAGCTCATTCTTCAGCTTCTTTCTCGCTATGCCGTGGCTCTCGAATATGTCGAGCAGGTCGGCAGGGGCCAGTGACAACTGCTCATTGAGCAGGTAGCGTATGTTTCCTTTCTTGTTCGTCTGGGTCTTTCCTTTCTCCAGAACCTTGCCCAGTATCTGATAGTATTTGTTCATCGTTCAAACGGTTTTAGAATGTCATTCAAGCGGCTTTCGTATATAGCATGATGTCCGTGTAGGAGGCGCTATAGTTCATGTGGGCGTTGAACTCACGACGCTGGCAGTCCTTGAACGGGTTGCCAAGGTCCGGGTGCTTACCCATCCAGTCGCACAGTTCAACGATAGAGGATTTGTTCGAGGTAAAATAGATGAAGCGATGTCCAGCAAGAACCGTCAGCACATCAAGGTAGTCAGACAGCTTCCAGTACATCTTGTAGGTCTTGCTGTCCGTGCTCAGATAGGGAGGGTCAACCAGGAACACCACGCCTGGCACGTCCTTGTACTGCTCAAACACCTCCCTGTAGTCGCAGGAGGTAATGGTCAGCCCGTCGAGGTAGTCCAGGCACGGTTCATAGTCGGTCGTCCTTATATTATTATATAGTGTCTCTTTCTCCAGATCCTCGAACTCGGTAGCGTACTTCATAGAGAACATGATCGAAGAGGACAGCGTGATATAGTCGATGTAGCCGTAGTCGTGGAGGTATTTGCGGACACAGGACAGCACGCGTTCCTTTGCTTCTCCCAATATAGGCTTGTGGCGTGGAACATCCACTATCTCCCTCAGTTCTGCCAGCAGCGCATTAGTAACCGGCAATGCCTCCAACCGCTGGCAATAGCCGTCAAAGTCATTATATACCACAGTGGAATGCGGTTTCTGGCACTTGGCTATGTGTGATAATAAGCCGGAGCCGCCAAATAGGTCCACGAAGGTCGTGCCGTCAGGGAACTGCTGGAGCACCTTGATGTACTCCTTGGCAAACATCCGCTTCTGTCCCTGGAAAGGAAGCGGTGCTGATAGATATTGCTTTCTCATTGTCTCGCTAATTTTGTCACCGCAAAGTTATGGTCATTCAGCGAGACGAAAGAGGATTCACACAGAATCACACTGCACCAATCGTGCAGTGCCTTCCAAACCGCTTGATCAGGTCATATACCTTGCGCTCGCACACATGGTAACGGTCGTGGAGCACCGACACGATGTAAGTCATCTTGTCCCCAGCCTCATGCATGCGCCTGTAGTCCTCATAAAGTGCCAGATACTGGCAGTCTTCAAGCCTGAAACCAGCCGAATTTAGCCTGTCAATAGGCTCCTTACTCAATTTTATTATCTCGTAGTAAGTCATTTTCAAGATTTTTTTGTACCTTTGTACCGCCAATCATTTATTCGACAAAAAAATACCCTTATGGAACGGCGAAGGGCATACAGCCCCCAGCTGCGTTCCGTAAGGGTACGTCGTTAATAAATGATTGGCGTCTATATTAACAGGCTGGGGGCTTTTTCTATGCCCACCCCCAAGGGCTTTCCGTCAGAGTTTATTCATCCCGATAGTCATCCGGATTGAATGCGTCTTTCTTCCGCCATCCCGCATCCAGCGTTTCTTGGATAAAGCGCATGGCCTTCGTGTAGAAGTCCGCCAGTTCCTCCAGTCTTTCAAACACCCGATACTTCGGCTGCTAGTCAGTACCGAACTTGAACTTCACAGGCTGGGGTTCCCCGTCCAGAGTCCCAGCATCAGCTTCCGCCCATTCCACACCTTGCGCAAGGGTTGAATGGTAATTCCTTGGCTCTTTGAAAGTGCATACTGAACAACCTTCTTGATATTGCTGAGAGTCAACGCAGAAGTGTCAGAGGTCGGATTGTCTAAGTCATCAACAGCCTGAGCTGAATGGGTGCCGAAGATAATCCATGCCCCAGCCGCGAAAGCTGCATCAACCTGTGCCTTGTAGTAGTCAACGGTTCGGGTGCTGCTGCCGAAGTTCAGGAACATACGGCGAATATTGAACGGGTTTTTTATTTCGGCGTTGTAAGGGTCATTGTCTGTCGTGGCTGTCAGTGCGAACTCTACCCAATTTTTTATCACGCCAACAACATCTGAGTTGGTGCCGCTGCTGCCGGGATATACTACGCAGGAATCATTGAAGATACCAGCATCACGGAATGCCTCTATACATTTCACAAGGCTCTGCTCGCAAAACGCAGCCCCCTGATAGGTATAGCCCTGAGAACCACCAGTGTACCAACCCTTGTGAATAGGATGTAACTGAAAATGAAATCCCTCACGTTGCCATGCTTTTATGATGTCAGCCTTGTATTGTGGAATTACTTGTGTGTCATTAGTCGGATAGTTGCTGCCACTCCAGTTTCCATCACTTGTCGGGATGACGGCAAAGTCACACTTTCCTGAAAGTTCATCACAAATAATCTTGATTTTGGCAGGATAGTTTTCGGTAATCTCGCCGCTTTCCTCGGTAATCTTGAAATCATCATCAACCCATGAAACAGCGTATTTATTAAACTTCTCAACAAACTCTTCGTCAACAGAAGACGATGTGCCACCACCACTTGAAGGATTTAGATTCTCAATATATCCATCGGAGTGGAAGTTTATGCGAACATATTTTGCATTTTCAGGAATATTATCACCCCAACTCAATGTCACATCCGCTTTCGATTCACTCTCTCCCATAATATAGCCGCCTGGGGCAGTAATGACGTTCTTTTCTTCATCAAAGAAAAGGCAATACGGAGCATCAGAACCAGGTCGGCAATAGCAATTTTTGAGCACAATATCTTCTGTGGTGCCAAAAAAGACGCTGTTGGCTGATACAAAATAATCCAACGGTATAAGGTCTGTCATGCACCAGTGCATTATTTGAGCAGCACCCGCAGTGCCTACAGAACCATTAGTTCTTATGAATTTTCCAACAGCAGTCGCAAATGGGAAAGTGTTCCTCTCAAGGGAAGACATTTTAGATGTCAAGTTATTCACTGATGTATTAAGTCGTCCTATGTTGCCTTCAGCAGACCGCAAACGAGTTGCATCTTTGGAAATTGGGAAATTGTCAATATCAGTCACATAGTCGCCATTTAACAGATAGTCACTGACCTTTGATGGTGCAATGTATACAGAACCACCATCTTCTAATTGTGACCAATCAACAACACAGTAACTTTCATTCGATGTCCTGATAACTTCCACCTCACCTTTCTGTTTCTGACTGTTAAAACGAAGACGTTGTGTTCCCTCACCTTCATTGAAAAAATACAAGTTAACATACCATGTGCCATTGACATTTCTCCTGATATTCTGAATACAGAATTTAGAGGCATCATCCTCACCAAGGTCAGCAGGACTGATATATAACTCTTTGATAATTCTGTCAATATCTCCAATCAAGGAACCAGTAGCCGATGGTTGAAAAATGCTTCTGTAATATACCTTGTTAGTCTTATCAGCCACCCCGCCGCTCTTGACAAGGTTATCACTCCCAGCAGTCGGCACATCATCGGCAGCAGCAATGGTACTCTCCAGCGTGCCAACCCGCCCATCCAACAAAGTATCAGCTTCCTCACGCAAAGAGGCCTCATCAGAAACGGCGTTCTCACGGGCTATGGCCTCGCCATCTATGCTCTCCTGTAACGACGCACTGGCCTTTTCCAAAGCCGTAACCCTTCCATCCAACAAATTGTCTGCGGCAACACGAAGGGCGGTTTCTGCGGCAACGGCACTCGATATGGCAGAGTTCATCTGGGCAGTAGTCGAATATCCGCCAAGGTCAACAGTGGTGGAACCTATCTGCTCCCATGAATAACGGATAACGCCGTTCTGCGTGGTCGTTATGGTGATGAACTCATCCTTGACATTCGACGTGTCGGGATTGGTGGAGGGCACAAGATATATCTTGTGCCTTGTAGAGGAAGATGCCGTGGGAAGCTGTGCTACAACAGCATATTCAAACTGGTTGATGGCATCAATAAGGGCATTGACCTGCTCCTTTGAGTAGGTCTCCGTCTTTAGGTAATAACCAAGAAGATCGGTGCGGATGCTGGCAATGGCATTTGTAAGAAGGCTGTTGTTGACGTAGTTCCAAGGAGTCCAATCGCCAACTTCTGTCGGCAGCGTTCCACCTGACAGTTTCGCACTTCGGTAGATAAGGAAAAGGTCGCTGTCCGAATGAGCACCAGTAATTTGACCGCTATCATCTAAAACATAGTGCGTGGCCATTACCTGCGTCACCACATGCCCCATATTGTCTGATATGACAGACATCACGCCGACCTTCAGTTTGTGCGATGTTCCATCATACACGGTATAGTATGCAGGCACACCAGACTCCGACCCTGCGAAAGCAGGATTTGGTGTCAACTGGCCACCATTAAAAATGATGTCGTCGATGTCGTCGATGGCTATCTCGTTAAAAACAGTTCCCGACACCGCCGCCTGTGTCATAACGGCATCCGTTCCAGAGCCGGGTCGTGAGACGATGCTTACTGCACCGACTTTCTCGCCAGTGGCAAACTGAGGGTTGACTTCCGACAATCCCTCATTAAATTCTTGCCGTAGTCCGTTAAGTGCATCAAAAACACCTCCACTTGTGATAGGTTTCTCGCTGTCCTCAGTAGGTGTTTCGTCATATCCTCCTACAATACCCTTCGCCATGATGTCGGTGGCCTTGTTGCCACGCCATGTCGAGCCATTGAAATACAACACGCCGATTTCTCCGTCGGAAAGCGTCAGTCCTCCATAGTTTGTGTAAGTACCTGGAGCAAAGGCAAGAAGGAATATCTTGCTTGTATTGCCGTTAAGGTTGATACTCGCAGCAGGGCTTGCTACTCCTGCAAACAGATAGCCCGCACCTTCCAAGGCCGTCACCCTTCCTGCCAACGCAGTCAAGGCAGTGCTGGTGGCGTACTGCGTAAGGTCGATGTCGCCGCCATCGTATGTTTCCTGCGTGGCATACCACGAGCCGTTGCTCACCATATAGACGGCCATAGGGAACGCACGGCCAACGTAGGCGAAAGAACCCGCCACAGGGTTCGGGTGGGCAGACAAAAGGGCAGCCGATGTTTCGTACATCCCGCAAAAACCCTCACGCATGTACAAAAGGTGCTCCAACTGCTCTTTCACCAGCGTGAAATTCTGGTTAACCAAAGCAATCGCCGCGCCGTAGGTCCCGTTGCTCGGTACTGTGTTTAAATCTTTCATAAACTTCTTCTCCTGATTATTCTAAACTGTTGCTATTCATAGCCTCGTGACTTGTAGCTCGCGTATATTGCCAAAAAATTTCTTCAAAGCCATCACCAAAACTCCCGAACGTGCATGTCATGGAGACAATATCTCCAGGTTCCAATACAAACGAATTCGATGAGCCTCCAACGCTCATTTTGCAGTTGCCCGTAACAACAACATCCACGTTTGACATATTGTGTAATAATACCGTGTTTCCGACAAGGCTGCGCACTTCTTCTATCACTTGTTGACTATAAGTATTCACGCTCCCAAACAAAGAAGGGACATCGACTGTAAAACCATTTTCCAAACTACGGAACTCAACCCATGTCCCTGCCTTTTTAAAATCTAACACACGGTCGCCGAAATACCCTAAAGAACCGATATACCCCGAGGCGTTCTGCTCTGTGATGATTGTTTTCTTCTTTCCTGCAAAACCACTGAAAATCCCTTCACTTGCGTATATCGTTCCGTTAAACACACCGCCAAGAGCGTATATATACCCACGAAGAATGATGTCATTCAAGATGGCACGCCCTCCGTGCGTGACAACGAACTTCGCCATGTTGTTCAGCACCTCGGCATCCGTAGCCTGATAAGTCGGGTTGTTGGCATAGCGCATAATGGTATAGATAGCCTGCTCCATAGTGCCACCGCCCCACAGGAAGGGAGAACGTTCATCATTGTACGCACCGCTCATGCCACCCGTTTCCTCCGTCATCACCTTGTTGCGGTAATTGCCAACCTTGATAATCTGAGAGAGGATAAGTCCGCCGTTGATAGTCGTAGATGCCTCCAAAATGGCATTGCGAAGGTACTCATTAGCATAGTAGCTGGCCAATGCCCTGTCGTTGTCCTTGTGAGCGGAATGCCACTCGGAAGGCATATTGCCTGCCATAAGCTGCAACTCCATCACTTTCGCTCCATTGCCAACAAGCGAGAACGGCTCGTTAGACTGGCAGACAAACGGGTAATCGTAGCGTTCCAAATCACTCGACAACTCAAAGACATGGCTCACGCCACCGACATTCATTGTCACACTTCCGCTTTGGCCACGGAAGGAAAAGATGTACCACTCGCCAACCGTCATGCCACCGTCGATAGTTTGGGTAAGCGTTCCGATGACAGCAGCCATGCCACTTGCGGAGGACGCATCTTCCACGGCACTGCAACCATATTGTTCCCAGCAGTCAAATGGGTCGGAATAGATAACGGTATCTTCAGATACGGGAGTTGATGATGTGACAGCCTCTGACTCATAGTCGCCTGTAAATCCGCTGTTACGAAGAAGGTTTCCCTTCCTCACACCGAGGTCGTTCACCTCGCGGCCATCCTCCAGCGTCGAACCGACCTCCAGTTTCCCCTTAACGACAAACTTATTGGTAGATTTGTCATACTTTGCATACCCGCCACCTTCCTTATCTCCTGCATAGAAATCACCATATACCACAGAGCGGTAGGTATTCTTCACGGGGTCGTAAAAGTCACCGCGAACCAACTTGCCCGACAGCGTGTAGTCGTTGATGCCTTGGTACTGCTTGATGGCAGGGGCATCACTGCCGTTCACGATGATTTCAGTATAGTTCTGACGGGAAATGTCCGACTGGTTACCAAGCTGGATAACCTGGTCGTGAGCCTTGGGAATGTCATTATTTACACCAGTCTGACAGCCTTTTGTGAAGTCAACACCCTTGTATGTTCCTGTAGCGGAGGCTGCGAGGTCAATATAATTATATTCGTTTCCTTCATACTCAAAACTCTCTCCAGCCTCCAACACCTTGCGCCAATAGTATCGGTTGCTGACATTGGAATATACTCCTGGCTTGATATTAAACGTCTGACAACGGGCCTGGTCATCAACATGCCAGTTGTTACTCACGGCATCATCACCGTCTTTCATCAGCCAGCAACAACGGTAGGCAACAGCACCTTCGTTGCTTTCTAAGACAATGCCGTTCACGTCCAACGGCAACACAAGCAATAATTTATTGGCGGCATCCGAGAAACCAAGGTCACCGGCGGAAAACGACTTCTTCTTTATCTCCAGCTCCGCAAAGACTGACTTCATCCGAACAATCAGGTTGTCAAACTCGGCAGTGCTCACTCCATACGCGTCAAGGTACATGCCAAAACCCGCACCGCCCAATTCACCGCTCTCGAAATTCTTTGATGTGATGCCGGCAAACTTACCAACACCGTCGCCGTCTATAGCGTGGCCGGAGGAGCCAAAACCAATGCCCTCGTCGAAGATGATCTTCTTCTTCGCCCTGTCCGCACTGTTCTTGCTCAGGAACTCCTTGTGCGTCCGCCGTGCGCTGTAGATATTGTTGTCCGTCGGCTTTGTCTCGTCCCAGCTGCGTATGATGTCAGGGAGCACACTGCTCGACTCGCGGACATACATCTTCACGTCATGGATGCTGTCCTCTATTTTGGCCATTGTGCCTGTCGAGACGGCATCGCTGATTTCCAGGTCTATTTGGTATGGGGCGCTCACCTTGCGGGTCAAACGGGTGATGCGGCTGCTCCTGTAGCCGAGTTTCGGAAAATACTTCTGGCTCTCCAGACGCACACGGCGACCCACATACAACTGCGCGCCGCTACGCTCTGCCCATTTCGGATTGATAGGGGCCTTATACACACTTTTGTCCAGCAAGTGCTCACGGTTGAAGACATCCACAGCAGACTGGTATTCCTTTTCTGCCAGGGCGTAATATTCGTCCGGCATCCTGATGTTCCACAAGATGTAGGTGTTGCCTGGTTCCGGCACCAACTGACCGCCGTGTACGTCGGGCAGCTGCATGTCGTCATCGTATGGCCATGTCGTGATAATCTCAAACTCCCCGGTACTGCTGTTGTAGTTCACCTCAAAGTCCCTGCCTTCCAACTCGCCGCTCTGGAACGACACATGCTTCACCAGTCCGGCTATCTCATAGTCGTTGGGATCAAAGGGCAGGCCGTTGTCCTTGAAATGCCATATTGTGAAGGGGGTGCCGTCTGTGTCTTTTACCTCTTCCCAGCGCACACTGCTGATTACGCCCACCCTTCTCGGGTAGATGCCGCTGAAGGCTTCCTGCTCATAGTGGTGAAACACACCGTATCTCTCCACCAGGTCGGGGATGTCCACATACTTTGCACCGCCGGGCAACTGCAGACGCGTCGAGCCATACTTGCTCCTGTCTATGTTCCGACTGCTGCCTATAGGGAACAGGCGAGTGTAGAACTTCACACCGTCCGCCTCATCCCTGTCAAGCGACAACAGGCTTTCGCCATATCGCAGCAGTAGTTCTGATCCCTGCTCGCACCGGCACAGGTTCACGGTCTCGCCCTCTATCCACCATTCCGTGCCGGCTGCTTCCGCAACCAGACGCAAACCTTCATCGCAGTAGGTGCCGTCATAGTCGATGGTCAGGTTCTCCGTCTGCACCACATCGCCCACTTTCCAGTTCGTCGTGTGGTCCATACCGTCGTTCATGCTCTGCACTATCAGACGCACATGCTCGCTCGCAGGAGCGGTCAGCGTGAACACGGCCTCGTTCTCGACGTCGCTGTTCTGAAGCACCAGCAGACGCTTGGTAAGGCTCTCGATGCCGTATAGCTTTACGTCGTATTCCCATTCGTGCTCATTCTTCTGCTTGGGCAGGTATTTCTCCTGGAGCCAGTAACGCTCACCGGCAAACTCGCACCAGTCGTTCACGTCCAGTTCCAGGAATGCGTAATGGGTGAACGACAGGCTCAGCACGTTGTCACTCTGCAGGGCTTTGTCCTGCTGGCTGCTGCTGCCTGCCTCCACCTGGCATTTAATCCTGTCATTGCTTCCGTATATCTCTATCATGTCCTAATGGCGTTTCAATGTCGTTAAAATGAAGATACTGGTTCCCTGAATTTTACTTTGAATGCGCCGCACTGCTCGCCGTCAACCCACACGTTGGATATAGCGGTGAAGCCGTTAGGCCATTCCACGGCATACATCCTCATGGTCAGACCCAGTGTAGGGAAACTGAATGTCAGCCAGCCGCCGATGCCGGTTTTCAGAAATTCGATGAAGTCTGTGTATCTGCTCACAAACTCTGACGGGCTGGAAGCCTGCAGTGCAAAATGAAGGGTAACGTCCCGACCCTCACTCTTCACGTCCAGCGTATCACCCATATCCTCACCGTCCTGCTCCCTGATGTTCACGGCAACATGACTCTTGGTCTTCGCTGGGGCAAAAAGTGCGTTCAGGTTCTCGTGACCGCCCTTGCGTTCCTCACGAAGGAACACGCCGTAGATGTCCCACAGGTCGGTGTTGTTCACCAGCACCTGACCGCTCAGTATATGTTGTTCTGTCTTTGCCATAGTCTTTATCTCATTTTGATGCCGTCCCTGCGCATCGTCTTGATGTCATCGGCGATGCCGTCCAGTTTACGGCAGTAACTTGTGTTCTCTACCAGTTCACCCAGGCGGTCCATCAACCCGCCCCAGCGGTCGGCAATCTTGCCCAGCAGCTCATCCATGCTTGCCCAGTGGCGCTGACCGCTGGTGAACAGGCCCTCCAATTTCGTGCCTTGGTCCTGGGTCATCGTCTCGAAGGCGCCGGCCTTGCCGCTCTGCGTTGTGCCGTCTGCGTCAGGATCGATGCCTGCAGCGTCGTATGCAGCGTCACGTTCCCTGTTCATGTCGTCGAAAATACTGCCGTACCATGTCCGCAGTTCGTCGGCCTCCCATTTCTCCAGACCGTCCTTCATGTACTCGGCAAACTTCTCATACCAGGACTGCAGACGGTCGCTGTAACTCTCCGACATCAGCCAGTTCAGGATCGCGTCCTCAAACATGTCGTCAACACTCGCCAGCATCTCCTTGGTGCCGTTCTTCACATCTTTCACCAGACTGTTGAACGAACTACGCGCACTGTCAAACGACAGGCCGGTCATCTTCTCGCGGTAGGCGTTCTCTATCTCCTCCAGTTCCTTCCAGTAGGTGATATAGTCGTCCATGAACTGGGCGGCGTTCTCATGACCGTCATCTGCCAGATCCTTCAGGTGGCTGTACTCGCTGGACAGCTTCGTGGCAACATCGTACATCTCCTTGCTCGACAATGCCCAGAAGTCACCGGCGCTCCGCACGCTCTTGCCAAGCAGATTGCTGATGGCGTCCCATTCTGCACCACTCATGCCCTCATTGATTTTGTGATTCGACGAGTGGTGACCGCCGATGCCCAGAAAACCGTTGCTGTAGGCGGCACCCGAACGGCTCATCATCTCCTGGGTCTGGGCCTCCACCTTCCTGATGTTCTCTTTCTGCTGGGCGTAGAGGGCGGCCACATCGCTCATCTTGGCATCACCAAGCTCATCGGCGAGGTTATCAATGGCTTGCTCCAGATCCTTGTTGCTCTGTGTCAGACGCTCAATATCTTCAACCAGATTGGTGTCGCTGTCACCGAAACCGCCTATGCCCCATTCGCCCAAGGCGGTGCCGAGGGTACGCAGCGAGCCATACACGCCATTTGCCACACCCATGATGTTACCGCTTTTCAGACTTTCCCATGCGTCCGTGGCATACTGGCTGCTCTCGGCAAATGCGCTCCAGCCCTTGCCAAACTTGGTGTCTGCCAAGTCCATCTGCTCAAACAGCTCCTTGGCCGACTGCACGTTGTCATTGATGCCGTGAACTATCGCGTCAATGATGGCTACCGTACTGGCAAAACTGCCTCCGGCGGCTTCTGCGGCCATGCCAGCCTCTCCCTGAGCCTGCGACAGGACCTCGGTACTCTGGGTCACGTTACGCTCCTGCTTGCCTAACTTGGAAAACAGGTTCGTCAGTTTCGTCACATCCTTGCCCTGTCCTTGCAACTGCCCGATGAAAGCATCCTGACCCGTGGCGGTGATCTGGTTCTCGTTGGCCTCTATGCCCTCCTGCTTCAGCAGTTCCAGGATCTCCTTACGTGTCTTGGCCACATCTTTGAGGGCTTCGGCCTGGCGGTTTTCAGCCTGGTCCAGACGTTCCTGGGCTTCTTCGCTCTCACGCTCCAGACGCCGCATCTCCTCCAGTTCAGGAATGACGAGCCCGAAGGCACTCTGCCATTCCTTCGATTTCTTCTGGATCTGGCCGTTGATGGTGCTGATGCGCTCCGATATGATGGCGGCATTCTCTGCCGTGATGTCTTTTGCGTTGAGGGCTTCTTTCAACTGCTTCTTCAACTTCTTCAGGTGCTCTATCGACATTTTGTCAAGGCCGTTGAAGACAGCCTCCCAGTTGATGGATTTCTCCAGTTCGCTCATGTCGAGTTCCGACAGTTTCTCCTCCAGTTCGCGCTCCAGAGTCAGACGCTCGCCGGCATTCTTCGACTTGCTGATCTTCAGGGCATATTCCTCCTGCAACGCCAGTTTCTTCTGCTGGTAGTCGCCATACAGCAGCAGATATTCGTTGATGGCGGTCTGCTCTGCGCGTTGCTGCTCCTCCAGTTCCTTCTGGAGGCGGAGGCGCTCACCCTCGTTCTGCGCTTTCTTGATGCGCTCGACATAGTCCTCGGCAATGGCCTGCTTGCGCTGCTGATAGTTGCCGTACTCCTTCAGGAAATCACGCATCGACTGGCGCTCCGCCTCATAGACAGCCTCAGTAGCGCGTATGCGCTGTTTCTCGTTGGCTTCATCGGCTTTCTGCCGTTCTTTGATTTCCTCCTCTGTATATGATGTGTCAACGGTTGACGGGTCGAAGACCTTCTCCTTGTTGGCAGGATTGGCCTCGAAAGCCTTACGCGCAGCCTCTATCTTATCCTGCTTCAGGTCTTCATAGGCTCGTCTAATCTCCGCTTTCCTTTTTTCGTAGTCAAGTTTTATCTGCCTGAGGACTTTCGCCGTGCCCTCCTCCATGATGTCAATCTCATGCTGCTCTGTTTCGAATGTCAGGTCTTCTGTCTGACGCTGACGTTCCAGTTCTTGCTCTCGTTGCAACTCCAGATAACGTTGCTGCTCGCGTTTCTGGTTGACGATAGAGTTAGTACCGGAGCCTCCGCCACTGCGCCCGCCACCTGAGCGCCCACCACCCGAATGTCCGCCGCCTGTACGGCGTGAATTTCTGCTGACGGTCTCAGCGTGAAGTCCGCGCAACTTCGTAAGCTGTCCATTTAATTGACCCACCTCCTTGTTGGCAGCGTTCCATTCCTCTGATCCGGGGATGGCATTGGTGCGCCTGTCCTGCGCGTCTTTCAGACGTTTCTGCAAATCGGCCTCAGACCCTTCGGTCAACTTGTCGGGTATCAGGGCGTTTATTTCTATCAGCAGTTGTTTCAGGTCTTCCAGTCTCTTTGTGTCGGTCTGAATGTCAACCTTCTTGGCGTTGGCTTCATCGATTTTTGCCTTGGTGGTCTCTATCTCATTCTCCACCTGCTGTACCTTCTGCACCAGCTGCTCGTAGTTCATATTGTCAATGGCATCATTGGTGGTGTCCTTGGTCTGCACCACCTGATTGGCGATACCCTGCAACTGTGCCTGTGTACGATCTAATTCCGAATAGGCTTCTGTAAAGCCTTTTGCAGAAGTTTCCACATAGTCATAGAGGTCATCGTGAAACGCCTCGATTTCTTCGTCCGTCGCACCTAATTGCCGGAGAATGCCTTCTATGGCAGTCACCTCATCCAGTACCGCCTTCTTTCCGTCCTCACTTGACTTGGCAAATGCTTCAGATATTTGCTGGGCATGTGCCATCACATCCGAAGAAATCATATTCCAAGTGGCGGTGGTCACCTGCTGGATATGTGTACTGGCTTCGTCAACGGCTTTATACATCAATACCGTGACACCTTCTGGAGTCGTTTCCGGAACTTGCTTGATGACCTTGTGCGACGCATCCTCTGCAGCATCAATCAAATCATCCATCGCCTCCTTCTCTGCGTTCATCGCATCCTCATTGGCTTTGGCCGCTGCCTCTGCAAGGGTCTTTTCGGCTGCCTGTTGCCTGATGGCCGCTGTCAGTGCCTTGTACTTTTCCTTCTGCTCCTCTAACGTGTCATTGACACCAATCTGCTCCACGTTGTACTCACGTGCCAAGGCATTGATACCCTCAAGTGCGGTCTTGTAGCTCTTAGTTCCTTTTTCCACATGTGTCAATACGGCATAGTAAGAGTCAAGTTGCGACTGTTCCTCCATGACCTTCTTCCGGAAACGGTCAACGGAATCTGCCGCCTCGTCTGTCTCAGAGGAGAACATCGAGAGCAAACCAATGATGGAAGTGATAGCCACCAGTGCAATGCCGAACGGGTTAGACATGAAGGCTGCCTTCAGACCGTGCATCGCCTTGGTGCATAAATTCGTGGCTGCCGCCCACAAGCCGGTAGCCTTGGTGTTGGCATTCTTCTGGATAGTGTCAACCTGAGTCTGGAATGTGGACAGCCTGGTTGCAGCCGCTTCTTTCTGGCTTGCGGCGGCTGAGGCATTCTTACGTGCGGTCTGCAGTTCGGTCGCAGCAGCATTGGCATCACTTGCCGCTGTTGCAAGTTCTATTTCCGCACGTTCTATCGCTTCCCCGTCACCGACGCGAAGCACCGCCTCATATTGCTCTTCGGCTGCTTTCACCGCATCGTTTGCGGCATCGACACGAAGCGACGCAGCAGCAGCCTGGCTGGTGGCCTCGTTATAATTTGCTTCGGCTGCCGCCAACTTGGCGCGCAACTCATTTTCCATCGCCATGACTTCGGCATCGATGGCTGCCGTGTTTCCTTCCTTCGCTAAAGTGTTCGCCTGGGTCGCTGCTGTCTCGGCATCAATGGCTCCAGTATCAAGCGAGGCCTTGTACTCATCAATGAGGTTCTGCAACTCACTCACGCGACTGGCCTCGATGGTCTCTTTCTGCTTGGCTATCACATTCTGCCAGGCTTCAACAGCCATCAGCGAGCCCTTGTATTCTCCGTATGCAGCCACCACGGTCAGGATGGCAGTGCCCAGCTTGTCGTAGTTCTTGATGGCTCCGGCGGTCAGGTCTATCACATCGACCATCACGCCCTCGCCCTTTTCGCCCATCTCGTTCAGGGCATCTTCCCAGGCACCTTCCAGGTTGCTCATCGCTCCCTTCAAGCCCTTGCTCTGCTTCTCCAGCATTCCGTGGAACTTGCCACCCTCGGCGGTCGCAGTCTCGAAGGCATCGGCAACCATCTCGACGGTAATCTTGCCGGCACTCATCTCGTCCTTCAACTGACCGATGCTCTTGCCTGTTTTCTGCGCAATCACGGTCAGTGGGTTGAAGCCGGCATTAATCATCTGCAGCAAGTCCTGACCCGTCAGCTTGCCCGTGCTGCTCATCTGCGCAAAGGCAAGCGTCAGCGAGTTGAACTTCTGCGCATCACCCATCGAGATGTCACCTATCTGGCGCAATATGGGCATTACCTTCTCGGCCTCGATGTTGAAACCGAGCAGTGTCTGGGCTCCTTTCGCCAAGTCCTGCATCATCATCGGAGTGTTCACGGCAAAACTCCTGATGTCGCCGAAAAGCTCGCGACCCTTGGTCGTGCCGGCAAGGGTCTCAAACGAGATCTGCAAGGCTTCAACCTCGCCGCGGACATCCATGATTTTACGCACGAAGTCTGTCACCTTGTCGGCGGCAAACAGCCCCACCACGGTGTTCTGCAAGCCCTTCAGGGTGCCGTCAAGGCCTCTCGCTGTCGCCTGGACGTCAAGCATGCCCTCTTTCAGGTTGCCCTTCATCAAAAACTCTATCGATACAGGTTCCATGACGTTTCTTTCTGTTATACTTGTAAGTTACTCTGGAAGAAGCCCAGCACATCGTCACCGCCTTCTTCCCGCTCGCTCTCTTTTCTCTTCCTGACGTAGCGGGGAGCATCCGCAAGCATCATGATAAGTGTCTGGTAATTCACGCCGTCCAGAATATATTCACGGCTCCAGCCGGTGGCATTCGCAATCTGCCAGACCAGACCGAAGGGGCTATGGCTTCCTTCATACTCGGTCGTTAACTCCCCTTCCTTTTTTGGCTCAGTCTCAGCTTCATCGGATTCGTCGTCTCCGCTGATCTGATAATAGGCATAAAATTTTCCGTGCCGAGCAACAGCACAAACTTCATCATGGCCACCTGCAGATACAGATTGTCCACCCAGTGGCGGAGCACCCATGCCACAAGCCACACTGGCTTCCACCATGCACCGCACATCGTCAAGGCAACCATCTTGGAGATGGTCTTGCCGTGCTCGGCCACGAACCTCATCTGAGCGTCCTTGTCCATCGCCTCCATCTCGGCATACGTAACGCCCATGCTCAGGTACAGACGCGCAATCTTGATCTGGACGCTCAGACGGGGACGCTGCATCGTCATGCGCAGATACACCGGCTTCTTCCTGAATGGCACGCGCAGGGGCTTAAAAGGCACGGAAACGCCGATGTCAAGCAGCGCCTCCGATGCCTCTAACTGAATCTTCTTCTCGTCCATGGCTCACTGAATCAGTTACCATTGTTCTCCTGCGGAATGTCGAGAATCTCGTATGGTGCGCTGCCGTCTGCCGGCTTCATCACCTTAAGCGTACAGGCAACCTTCGACACCTCGGTCAAGGTCAGCTTGCCGTCAAGGTTGGAAAGCAGCATGGCGTTCGGAATGCTGATGCGCTTGCCGCTCGGCGTGTCGATGGTGCAGGGACCGCTCAACTGCACAAGCTCGGTAGGAGCCTTCCAGCCGGTCGCAACACGGTTCTGACCCTCTCCGGTCGCAGTGACTTCACCGCCAAGCATGTCGGCGAGGTTGTCATAGTTCAGCTGAATCATGTTGAACTTCGGGGCGATGGTGCCGTTCTTCTGGGCCAGCACCAGCACAGGCGCGTCGGGCACCTGCTCGGCCTCCACATCTACGCTCTCAGGAGCAGTGCCGCCCCACTCGAAGCTGTCCTTCTCGATGTAGCCCACTTCCTTGTTGTTGAAGGACATCTTATTAAGGCCGTACAAAAAATCTTTCTTGTTCATTGTCTCGTTACTTTTTTAATGATTGAAATAATGTTCTTTATTCTCGCGATAAGGAAGCCACCCAACAGACCATATACAAACCATTTGAATGACATTCCAACTGGATTAGGAGGCTTCTCCTCCAGTTCCCGCAATTCCTGTCTGCTCTCAGCCAGGCGGATTTTGAGTCCGTTCAACTGTTCGCCGTAATCCTTGTGCAAGTTGCGAATAGTACGCTCATACCGCTCACACTGGAGCTGTAGACTGTCACAGGTAGCGTACACGTAGATGTATTCAGGTTCTGTGGCGGTGGCGGCACGACGGCCCACCTTCACGCTCGCCTGGCCGCTTCTGTCTGTATAGCTCGCGCCTACAGGCAGGAGGCGGAGGCTGTCGGTCGGGATCGTCAGTGTCACCGCCGACATCGGTACCGTCACCGGCTCCGTCCTTATCTCCACCACCTCGCTTACGCTGTCCAGGGCGAGGCGCACTGCGCTGTCCGTCCTGACGGTCTCGGCTACCTGCTCCTGGCTTGCCGTCACGCTCTTTCGGTGAGAAGCGCATCCGCCTAAGCACAGGGCAGTCAGCACTATACTTGCAACTGTTAGCATCATCGATAGCCTTGCGAAGCCTGGCCATCTCGCGTTTGGTCGCGTTGAGGTCTTTCCTTGTCTCATTCAGTTCTAATTTTAGGGGTTCTACAATGTTCTGTATCAATATCCGGGTGGCCTGCTCAGTGTTCGTTATCTTCACCGTGTCGGCTTCGGCAAGAGCCTTCTCGGCCTCCGCACGCGCCTTCTTCAATGCACTGCGGATGGTCACGATGGAAATAATGGCACCTACAAGACTGCCACCGAGAACCACGTTGAGGATTTCACTGAGTTCCATTTGTATATTCTATCGATTGGTTCTAAAAAATTGTTTAATAGCGTCACAATGAAGAGTGGCGATAGTTTCTTTCCCCGCTTGCGAGGAAAGAAACTCCACATCGGATCGATTGTCCTGGAACAAATTCTCTGTTAATATGGCAGGACAAGCCGTATTGCGTAGCACATAGTAATTAGCCTGCCAGAAGTGAGCCGATGGGACGGAACGATTACCACGCAAGCCACGACTGATTGCGAGATCGCAAAACGTCTTAGCAAGTCGCTTGCTATCCGCTGAGCAGGAGTTGGCCACATAGACCGCAAAGCCTCGTGCATCGTGCCATTTGCCATCACTGCCGGCTGCGTTGACATGGATGCTCACGTAGATGCAGTTTTCCTTACCATATTTGGAGCAGAGGTTGTTCACTATCTTGCAGCGTGCCGAAAGCTCAGCGTTGCCTGGTCGAGGCACTTCATCCTGAGGCATATCAACATACACGGTGAATCCTTGACCTTCAAGACGTGGTTTAAGCATCGAAATGACATCACGGCTGAATTTGTATTCACGAAATTTACCGTCTGGAGAATGTTTTCCTGCGACGTTAGAACCGTGAGCCGTGCCAAGAATTACTATATATTGCTGCTTTGCCATTACTCACCTCCTCCTTGCTGTTCTTCTTCCTCCTCGGGCTGGACGAAGACGGGTTCCTCACGGCTGTCAAGCACGATGAACTCCTCACCGAAGGCGATGTTGGTGTCAGCCTTCATGAGCATCTTGAAGAAGTAGAGCTCGCTCATGTTGCTCACGGGGCCGATCTTGATGACATGCTCGTCGTCCTGGAGGTTCACAGCGGCGAAAAGGTTGGTCGTCATCGCGTCCGGACTGCACAGCGTGGCCACAATCAGATCGTCGGGCCAGGCAGCCAGCGTCTCGATCTTGATGTCCTTGTACATCTTGATGTTGCGGGTAGTCTCGTCACGGTTCTTGTACTCACGGGCGGTCAGCTCGTCATCGTACTTGTTGAAGTCCGACGGGCTCATCAGGAAGCGGAGGTTCGGGTTCTCGAGCATCGCCACCGGAATCTGCGCACGGACGGCCTTCAGACGGTCAACCATCTTCGTGGCCTCGCTCGACACGATTACGATGTCGCTGTCCTTGGCAGCCTGGGTTAGGATGCCGTTGAACAGGTGGTCGTCGTCGTTGCCGTACTCGCCGTTGATGTAGTGGCCGCCGAGCTCGAACTGCACCTGCTTCGACAGGGCGTCAAGCAGAGCGTTCTGGGCGTTTGGGGGCAACTCGGCAAACACGAGGTCGCCCTTCGGCTGGAACGGACGCCAGATGTTCTCGAACACACGGGGGTTGAATACTGTGAACGCCATGAAGTCCACGGGGTTCAGTTCCTGCTCCGAATAGGTGAAGTTGCCCTTAGAGTCTTCCACCTTCGGGTCTTCCTTATGCTTGCGGAGCATCTTGCCCGTGTGCAGGCGGGGGATTGAGATTTTCTTCGACACACCGGGAATCACGTGGATCAATCCCTTCTCCACAATCTCGTTGCTGGTCGTCGCCACGGTAAGGAGCCGCTCCAGCACCTCGCCGTTGTAGTTGGTGTTTTTAATGTTAATCGCCATAGTTCTTCTTGTTATTTATGGTTATACTTGTCGCGGATCTCGCGCTGGCGCTTCTCCCAGGGACTCTCCTTGCCGGGGTCGCCGCCGCCAAGGTCATCCACCACACGCTTCTTCGGAGCCAGGGCTGCAAGGGCTTTCTTGCCGTCCTCGGGATGCTCCTTCAGCAAATTCTCATAGACCGGACGGGTCTCGGCGTTGATGCGACCGTCGCCTTCGGCTGCGTCAAGCAGCGTCTTGCGCTCTGCGGCGGCAACAGCCTCGGCTGCGTCCTCGTGCTTCTTCACCGTCGCCTTCAGCGAGGTGTTCTCGGTTTCCAGACCATCGGCTTTGGCAGCCCTGGCCTCCAGCTGGTCGATGCGTGCAAGCACGTCGGCCTCGGTCACACAGTTCTTGAACTGCGGGCGCTTCTTCAAATCTTCAATGTTCATGTTTAACTCATTTTGTGGCTCAGCGAGCCGGTTATTGAAAATAGTGTATATCTGCTCTGCCGTCGCATCTTCAGGAACGGGGTCGGCGTCGTAGATGCCGTCGATAAGACCGAGGCGCAGCGCTTCATCAGCGGTCAGCCAGTGGTCCTCGCCGTCGAAATACGCGCTCTTGATGGTCTCAGCACTCTGCCCCAGCTTGGCGGCATACATCTGGCAAAGGGTGTCCTCCAGACTCTCTATCTCGGCAAGCACGCTCTTCAACTCGTTCTTGTTGCCATAGCAGCCACCGCTCACGCTGTGGAGCATCAGGCGGGCATATTTGCTCATCTGTACGGGCTTGCCGCACAGGGCTATCACGCTCGCCATGCTCGCGGCGATACCATCAATGTATATGCGGATGTCCGCCTTGCTGTTGCGCAGGGCGTTGAAGATGGCTATGCCGGTATATACCTCACCGCCGTTGCTGTTGATGCGAACGTCGATGCTCTTATAGGCTGCTTCAGCAGCCAGTAGTTCTCGCGCTATCTGACCGCTGCTCACGGTGCCGTAGCTGTCGCCGATGTCACCGTACAGCAGGATGCAGCAGGTGTCGTCGCCGGGGATGATGTTGAAAAATTGCCTCATATCTGTTTCTGTCGCTCGTTTGTGGGTAATGGCACCCGATTTACGGTGCAAAATTGCGGTTATTTTTCCACCCTCGCAAATCGGGATTTTATCATAACAACTTTATAATGAAATGATAACGTCATAAAACGTCATCATGCGGACACGTTTTTCAAAACCGAAAAATTATGGCCAACTTTGCACTGCAAAAGTAGTGCAAGCCATGAGCAGAAAACTCGTTTTATGCCATGACGCAGCCTACTTTCAACATCGTTAAAACAGTAGTAAATCAAGAGTTTTATGGCTAAGGAACTGACAAATACACAGAAGAAGGAATGGGCGAAGACGCTCTACCTCAAAGAGAACCTCACGCAGCAGGAGATAGCCGACCGCGTGGGGGTGTCACGTGTCTCGGTCTCCAACTGGGTGCGTGCCGGCAAGTGGGAGGAACAGCGAGTGGGCATCACGCTCACAAGGGAGGAACAGATACGCAGCCTCTACAGGCAGGTGGCGGAAATGAATAAGGCCATCGAGGGACGCCCCGAAGGGGAGCGTTTCGCCACCTCAGCCGAGGCGGATGTCATCGGAAAACTCTCCAAGTCCATCAAGCAGATGGAAACGGAGGTGGGCATCGCGGACGTCATCAGTGTCATGACGCGATTTATCGAGTTCCTGCGTCCCGTTGACCTCGAAAAGGCAAAGGACGTGACAAGGCTCGCTGACGCATTCATTAAATCTATCTTGTAGCATGAAGCAGATCGACAAAAACGCGCTCCTCGATTGGGAGCAGTACAAACAGGACATATACCGCTCTACACCAGTGGACCAGAACATGAGCCACGGCGACAGGGAGAGGCACCGCATCTACCTCGAGGCACACCCCATCGAGTGGATCAAGTTCTTCTTCCCAGGGTATGCCAGGTATGAGTTCGCCGACTTCCAGAAAAAGGCCATACGGCGCATCATCGCACACGACGAGTGGTACGAGGTGCTCTCATGGAGTCGTGAGCTGGCGAAATCTACCATCACGATGTTCATCGTCTCTTTCCTGGTTCTCACAGGGAAGAAACGGAATGTGCTGCTCACCTCCAACAGCAATGACAACGCTGTCCGGCTGCTCGCGCCATACAGGGCAAACCTGGAGGCTAACGGACGCATCGAGGCTTACTACGGCAAGCAGCAGACGCTGGGGGCTTGGACCGAGGATGAGTTCATCACAAAGGCCGGGGTGGCATTCCGTGCCATCGGCGCAGGACAGTCACCGCGTGGCTCGCGCAACGAGGCCATACGTCCCGACGTGCTGCTCATCGACGACTTCGACACGGACGAGGACACCAAGAACCCCGACATCATACAGAAGCGGTGGGAATGGTGGGAACGGGCTCTTTACCCGACACGCTCTACTTCTGAGCCGACACTGGTCATTTTTTGCGGGAACATCATTGCCAAGGACTGCTGCATCACCCGTGCCGGCGAGATGGCCGACCATTGGGACATCGTGAACATACGCGACAAGAACGGAAAGAGCACATGGCCGGAGAAGAACACCGAGGAGGACATCGACCGCACCCTGTCGAAAATATCGACACTCAGTCAGCAGCACGAGTATTTCAACAACCCGATTTCAGAGGGGGAGATTTTCAAGGAGGTTGTCTATGGCAAGGTGCCGCCGCTCTCGAAGTTCAAGTTCCTGGTCATATACGGCGACCCCGCGCCTGGCGAAAGCAAGGGAAAGAAGGGCAAGTCGTTCAAGGCGGTCATGCTCCTTGGAAAGCGCGACGGCAAACTCTATGTCATCAAGGCAAGGCTCGCACAGGCACTCAACGCTGAGTTCATCGACTGGTATGTCCAGTTGCTTGAATATGTCGGCGGACGCTCCACCGTCTATTGCTGGATGGAGAACAACAAACTCCAGGACCCGTTCTTCCAGCAGGTATTCAAGCCGCTCGTGCGCAAAGTACGCAAAGAGAAGAACATCACGCTCTACATCCAGGGCGACGAGGAGAAGAAAACGGATAAGGCAACCCGTATCGAGGCGAACCTGGAACCGATGAACCGCGAGGGCAACCTGATCCTCAACGAGGCGGAGCGCGACAACCCTCACATGCGCGAGCTCGAGGAGCAGTTCAAACTCTTCACACTCTCGCTCAAATACCCTGCCGACGGTCCCGATGCCGTCGAGGGGGGTAATAGGAAAATCGACCAGACGGCACAGAAAGCCGACAGGCCGATTACACAAAGCAGACGTTCAATCAGTAAGAAAAACAAGCATAGACTATGAGCCAATTTGTAAACATTGAAGACTACGACGCAAGCGTCCACCGCGAAATACTGGACGCGCTCGTCCGTGACGACCAGTCGCTGGTCGAGATATGTGAGGACAGGGCCATCGCCGAAATGCGTTGCTACCTGTCAAAACGGTATGACTGCGACGCCATTTTCTCTGCATCAGGGGAAGACAGGAACCAGCTCATACTCATGATGGTCATCGACATCGCCGTATATCATATCTTCTGCATCCACAATCCGCAGAAGCTCTCACAAATACGGAAAGACCGCTACGAGCGCGCCGTGGAGTGGATGAGGGCCGTCGCAGACGAGGAAATATCCATCGAGGGAGTGCCGATGCTGCCGGAGGACGAGAGGGCAAGCAAGGCTTCGCTCATGTTCAAGAGTAACCGTAAACGTGTAAACAGACTATAAGCTATGAGCAACAAACGAAAGAATAAAGAAGGCAGGGGACGCATCACCGTCAGCGGAAACGTGCCCCGTCCGGGACAGAAGCAGCCGGCGGTCATCCTGCTCACCCAGCCTAAGCGGTTCGGCATCGACACCGCAGACTTCATGGCTGCCATTCGTGCCGCCGAAAACGTGGACTACTCCCAGCGGTCGAAACTCTATGACCTCTACAGCGACATCATGCTCGACACGCACCTCTCATGCGTCATCGACAAACGGAAGAACGCCGTGCTCTGCTCGGACATCGAGTTCCGACGCAACGGCAAGCCGGACGATAGGGTGAACGAGCAGATACACTCGCCATGGTTCAACCGCTGCATCGCCGACCTGCTCGACGCGCGCTTCTGGGGATTCTCGCTGCTCCAGTTCTACAGGAAGGACGGATGGGTGGACTACGACCTCATACCACGCAAGCATGTAGATCCGGTGCGACGACAGATACTCCGACAGCAGACGGACATCATCGGCACGCCCTGGGAAACATACCCCGACCTGCTCTTTGCCGGAGACGAGAAAGACCTGGGACTGCTGGCCAAGGCTGCACCCTGGGTCATATACAAGCGTAACACGACGGCGGACTGGGCGCAGTTCTCCGAGGTGTTCGGCATGCCTATTCAGGAATACACCTATGAGACTGACGACGAGGACAGCCGAAAACGGGCCCTCGAAGACGCCAACTCGCTCGGTGCCCTGGCCACATTCATCCACGGCAAGGACACGGAACTGAAACTGGTGGAGGCTGGGAACAAGACAGGCAGCGCGGAGGTCTATGAGAGGTTGTGCGAGCGCTGCAACAACGAGATCTCAAAACTCATCCTCGGCAACACCCTGACCACCGAGTCTTCCAAGAACGGCACACAGGCACTCGGTACAGTACACAAGAAGGTGGAGGATAAGGTGGCACAGGCTGACCGGCTCTACATTCTCGACATCCTCAACTATGACATGGCGGACATTTTCACGTCCATGGGAATTGACACGAAGGGAGGTGAGTTCTGCTTCCCTGAGAAGAAGGATGTCGATATGAACACGAAGGTCAGCATCCTAACACAACTACGCACCAACTTCCACTTGCCCGTCGATGACGACTGGCTCTATGAGGAGTTCGGCATCGAGAAGCCCAAGGACTACGAGGCACAGAAGACAGCCCAGGAGCAGCAGCGCATCGACCGTGAGCAACAGGCTCAGGCGGCACTCCAGGCGGCACAGCAGCCACACCATGACGAAGACGATGATGAGGACGACGACAAAAAGAAGTTGAACGAGCCTCCCACTAAAAAGGGCTTCAAAAACTGGTGGCGGCGTTTTTTCGCATGGGCCCCGTCGAGGCACGGGGCGGATTTAGACTGGTAGTCAACCGTCTCTACTACGACGCTGCCGAACCTGCATCGTCGGGCTTCGCCTTCGACGAGGAAATACTGCTCCAGGCTCTGCGCAACATCTACGCCAAGAAAGGAAAAGAGCCCACCTATATCGAGGAGCATCTTTTCCGTGAGTTCTACAGGGGATTTGACCGTGCCGTGGCAGATGGGTTTGAGGGTGTCAATCCTGACGATGACTTCATCAGTGCTCTGCGACACTCCAACGAGGTGTTCTCGGCGTTCAAGGTGCACCGTGCGCAGCGCGACATGACGGCAAGGCTCGTGGATTCTAACGGCAATCTAAAGCCTTTCGAACAGTGGTTGAAAGACGTGCAGCCAATCGCCAGCCACCAGTGCCGCTCATGGTTACAGACGGAATACTCCACGGCGGTCATCAGGGCGCATCAGGCTGCCGACTGGAAGCAGTTCGAGCGGGAGCGTGACGTGCTGCCTAACCTAAAATGGATGCCGTCAACGTCAGCCAATCCGGGAGCGGACCACCGTCCGTTCTGGGGAACCATACGCCCCATCGACGACAAGTTCTGGAAGGAACACCGACCGGGAGACCGATGGAACTGCAAGTGTAGCCTCTCCAGTACCGACGAGCCGGCGACACCGCTGCCAGAGGATATTCCGACTTCATCACAGCCACAACCGGGACTGTCTGGCAATCCGGGACAGGATGCCGCCGTCTTCAGCGACGACCATCCGTATTTCCCAAGTAACTGCAGCCATTGTCCTTTCAATTCCGGATTAAAAGGTACCATGTCTGTACTTTTCACCAATGCCAAGAAAGACTGCTATCACTGTACCAGGATTGACAGGGCGATAGGCAAGGCTAATGAAAGCATTGACGTGAAGGAACTGTTCGCCAAACTTCCAGAACTATCGGGTGCCGACTACATCGCACAGCTTCGCAAACTCACGGAACTCAAAATATACAAGAAAGTTAAAAAGGGCATCTTGTCTGCAATCGGTGAGGATAGTGCTGACTATGAGAACCTCCTTGCCGGGGCGAAAAAAGCAGTAAGACACGGATATAAAGTCTATATCCTACCAAATCCCAAGGGAGTCAGAAGTGCAGACTATATCTTCGAGCGAAAAGGCGTTTACAAGATGTTTGACTTAAAGACCATTACAGGAACTGGCTCTATCGGCACTCGCCTGGAGGAGTCAATCGGTCAGACGAACAGGGTGTTCCTCAATCTGGCCACGACATATCCAACCAACAGGATGGCCACCGAAATCAAGCAATACTTCGAGACTAACAACGAGGCATTGGAAGTGCTTGTGGCAGTTGGAAAGAAGATGGTGTCAGTGGATAGAGATTTTATTGCAAGCCGTAATTACTTCAAACTATTCAGAAAGATGGTAGAGCAATAAAAAAAGCTGCCCAAAAGACAGCTTAATGGGGCGGCCCGATAAAGTTCCAACCCCCACGCATACTCAGCGGGTAGTCACTAAGGACGTTGCAAAGATACAACTTTATTTTTAATTACAAGCAAATGGACGTAAAAAATTTAGCTGACGAACTGAAAAACAAGGCTGGAGAGGTCGAAAACCTCATGCGACGCAAACTTCCGGTTATCGTCGGGCGCATGGCAAAAGACCACTACCAGGAGAACTTCCGCAAGGGTGGGTTCCAGAACAGGGGACTGCGCAAGTGGCCGGTCACACGTCGCCAGACTTCGGGCATCGCAGGGGCGGACGGACAGTACGGACCTCTGCTCTCACGGCGCAACCACCTCTTCGGATCCATCAAATACGTTCCATCTGATTTCAGGGTACTGGTCTCCAACGACCTGCCATACGCTCCCATACACAACTGGGGAGGAGAGACAAACCCGACCGTTACGGCGCGTATGAGACGTTTTGCGTGGGCCATGTATTACCATGCCCAAGGAACAAGCAAAAAGCCGACAGGGGGCAAAAGAAAGCCCAAAAACACGAAGTCTGCCCCAAAGGTGGAAACCCCGTCTGCACAATTCTGGAAAGGACTGGCTCTGACTAAAAAGAAAAGACTCCGTGTCCGCATTCCACAGCGACAGTTCATCGGAGAGAGCGAGGAACTGAACCAGCGCATCAGGGAACGCATCGAAAAAGAACTAAGTCAAACATTAAACTTGTAGATATATGGAAGAACTATTTATCAAGATCCTCCAACTCATTACGGAGGAAATGCCGGAACTCTCGCTCGTCGATGAGGACTACGGACAACTGGAAACGGAGGAAGACACCTATCCCGTCACTTTCCCTTGTGTGCTGATCGGAAACGTCGAGGCCGACTGGAACGACATCGGCATGGGTACACAAAAGGGAGTGGTGAAGATGTCGGCAAGGCTGGCCATCGACTGCTACGATGACACGCACTACGGTTCAGGAACTGAGGACAAGGTGGCGGAGCGTCTGCAAATGGCAAACAAACTATACACCTCACTCCAGTGCTTCAGACCTCTCAGCGACATGGGGCCGATGTACAGAACCAAGACGAGGTTCTATGCTATGCCAGGGGGGATTAAGGTGTATGAATATATCTTTGAGTTTGAGGTGAACGACGACACTGCGTGCAAATGAGCGCAAAGGCAAACTTGTTTGGCTTTGCCGAGTGCAGCCGCAGTTCAACGAAGTTAATCGGATAACGTCAACTGTTAGCATCCTGCACTTCAAACAACTCCAACTGTTGAGGGGTGAGTCGGGGCTTCTTTACCTTCGGGACAGGCTTCACGTCGATGTCCTTCAGCTCATGGCAGTGACGGCGGATAATGGCCATGATGCGCTCCTCGCTGATAAAGAACTCATGCTCGGAGAGTATGCGCAAGGCATCATCGAAACGAAGACGCTGTTTCTCCGTCCAATAATAGTAGCGGCGGCAAAGTTGCTCGTCACGCTTCCTGATGAGTTCCTTATTTCTGCCACGTTTCGACATATCCTCTTTTTAACCCACAAAGGTACAAAATTAAGGCCATAATAACGAAAAAAGTGCGGTAAACCTTTTGTTTATCGCACCTTTTGGAAATGGTATTAACGGATTTATGCCCGTTTTGTACTACAGACGGCAGAAACTCGGCTCCAACCTGCGCCAAACGCCATCCTTGTCGCGTTTCGAGAAGTAGTAGTTCAATGCCGTGCGCTGCACCACGTTCGACTCACGGAACAGGTTCATGATCTCGGTGTACTCCTCGTCAAACTTGCCCTCCATCTCGTAGAGCTTGCTGATGCTCTTGTAGTCCAGGTTGCCCTGCTTGTTGCGTTCCAGCAGGGTCATGGCCAACTGGTACATCGGGTCCTCGCTGCCCTTGTCGCTGTTCAGGGCATAGCCACGCAGGTAGTCAATCAGACGCTCGGCGGCCATGTCGGCTCGCTCGTCAAACGTCTTCACCTTGTTTGAGCGAATCTCCAATTTCAGGTCACCGTCAACGATGGTGTAACTGTTCTGCTCGTCGTAACGGGTCTGGCCGTACTCTGCCATCACCTTCTTGAAGCCCTCGCTCTCGCTGTCGATCCAACTCTTGAAGCCGGACACTTCGTTAACGATGGCCTCTACCTTCTGGAACACGTCGTGCATGAACTCGGCACGCAAGGCCTCGTATGCCTCACGACGGTCTTGACGGTTCTGCTTCTCTTCGTCCTGCAACTGTGCCAGCAGCTGCTTTCTCTCTTCGGGGCTCAGCCCCTGCAAATCAATCTTTGCCATTTCTTTTGAAATTTAATGTTAAACTTATTGTTGGTTATCTCGCTTGCGGATGATCGCGCGCATCTTTCGGGTCAGTGCCTCCAGTTCCTCACAGTCGAGGTCGCGGAATGGCTTACCGGCTATTCTCGGCTGCTCACAGAAAGCGTTGACCTTGTTCCAGTCGGTGGTGTCAACCCCATATAGTTGCAACTGGTGCAGGGCTGACGACCGGCGTCTCTTGCGCTCCTGGATATACACAGCCCTCGCATTGGGGGTCACTTTATGCTCCAGGGCGGCGCACATTGCATTGTACTCTGCCTCGCTCATTTCTCGGAGGCTTGTGGTGCGACCGTTGGTATAACTTGACACGAGGCTCTCCTTCATGTCCTCACGGTCACCGCCACAGGGCAGACGGTTGAACGAGGCGTAGAAGCGGTGGTAGTTACTTATCTGTCCCATTTCTGAAACCTGTTAGTCCATCACACTCCAGTATCTTCACACCGGCATAGAACTTCACGTCAGCCAGGCTCTTTATGCCATAGGCATCGCGGTTCTTCAGGACATACTCCTTAACCGAAGCCTTTGTATTTTCCGCGATGCTCTTACGACGCTGTGGGGTCATGTCGGCACTGGCAAAGCCGTAACTTCCTTTATAGAAGGTCTTGACGCTTGGGCTGGACTGCACCACCGTGGTCACAGTCACAACTCCCACGCAACAGGGGATGGTCTTCGGCTTTTTCTTCATTGACCCCATACCACTGAGCGAAAGTCGTTCCAGCCCTGAATGCAACCGGAAACAAATGCAACACCTGCCCAGCATAAACCGAGCGTTACACTCACACAAAGGGTCAGCAGACCCAACACCCAGTAAACCGGGTTCCACCATTTCGGTTGAATGGCTTTTTCTACGTTAATCTTCATGATGTTATCAAAAATTTAAGTTGGTAAATTGTATTCCAATTCTCTCAGCACGGGCTTCCATTTGTCGGCAGCGACGGGTCGTTTCTGTTATGACGGCCTCGTTTGAAGCCCTTGCAATCTCGTAGCCGCGCTTACGGAGGCTGCTGCGGAGGCTGACTTTTTCCTTCGGGCATTTCACTACACGAAGTTTTGTCCGTTGCTCAAAGCCCCAGTTGACGCGGACACGCTCTTTCCTGAATGTTTCTTTCCGGCTCTCACCGATGCGGCGGCGCATTTCGGCAAAGGCTTCGGCACTCATGCGGTCCTTTTGGCTGGTGCCAGGCTTGAAACGGGTTGCCTTGCCATACTTCTGCAGGTTCGCGGCTCCACTATTGCCACCCATCAGACGGGTGGCACGTGCACCATGTTCGCTGGCGTTGCGCTGCATGGCAGTCACAAACTCTTTGGTTTTCCACAAGCCCAGTTCCCGTGCCATCCGCGTTATACACCGCAATGAGGTGCCAAGCGCATCAGCGAGTTCCTGGTTCTTTGTGTGGTCGAAGTTCTCACGGAACCACACCAGTTGTTCAGGGGTTAGGTCTTTTGCTGTCATATTGTTCTTTAATCATTTTGAAACGTGCAGGTAAAACGACATCCATATTTCAGTCGCTGCAGCACCGCCCCTTTTCCTTAACAGGCCGGGGATTGTTGCCCCAACCAACGATGGGTTTGCCACAAATACAACAAAGTTCTTTCATACGCGCATGGTTCTGATGTCACTCTCATAGTACACCGTCAGGCCGCAGGTGCTGGCCACATCGTGCTCCAGTTTGCAGCCTTTCGACTCCTCCCAGCCGTCCATCATGCAGATGGCGTCACAATCCAGTAGCATCTTCAGGTCGGCTTTCATGTGTTCACGCCAGTCGCCTGGCTGTGGCAGTCCGTTGTTAAACGGGTTCACGCTCTCAAAGCCGCATGCCTCACAAAAGGCGGCGGCAACCTCAAAGGAAGCCTTGCGCTCCTCCAGGTCATGGTGCGCTATCGCACCGCTGATGTAGATTTTCTGTTTCTTGTTCATAGTCTCATATTTTACAAATAGACAAATTCACCAAAAAGGAGTAGCACAGGTTCGCCACAGCCCATGACCCAGACTCCTCTTTCCGAATCTTGACCAGCTGGAGCTTCCACAACATCATGAACAGAACCGGGAACAAGATTGGCAAATGCAGGGCCGAATGCAGTCATTCTGACAACCTTGATTTGTTTTCCCCGTGGGGCTTTCGGACAGCAATCAATCTTTTTCACGTACCTGTCATAGACTTGTATAGTGTCAAGCGAATAGCGCTTGCCTTCTATACCACAAAACTTACACCTCAAAAGGTCGTACTGCCCTTTTCGGTCTTCCTGGGTCACAAGGTTTTTCTTATCCCATCGGTGACCACCATGTGTCAAACTAATTTCTTTCATATTATCTCAAATTGAACATTAAAATGATATTCTTTCCGTAGGCGGCCAACTTGAACCTCCTTGTTTGGATCTTCGCCGTAAGGAATGAAGATGGTGCGCTCCTTGGTGTTCACCCTCACACCCTTCTTCCGCAGTCTGTAGAGTATGTTGGAACGGCGTTTCCACACACCCTTCTTCCAGTTCCTGGCCATAGTCATTTCTGTTTTGCTTCGTTTCCTAATGTGTACTTGGCTGCACCCTCTTCCCAAATGGTAAAAGGCACACCTGGCTTATCCATGAACCGACTCTTGCAACTGGCACGGAAACCCTCAACCATGATTTTCACGTCGGCGTCATACTCAACAGCACGGGCCACGCGCCCTCCTGGATGCTGTCCTTCGGCATGGCTCACGAAAATGAGCAGCTTATTGCAGAAGCGTTCCTTCAGTTGCTGATACCCTCTGTAGGTCAGACCGCTATACTGCAGACTGTCAATAATGACGATGCCCGGACTTTTACGTTTGCTCAGACGCTCTGTCAGTTGCTCAATTCGCTCGCGGTCCAGCACAAGAAAACGACGGCTTACCTCACGCATTCCATGACGCAGCATTGACTTCTGGACGCTCAGACCGGTGCCTTCCTCCAGACTGTCATAAATCACCTTGTCAAACCGGCACAGATACTTTGCCAGTTGCATCACAAAACTCGTCTTGCCGTTGCCGGGGCTTCCCCAGATGATCCATGTGCCAGTCTTAGCCGGTTTGCCCAATGAAGCCTCCCAGTCGCCCGTAAAGTCGAGCGACGGGATGTTCATGTTCAGGATGTCCGTTGGACTGTAGGCACGTTTTAACTTCATTGCATTTTCTTGATTTTTTCGATTTCCGTATATACTCTGCGCAGACCGCCGTCGCTGGCGTTCACAATCTGCATGATGTTGGTTCCTTCCGGAGCGTTCACCTTCGCTACGATGGCAGCCTGAGCCTTCAGGAACTTCTGGCGCTCTTTCTCGTCTTCGGGGGTCACACGGCTGAACGTGTCACCGAAGCGGCTGAGCATTTCAGCATAGCCCACCTTCAGACACTCCACATTGCGGTCTATCTTGGCCCGTAAGCCGTCGGCACCCATCATATACCAGCCACAGCAGCGCTCCGTGGCATTCCACAAGGCCTTCAGTTCCAAGAATGCCTCGTACTGCAGGTCGCCTGCCTCGTCAAGTATGACAAGGGGAGTGTCGATGGTGCGCAGATACTCCACAAGGTCTTCATAGATGTCGCTGTAACGACCGTAACTGCCCACGCCAAACTCCTTGGCTATCTTACGGACCAGTTTCAGTTTGGTCTTCACCTGCGAGCAGTCGATATATACGGCGTTCTTGTGGCTTTTGGCATAGGCCCGTGCGGTGAAACTCTTGCCGATGTTCGGAATGTCGCACAGTATCGCGCTCAGACCGCTTTCCTGACATACGGTCAACTGCTGGGTAATAAACACCCACGTCGGCGTTTCTGCGGCATTCCAGGCTTGTTCCTGGCGCAGGGTCACGCCCAGCCGACGTGCCATGCCCACCCAGTTGGCATCGCTCACCTGACGCTCCCAGGTGCCTTTTTTGATGCTGTTATATACTGACGCCGATATGCCAAGGCTCACGGCGTGTTTGTTGTCACTTGGATAGTTCTCACGGTCGGCCACAATGGCTGCCGCTATCCGGCTTTTAATCTCGTCTGTTATCTTCATTTGAATGCTGTTTTAATTATCGTGCAAATGAGCGTCATCGAGCTTGCTCGCTTGACCGAGTGCAGCCGATAATCAGCTCGCTAATGTTGTTATAAACTGCCCACGGCTTCGCGCTTGTAACGCGCCGTGTCCATATAGTCTGAATAGTCCTCGTCCGGCTGCTCCACAGGCTGCGATACCGCACGGGCTTCCACTTGCTCAATCTCCCTGGCATCTTCTTTCTTCATGACTACCACTGGGGAAATCTTTCCGTCCTTCATCATCTTGTCGAACTGGCTCACATACTTGGCCTGCTCTGTGTATGCGGCGCGGTCGGCGTCGGTCTGCTCCATGGTCGAAGTATTGTAGCGTTCCGCTTGCTGACAGGTGCAGATGTATTCGTCACCTTGCCAGATATACACCTCCTTAATAGTGCCGTCTGGTTCGGGAAGCCAATAGGCATCTACCTGCGTGTTGCCGGGCTTCAGCCTACGTATCACCTGAGGCTCGGGCAGCACATACTGGTTGTACATCACCGTGCAGTACATATTGCGACGGAGGGTTGTCGTGGTCTTCTCCCCTATATAGCGGTACAGATACCACTTCTCAAAAGGTTTCAGGTCGGGGTTCTGCATCATGCTGAGCACATCCCAGCGTGTCATGCCTTTGAAACGCTTCTGGTCAGGGTGCAACTCATGGTTGAATTCATCAATGTCGCGCATATTGCCTGCTACAATCTCGTCCCACGTGTACTCCCTGTGCTTCCACTTGTTGTTTGTCTCATCATACACCTTCTCCTCCTTCGGGCGGTTGGTCTCCAGCCTCGCATAGAAACGCCCGATGTTGGGGTGGTTGCGCTTTTCCACGCCATACCTAAACTGGCGGTTGTTGTGCTCCATGTGCTTCTCCTGGCTGTTGCCGGGGTTGCACCAGCGAACCATCGGGAACAACACTTGGGCCTTCATCCAGCTTTCCTTGAAGCGGTTCACCAAATGATGCTCGACCTCAATCTCGCCAGGCATGTTCCAACCTTCACGAATAAGCAACTGGAACATATTGCGCACGCAATCCACATATAGGCTTGGTTCCTTCTTGCGAGCGTATGCATGACCGATGATGCACCCACTCAGCACGTCACAGATGAAGTAGCCATGCACACGCTGACTACCCTTCATCAGGAATGGCAGGTCACGGTCGTCCGCCGAAATCTTGCTCAGCGCGAAGAAAGGCGCATGGCGCAGATGGTGAGGACGGTATGTCTGGCTGAAAGTCCACTGCGTGTCATGATACTTTGCGCGAAGAGCCTTGTGCTCCGGCGAATTCAGTATGTTCGAGATGGTGGCAGGACTAAGCACCAAGGGGTTGCCTTTCCTGTCCACGAAGTTCTTGGGGTCATACATTTCTCCAGTCACAGGATCCACCACCTCCACCTCTCCAGTCACAAACTGGTTGTACGCTTCGCCAACCACGGTATTGAACGGACGGGTGCCGTCAGGTTGACAGTCGAGGCTCAACACGAGACGCACAACCTCTATGGTCTTCTTCAAAGAGTTCTGGTTCTTGAACTTCTTGCTGATAAGCGACTCATAGCCCTCCCTCTGGTAAGCATTCACACGCTCACGGAAGCGGTGAGGACTCAGTGGCAGAGTGTGGCCGAACTCGGCCTGGTAGTAGCTGATGGCTCCAGCCATCTCGCCCCAGTTGATAGTCTGGCCGTTCATGGCCTTGCGCATGATGTTCGTGTCTGCCATCACACTCACAACGGCCTTCAGCACCGAGGCGTTCACCGTGTACTCGTTTATCTTGTCAGGTGGCAGGACACTGCCGTCCTCAAAACGGAAACGGGTATAAAACGACCGGGCTTCTGCGTCGATGCGGTAATGTTGGCCGAACCAGTCCTTCAGAATGTTCTGCTCCATTTCTCCGTACTTAGCCTTGATGCGGTCCTTGAAACGTTGCGGAAGCGTGGCAATCTCAATCAGGGCATAATTGCCCAGACCTTTGCCTGCTCTCACTACATTTATTTGGACTCGCCGTAACAAATTCTTATAGTTGGCGGCTGTCATGATGGGGGCAAGCGTCTCGGCTGGCAGCATCGACGGGGCGACACCGTTCAGACATCGACTGTGGCTGTAGTCCGCCTTACCATTGACGATAACAGGACGGTCATCGTAGGTCAGGTCGTTGTACGAGATACACAATATCTTGCCGTAATACTCCATAACTTACTCCTTACAGGCTCATGGCCATACATTGAACTTCATTCTGCAGGGCGATAAACTCTGGGATGCTCTCACAGTTCTCACGGCGCTTGATCTTACCGTCAACATACACCAGGACACTTGTGTCGCGCTTGCTGGCCACCAGCTTCACGCGGTCGCCGAAGGTCTGAGTCATAGTCTTTTCTGCCTCCTCATGGGTGGTCTCTATGTCCTCAGGCTTCCAGTTGGGCACACCGCCCAATTCTTTCAACGCCACGAAGCGGATCTTCCGGGCCAACTTGCTGTCACTCTCAAACGTCAGGGCTTTCCACACCATCACGTTTGAACACTTGAACACTCGACGGAGGTAGGCCTTGGCCTTATCCTCCAAATAAATTTTCTTTGCCATTGCTATTATAATTTGTTAATTGTTCGTTACTTCACGCAAAAATGCGTACCTTAGAAGCCTGTTAATATCATTACCACATGAATAAGCGTGATTTTTACAACTGTACGACCATCTACATGGGTAAGTATGTAGAAGGCTCAAATAAGGGATTTGACTGCCAGTATGAAGTGGCTCTTGCCAAACATCTGGCAGAAGCTTTCGCATTATGGAGCGAGGTCGAATTCTTTGACGAGAAGAATGGGTATCTTATCCTAAAGATCTCATACGTCAACGACAACTTCTTCAAAGAGGAAAGCCTGGCCACAATCAAGTTCTTCATGCAGATGTACGATTTTAGTTATTGTAAATCCGTTGAGGAACGGAAGCCAATAGATGGCGATAGCAAGTAGGAATACTCGCAACCTCCACTTCTTCTGAAAATCCACGACCTGCGCATCTGGCCACTGCAAGTTTGCCACGCGCCTTTAACTTTCTGTACTTGTCGGCACCAATGATGCCGACAAGCACTTTTGCTTGAATTGTCTCGTTCATAATCGTTTATTATAGGTTGTTAGTGATATATTCCAAGTCTTTCCTCGAAAAGACGTACTCATGGGCAGCCTTGCGCTTCACCACCTCCTTGTGGCCAACAAGCCACACGGCTTTCTTCTCCAGTTCCTCGCGTACTTTAGTCGGGCTGATAGTGTCGCCTATCTCCAGCATGGCGTCAGCGGCATCGCTGATCATCTCCTGGCATTCGTTAACCATCAGTTTCTGCTCCTGCAGATCCTGGTCAAGACTGTGCGCCTTCTCAAACAGGCACTGCACCAACTTCGACGAGCCAATCTTCAGCCACTCACGGCAGAACTCGTCTTTGTCCAACTCTCCGGCCATCATATACACGGCGTTGGCTTCTACATACTCCTCGGTCGTAACCTTGCGACCGATACGGTCTTCAAATACTTTCTGTAACATAGTCTCGATGTTTATTTATTAGCGTTTCTTGACTTTTAACTGTTATTTATCGTTAGTCTCGCCAAATTTTCGTACCTTTGGCGCGGAGTTAATATCATTAACACGCTGCAAAGATAATAGGAAATTTCCTAAATTCAAAAACTTTTTGAGGATTTTTTCTCAATTAGGGCGATTTTTTTGGTTTTTGACTATGATTTTAGACAGAATAAAGCAATTTATCGACTCGAAAGGCATTGCAGTCAGTGCCTTCGAAAAGAGCATAGGAATGTCCAATGCCTCATTTGGAAAGTCCTTAAGGAGTGGTGGAGCCATCGGCACGGATAAATTAGAAAATATCCTAAGTGTATATCCAGAACTTTCGCCTATATGGCTGGTAACAGGGGAAGGAAATATGCTTCGTGAGAGCATACCACAAAAAGCAAAATTCACAGACGACCCCAAAGAGGGTATTCCACTCATACCATTTAGTGCTATGGCTGGTGCCCTGACTGGAGAGCAGTCTGTTCTGGAGTATGAGTGTGAGCGTTATGTGGTACCGGCCTTCAATGGTGCCGACTTCCTGATGCCGGTAAAAGGCAATAGCATGATGCCGACATATATCTCTGGCGACATCGTGGCTTGCCAACGTGTCCCTATGTCTGGCTTATTCTTCCAATGGAATAAGCCCTACGTCCTCGACACTACGCAAGGACCGCTCATCAAACGAATAAAACCTGGATCTGACAAGCAGCACGTCCTCATTGTCTCTGACAACACCGACTATGACCCCTTTGAACTGCCATACGAAGACATCCACGCGGTCGCACTCGTCATCGGTCTCATACGTCTCGAATAAGCCACACACGCACAATTCAAAGGGGAAAAACGGAGGTAAAACACGGCAAAACCCTTATAAATAGGGGATTTATGCGCTATATATAATAATGTGTGAGGGCGCAAAATGGTGGCAGTTTCCCCACACTAAAACACGGAAAATCGACTTTAATTTACTGAAATAGTCCATTTCCCTCGCTCGTAGCAAAAAAAAAAAAAACGGAAAATGACACCCTAAATGACACCCTAACAATAGTATTTTTGACACCCTAAAAACATAAATACAAAGAAGAGTAAATGACACCCTAAACTGACACCCTAACTGACACCCTAACCACCCAAAAGACCTTTTTGGGCACAAAAAAAAGGGGGAGCATTCAACTCCCCCGAACAGCATTCAAATACAACACCGTCAGAAAGCCGTTCTAACGGCGTTTTTACGTCAATCTGCGCCGTCCTGGCGCCTTGAGCAACGGATAAGCGTAGATTGCTTTATAATGGCCTTTTTCGTGCATACTGTGCCGTTTCCTGACAGTCCGGCATGTAATAGATAGTTCTTTGTCGCACCGACTTCTTCGGGCTTCAGAACGGTATAAATAGCTGATATGCTCGCAAAATAGTAGTCTTTGCGCTCATATCGGCTTCTGCATAGTAAATGTACGTGTATCACCTTTGCCATATCAATCTCAATTTTGGTGCAAATATACCAAATAATAATTATATGGAAGAATTTTGCTAATAGTATTTTTCAAAACGACATAAAAAAAGCAACCTACGCCGCTCCATCACAATCTACCTCCCCACTATGCCATTTCGCACGATCCGCAAAGCCTGATGTAAAGAAAAACCCTCAAAACAGCCTCTTTCATGCTCCCCGACGTAAGCCAAATGTAAAGCGATGTAAACCGTTTCGTTTTTCTGGCTCGGTTTCCCTCATTCTCTCTAACTCGTTGTAAACAAACGGCTTTCGGCTCATTGGTGGCTCTCCCTCATTCTACCACTTCGTTTTACGCCCCATACAATTTTGATAACAGTTGGGTTACGGATAAGAAACCTAACTACTTCTTTACTCCTCCCAAATTTGCATTCAGCCTAAAACTGAACTTCCTCGATTTTCCCCGTCTTGCCTTTTATTTACGGTCATTCTGCGTTAATCTTCGAAAATTCGTCTTTCGTTATATACTTTTTTCGTAACTTTGCATCATTATGACAGGTTGATATGCCATAACCGCACAAAGGCATGCCTTTTCGCCGCCGGCTCCCTGTCATACCATCCCTTCAAACGAGAACCTATTTTATATAAATAAAACAACCAATAAAAACCCCGACCAAGATGAAATCAATAGCCTTTAAACAGTTCGCAGCCCTGCTGTTCATGCTTATGGCCACCGCCAACGCCTTGGCCAACGATGAAGATTACGCTGTATTCACCAGCAACGACTACACCCTCACCTTCTACAGCGATAATCTAAAAAGCACGCGCCCGGGAACGGCGTATGACCTTACCCCCAGTGATTGGGGTTGGCCACAATGGCACGAAAACCATTATTATATTAAAAAAGTTGTCTTCAACCCCTCATTCTCACGCGCAAGGCCACAAAGCACTAAATATTGGTTTTATGAATGAGGTTTTTAAAAACAATAGAAGGCCTTGCTTATTTAAACACATCCGAAGTGAAAAACATGAGTGATATGTTCTGGGGTTGCAGCGGTCTGGGAAGCCTTGACCTCAGCGGATTTGACACACGGAGTGTGACCGACATGTATTCAATGTTCCGTGGTTGCAGCGGTCTGGAAAGCCTTGACATCAGCGGATTTGACACACAGAATGTGAAAAACATGAGTGAGATGTTCTCTGGTTGCAGCGGTCTGGAAAGCCTTGACATCAGCGGATTTGACACACGGAATGTAACCGACATGAGATGGATGTTCAGTGGTTGCAGCGGTCTGGAAAGCCTTGACATCAGCGGACTTGACACACGAAATGTAAAAAAAATGGACGGTATGTTCCATAGTTGCAGTAGCCTGGAAAACCTTGATGTAAGCAGATTTGACATTCGGAACGTGACAAGCATGAGCTACATGTTCAAGGGTTGCAGTAGCCTGACAATCTTAGATTTGACTTGTTGGAGCAAAGGAGATATTTCTATAGATGGGTTCACAGACATGTTTAAAGATTGCAGTAATCTGACAACTATTTATTGTGGACGTTGGTTTGGATGTTACTTTTGGCCCCCGGTATCTATGTTTTCAGGATGTACCAACCTTGTCGGCGGCATGGGAACCACTTACGACGAGAGCCACATAACCCAACTTTGACGCTTTGAACTTTTTTCAAAAAAGTTGCGATTGATTTTCAGTCAGTTAGCAACGGAAATAGTCCAAAACCCCATTGTAGAACACAGCGGTTAAAAATATTATTCTTACCTTTGCGGCATGTATTTCACGTCGCAGATGAGATACAACCCTGAGAGTGGTGAGTACGAGAAGTACTACCGGCTGAAGGAGTCCTACCGCAATGCCAGCGGACGGGCGTGCACCCGCATCCTGCTGAACGTCGGTTTCATCCACGGGCTGAAGC
>JAFVGS010000047.1 GCA_017474845.1 Prevotella sp.
CAAACTCCTTCACATAGTGATATGCTTTTAGAAATGCAGCTATCTTCGGATTGCGAGAGAAGTGAGTGGTTCTGATATTCGTTGGCTTGACTTGACCTGGTAATTTGCCTGGCGATTCAAACACAATACGGTCATCGAACAATTTGATTTGTATCTCTGTTCCTTTGATATTGTGGGCTCTATGGCAACATGCATTAACCACCATTTCTTGAATGACGAATTCTGGATAATCACGACGGGTGACGAACTGCCCATGCTGCCCCAAGAATGTATGTTCACGTACCTGAGTCTCAATGTACTCTATGGTCTTTCTCACTTGATTCAGAATGGTTCCCTCAAAAATGACATCTTTGATGACGTTCATCTCTGCACCCACTTTCTCGTCAACACCCTCATAGCGGATGAAACGGGTACGACTACGAGGGAAGAACTTCTGAGGATTCTTGCCGAAAAGCAAAATGCAGGCAACACTCACATCTTCCTCACCTTTCTTGTTGGTTGTGACAAAGCCGTTGTTCTCTCGCAGGTATTCAAGTGGCGACTTCCCGTAACCTACCAGTTTTGCATATTCGGCAACGGCATCCATATCAATGTCATCAATAGTTGCACCATATACAGCCGTATCTTCGTAGAAACGCTCACCTTTATCGTACATCAACTGCATCCGTTCGTCAAATGTCAGCTTGCGGCTCTTATCGCCTACTCGCACATATGCTTCATCAGCCTGATTGGTGTGAAGGAATTGACTTGCAGGAATATCCATTATCAGAATACGGTTAGGATTGCCATCATTATCAATGCAATCCATATATCGACAAGTGACAGGAACTGAAGGATTACAGAAATCAAACGGTACACGAAGTAGTTCGTTCAACTTTTCCGTATGCTGATTCACACCTTCAATCTTTCTCGTTTTGTCAGATATGCCGATTGCCAGCATACCACCATCAGCATTAGCCATTGCTACAATGGGGATTGCCAGTGCCTTGGGATCTATCTGTATGCTCTTCAGGTCAAATGTCTGACCTTCCTTTCCTGTTCTTATCTCTTCTATTGTGATCATATCGAGTGCAAAATTACAAATATTTAATGGGATAAAACTCTATTAGGCCCGAAAACTTGAATTATTAACAAATTCTGAAGACTATTCTGATTCGCTTAGAATCATTTTAATGAGTTTCTTCTTATCTGCCTCAGACAAACTTTTCAAAATGCTATCGAGATCACTTTTTTGTTTCTTATTGGATGGTATGTTTAGAAGGAGACCATTGTATTCCATCTGTTTCTCGTGCGGGTACATATTTATATATAACATAGTAACAGATTTCCCAGCCTTGTGCCCCATAGCATCACTAATATATTGCATCGGAACGCCCTGATGAGCAAGGTTGGTTGCAAACGAATGTCTGCACCAGGTCGGTGAGGGAGATACCTTCCACCCAAGATGCTTAGTTAGTTTTGCCATCCTCTTTCTGATGTTTTGGTTCTCTTGGGCAATACGCACCCGGCAATCCTCTTCCGTTGTTGCTCCTTTCAAGATAAACGGGAATAGTCGCTCGTCTTTCTCATAAGGTTCAGCGATTTCGTCCATGATCCTTTTTAGAGCGGGAATGACAGGTACGATGACTTCACTGTCGTCATCTGTTCTGTCTTTGGTCTTTTTTCGATTGAATAGTAGCGATTTCTCATTGTTTTGTATATAGTGAGTATTGTAGGTGATTCTTGCCACGTCTGCCAAGTTCATTCCATTGCCAAGGTATTGGAAGAGGAAAAGCCCCAGTGATATGTGAAGTCCCTTATTATACACTTTGCCCCAACTCTCTGGATAATCCTTCTTGGTGAATATTTCGTATAGTTCTGTCATTTGTTCTACGCTTAGACATTCTTGCCTCCTGCTTTTCCCCTTAGGGATGGACACTTTTTCTGCATCTCGGTCTGAGAAAGGGTATTCGGACTGAGAAATGAAACCTCGGGAAATACATTCTTTTACTACTACACGGCAGCTTCTTAGATAGATGCCAATGGTGGCTTTCGATTTGTTCTCATCTGTCATGGTTTGCACCCACTTGTGGATGATGTCTTTAGTTACCATGAATCCGTCTGCTTCACTGAAACCAGTACACTTAATGAAAGACTTCTTGGCTCCTTCATAGCTAGCGGCAGTTCCTGCTTTTCTATCATTAATTATTTCTTCCCAAACGGATATGAAACTCTGAGAAGAACTCTTTCCCGTTAGGCTGATACGGACGGATTCTGGCGTCAAAAATGACGTGGCTGCAAGTTTTTCGAGCCGTTCTCTATATGTTTCAAAAACTTCCTCCCATTTCTTTTTGATATTTGCATTCGATTTCCTTGATTCGGATGACCTTCCACGTGTGCTTTCTGTTTCAATGATTTGCTTGAACTCTTTTTCTGTGCATTGGTCACCGATAGGGTAGTACATGAACTTACCATTGAAGCTGTACCTGATACATACTGGGTACAAGTTGCTTTTGGAGTGCCGCTTGTCTAAACCAAGCGAAATAGTACAGTTACTTATCTTTGCTGATAGCGTTGATTTTGCCATATTATCTGTATGTTTTTATTGTATTTTTGCCATAATTTCCGCCTAAAATCGTGATTTCGGGAAAGTCTTTCTTCTGAAAGTCCTTATTTACGGGCATTTTTGATGCTGATTTCGGGAAAGTAAAGGGAAAGTTTACTCCTTTTTTTAGCCCATTTTAGCCTGTTTTAGCCCATTTTAATCCGATTTAGATTTGCACTGCAAAATTACATAAATATCTGATAATCAGCAAATATATTCAAAAATTTTATAATTTATTAAAAGTCTAAATCTGATTCATAATCATGAGGTCGCCGGTTCAATCCCGGCTCCCGCTACAATCAAAGAAATCAGCAAGTTACGACACGGTAGCTTGCTGATTTTCGTTTGTTCCCCCTTAGAGCTGTTTCACGGGGAAGGTGAAGTAGGTGTCGGGGAAGGGCTCATCCTTGAGGGTGAAATGCCACCACTCGCTGTCGAGGGCCTTGAATCCGTGACGGAGCATCGCCTGGCGCAGGATCATGCGGTTGGCGAACTGCTGTGGGGTGATGCTACGGCCTGTGGGGCTCTTGCTGTTGTCGCCCGTATATTCGCCCGTCTCGGGGTTGCCGCAGAAGTCAGGATGGCTCTCAGGCCCGAACCAGTCGAAGGTGCCGCCCATATCGAGTTCCTTTTCCGTCGTCATGTCGAAGAGGGTGAGGTCGACGGTGGAACCACGTGTATGGCCGCTTTTCTCATATATGTACTCCTGTTCAAAGAGCACGCTCTTGTCGAGGTCGGGATAGAAATAGGTCTTCATCAGCGTGTCGGGGATGTCTTCCGCCCAGCGCACGAAATGGTCTACACCCATCTGCGGACGGTAGGCATCATAGATTTTCAGGCGATAGCCTTGTGCTTTCACGTCGTCGCTGACGGCACGGAGGGCCTGGGCTGCCTGTTTCGTCAGCAGCGCGGTGGGCTGCAGATAACCGTCGATGCGCTTGCCCACGAAATTATAGGTGCCATAGTATCGTATCTCGAGGATGGCATCCGGCACGGCATCGGTGAGGTTTGTAAACTGATTGCTGTCTTCGGTGGGAGACACGGCGGCCAGCTGTTGGTTGTTGGAACAGCGGTAGGCCGTCATCACGCCGCTGATGATGAGGATGGCGGCAATCATCCATAGGTAATTTCTCTTCATATTCCCCTTTTTTGGTGGCAAAGGTACAAAAAATATCCATTATCCATTGTCCATTATCCATTTTTGTTTATCTTTGCAGTGCTAAAAGAACAAAATCCAATGAGAAAGCTGCGTTTCTTCTGTCTTCTGACACTGATCATTTGTCCATTCTCAGTTGTCACAGCCTCCGCTCAGGAGGTCATCAGCCTGGCGGGCTCCTGGGATCTCTCCCTCAACGATTCGACGCATTACGACGACTATGTGATGCTGCCGGGGTCGCTGCTCACCAACGGGAAAGGCAATCCCGTGACGGCCGATACCCGCTGGACAGGTTCGACCTACGACTCGTCGTACTACTTCAACCCTTGGATGGAGCAGTACCGTCGTGAGGGTAATGTGAAGTTCCCATTTTTTCTCACACCAGAGAAGCATTTCGTCGGCAAGGCGTGGTACCGTAAGAGCGTCTATATCCCCCGCAACTGGAGAAACCAGCGTGTGACGCTCTTCCTGGAACGCCCCCATATTGAGACCACCGTCTATGTCAACGGCAGGGAGGTGGGGCACCAGATGTCGCTCTCCACTCCCCATCAGTACGATGTGACACAGTGCCTCATCCCTGGCCAGCGCAATACCATTGCCGTCTGTGTGTACAACGGCATCGAGAATGTCTGCGTCGGACAGGACTCCCACAGCGTCACCGACCAGACGCAAGGCAATTGGAACGGTATCATCGGAAGGATGGAACTCTGCAGCCGACGCCAGCATATCATCATCAAGGAGGTGAAGATTAACCCGGAACCTTTGGATGGTATGTTGCAGGTGAAGATACAGTTCGACACCAAATATGACCCCATTCTGTACGATGAGGATATGCAGGTTGTCATTGTGTCACGGGATAAGGATGAACTCGCTTTGTCTTTCTCGCAGCAGATCACCGAATCGACGATGGACCTGCGCATCCCCATCAGGAAGAGTCTCACTTTATGGGATGAGTTCAATCCGAAACTCTATAGGATAGGCCTCTTCACCAGTTCCGACAGTTACGAGACCACCTTCGGCATCCGTCAGGTGCATGCGGTCTGCAGACAACTGTATATCAACAATCGTCCCGCCTTCTTACGCGGTACGGTGGAGAACTGCTGCTTCCCTGAGACGGGATATCCTCCCACCGATGAAGCCTCATGGGTCAGCATCTTCACGAAGATGAAAGAGTACGGTCTGAACCACATGCGCTTCCATTCCTATTGCCCGCCTGAGGCTGCTTTCGCTGCTGCCGACAAGACGGGTATCTATCTGCAGCCTGAGGGTCCCTCGTGGCCAAACCACGGCGTAAAGTTGCGTAAGGGACAGAAGATCGATGAATACTTGTTGGAAGAGTCGAAGCGCATCGTCGACACCTACGGTCATCACCCCTCGTTTGTGATGATGGCGGCAGGCAACGAGCCGGCAGGCGACTGGGTGTCATACTGCAACGACTGGGTGCAGGTGATGAAACGCTACGATCCCTCGCGCCTCTACTGCGGAGCTTCCGTCGGTGGAGACTGGGCCTGGGACAATGGGTCGGAGTATCATGTGAAGGGTGGGGCACGAGGCCTCGATTGGGACAAGCATGCTCCTCATGCTGATGACGACTATTTCAGTCAGATTGAATACCCCCGCAACTACAAGGACAGCATCCCCAACAACACGCCGATCCTCGCCCACGAGCAAGGACAGTGGTGTGCCTTCCCTGACTTCCGTGAGATGGCCGAATACGTGGGTGTCTATAAACCACGTAACTTCGAAATCTTCCGCGACCTGCTCAAAGAGAATGGTATGGAGTCGCAGGCGGAGAAGTTCCTGATGGCCAGCGGACGGTTGCAGACGCTCTGCTATAAATATGAGATCGAGCGTAACCTGCGCACGAAGGACTATGCCGGATTCCAACTTTTGTCGCTCAACGACTATAGCGGACAAGGTACTGCCCTTGTGGGTCCCCTGAATGTGCATTGGCGCGAGAAGGGGTATGTCTCTGCTGGAAACTGGCGGGAGTTCTGCTCGCCCTTGGTGCCTCTGGCGCGGTTCCCCAAGTTCGTCTACACCACTTCCGACACGCTGCGGGTGCCCGTCGGAGTCTATAATGCCTATTACGGAAGTGTCACGCCGATCCGGAAGAATTACTTCATCACCGAGGGTGAACGTGTCATCGCGGGTGGTGGTCTGTCCTCCGACAGCATCCCCATAGGTAAGAACTGTGAGATAGGTACCATCGTCTATCCCCTCGACAGCATCAGTCACCCCTGCAAACTCACGCTGACTGTCAGGATCGGCAAACAAGTGTCGAACCACTGGGACTTCTGGGTTTATCCCGATTCCATCGCCCAAGAAGAGAACGACGGAATCCATATCTCAGACACGCTCGACGCTAAAGCACTGGCGGTTCTGAAGAAAGGCGGCAAGGTGCTGCTGACGGCAGCGGGAAAAGTGCGACTGGGCAGTGACGTCGTGCAGCATTATCTCCCTGTGTTCTGGAATACCTCATGGTTCAAGATGCGACCACCCCACACCACTGGGGCCTATATCGATACCCAGCATCCGCTCTTCAAATACGGTTTCCCCACCGACGACTGGAGCAACCTGAACTGGTGGGAACTGCTGAACCGGGCCCAGGTGATGAACCTGATGGAACTGCCGAAGGACTACCAGCCGCCTATCCAGCCCATCGACACATGGCACGTCAGCCGTAAACTCGGTATGCTCATCGAGGCGAACGTGCTGAAGGGCAAGTTGCTGATGACGACGATGGATATCGACAGTCATCTTGATCGTCGTGTGGTGGCCCGACAGATGCGGCATGCCATACTTGATTATATGTCGGGCGATGACTTCAAACCCTCTCTGACTCTCGATCCCAAGACCATTACCGACTTTTTTACGAAAGACGGCCCTCAGGTCAGTATGTTCACCAAGGAATCGCCAGATGAGCTCAAACCTAAACTGAAATGAACAAGCCAAACCCAAAGACTTGCCTGACCATCTTGTGGATCCTACTGATGTCCAGCGTTCAGGCCCTCGCCCAACAGCAGGGGCGTGAGAAATATGAGTTTATGCGCAATCTGCCCGTCTATGCCGACTCGCTGATTGCCGACCTTACCTATCCTTTGGCATGGGGGAATAGCGACATCCGCGACTTCGACGCCTGGAAACGGGCAGCCCGTGAAAAGGTGTTCGACTGTATGTTCACCCCACCTCCGGCACCCGCTAACGGCTTTGAGGCCAAGGTCCTCTACGAAGAACAGCGCGACGGCTACAAGGCCCGTAAGCTGGAGATCCGCCTTTCCCGGTATTATACAGTGCCTGCCTATCTGCTCATTCCTGACGGCAAAGGTCCCTTCCCCGCCGTGAATGTGCTTCACGACCACGGTGCCCATCTCTTCATCGGCAAGGAGAAGGTCATCCGCCCGCTGGCCTGTGAGGACTCTGTGGTCATCAACGATGCTGAGGCCTGGGTGTCGAACTACGAGGGGCAATACTTTGGCGACTATCTCGCGCGGCACGGTTTTGTGGTCTTTGCCACCGATGCACCTATGTGGGGTGAGCGGGGGCAGAAGGAAGGGCCACGTCGTGACAAATACGATATGATTGCAGGCAATATGATGATGTATGGCATCGACCTCTCAGCTTATATGGCCTACGACGATATCCGTGCGACAGACTTTCTCGCCTCCCTGCCTGAGGTGGATCCTCAACGCATCGGTTGCACGGGCTGGTCCATGGGTGCCTATCGCACTTGGATGCTCTCGGCACTCTCCGACCGCATCAAGGCAGGGGCTGCCGTCTGCTGGATGGTGACTACCGATGAACAGCTTACTTTCCATTACAAGCGTACGGAGAATGGCGGTTTTGCCAACTGTCTGCCAGGTTTGCGCCGTTGGCTCGACTATCCCCATATCGCCAGCATCGCCTGTCCTAAGCCGATGCTCTTCATCAACGGCTCCCAAGACAAACTCTTCCCCGTGGCTGGTGAGCAGAAGGCCTTCGCCATTATGCACGATGTTTGGGAGAGTCAGGGTGCTGGCGACAAGATCGAGACCGAACTCTGGGATATGCCCCACAGCTGTCCCCTCCGTGCCCAAGAACGTGTTCTCGCCTTCTTCCAGCGCTTTTTGTAACAAAAAGAGAGGTCTTCTGAACCTCTCTTTTACGTGATCCGTTTGGGGCTCGAACCCAAGACCCCAACATTAAAAGTGTTGTGCTCTACCGACTGAGCTAACGGATCAACCTTCTTTTCGCGCAATCTTTCGAAAGCGGGTGCAAAGGTACAACGTTTTTTTGAATCCGCCAAATTTATTGGAAGGATTTTTATTCAGACGGTGTTTTTTGCCTTGTTTTTTCCTCTTCCAGCGCCTTCTGGTAGCAGGTACGGCATAGCGGCTCATACTCTGCCGTCTCACCCAGCAGCACCCGCTGCGACCCCTCGACGGTACGATGGCTGACGTATGCCAGGCTACCGCATTTCACGCAGATGGCATGCACCTTCGTCACATCGTCGGCGATGGCACAGAGGGCTGGCATCGGACCGAAGGGAACACCTTTGTAGTCCATGTCGAGCCCCGCGATGATCACCCGGATGCCACGGTTGGCCAGTTCGTTGCACACCTCCACGAGCCCCATGTCGAAGAACTGGGCTTCGTCGATGCCCACCACGTCACAGTCCGACGAGAGCAGCAGGATACTTGCCGACGAGTCGATGGGCGTCGACATGATATGCTTCTGGTCGTGGCTGACGACATCCTCCTCGGAGTACCTCACGTCGATGGCGGGCTTGAAGATCTCCACCTTCTGGCGGGCGAACTGTGCCCTCCGCAGACGACGGATCAGCTCCTCGGTCTTGCCCGAGAACATCGAACCGCACACCACTTCAATTCTTCCAGGCCGGTGCGCCTCACCTGTCAAAACTTCTGTCATTTCCGAGACAAAGTTACAAAAAAAATCGCAGATTAGGCAGATTACGCAGAAAAAAATAAAAATAATTTGTAAAATCTGTGAAATCTGTGGTCACTTACCCCTATTCACGATACACTTTTCACATAATTTCGTAATTTTGTCCCTCGAAATGGGCATATTGTATATTGTTCCAACGCCAGTAGGCAATCTGGAGGACATGACACTACGTGCCATCCGCCTGCTAAAAGAGGTCGACCTCATCCTTGCCGAAGATACCCGGACGTCGGGCATCCTGTTGAAGCATTTCGATATCCGAAACTCCCTCATGTCGCATCATAAGTTCAACGAACACGGCACCAGTGCCGCCGTCGTCAGTCGTCTGCTGGCAGGCGAGAACGTGGCATTGATCAGCGATGCCGGCACGCCTGGCATCAGCGATCCGGGCTTCTTCCTCGTCCGCGAGGCGGTGAAGGCTGGGGTAGAGGTGCAGTGTCTGCCTGGAGCGACCGCCTTCGTTCCAGCCCTGGTGGCGAGCGGTCTGCCCTGCGACCGTTTTGTGTTCGAGGGTTTCCTCCCGCAGAAGAAGGGTCGCAAGACGCGATTGGAGGAACTCGCCGCCGAGACGCGCACGATGATCTTCTACGAGTCGCCCTACCGTCTGGTGAAGACCCTCCAGCAGTTTGCCGAGGTCTATGGCGCCGGGCGCCAGGTCAGCGTCTGCCGGGAGATCTCGAAGGTGCACGAGGAGAGTGTCCGTGGCACCCTTGCCGAGGTGATCGCCCACTTCACCGAGACCGAGCCCAAAGGCGAGATCGTCATCATCCTTGCAGGGCGGAGTGAAAAGGTGAAAGAGCCACAGATTTCACCGATTCACACAGATAAAGAGATTTACACAGAATAAAATATTAAACTTTAAAATTCAAACTTATGAGAAAATTGATTGTTTTGGCCCTTGGAGGCCTGATGGTTGCAAGTTGCAACGAAGGAGTGAAGAAAGCAGAGCAGGCTGCCCTCATGCAGCGCGACTCGCTGGAGCAGATCATTTCCCAAAAGGACAATGAGATCAACGACATGATGACCACCCTGAGTGACATCGAGGAAGGTTTCCGTGAGATCACGGAGGCACAGAACCGCGTGACGCTCGCCAAGGAGGGTGAGGGTACCAACACCAAGATGCGCATCAAGGAGAACATTCAGTTCATCCAGTCTGCCATGAAGCAGAACAAGGAGCTCATCAACAAGCTGAAGCAGCAGGTGCGTGAGAGCAGCGTGAAGGGTGAGCAGCTGAAGAAGATCATCGACAACCTCACCGAGCAGATGGCGCAGAAAGACCAGCAGCTGCAGGCCCTGCGCGAGGAACTCGACAGGAAGGACATCCATATCGCCGAGCTCGACGAGCAGGTGGCAGACCTTAATGAGAACGTCGGCATCCTGAAGGACGAGAACGCCCAGAAGGCCGAGACCATCTCTTCTCAGGACAAGCAGCTCCACTCAGCCTGGTTCGTCTTCGGTACGAAGAAGGAGCTGAAGGAGCAGAACATCCTCGACAAGGGTGAGGTGCTCCAGAAGAACTTCAACAAGGACTACTTCACCAAGATCGATATCCGCATCGACAAGGAGATCAAGCTCTACAGCTCTTCTGCTGAAATCCTGACCAAGCACCCTGCAGACAGCTACACGCTCCAGCGCGATGCCAAGAAGCAGTATGTGCTCCGCATCAACGATCCCGAGCGCTTCTGGTCTGTCAGCAAGTACCTCGTCGTACAGGTGAAATAAATCGGAAAACCCTTTTAAACGAAAAACCCCTCGCTACTCTCAGCGAGGGGTTTTCTCTTCAATGGCGTGGCGGTTCAGGAAGATGTAGGTCGTGTTCAGCGCGATGTAGTTCTTGCGCATATACCAGACGCCCTTGTACCGTCCTGATTCGCCCCACGAGTTCTTCACCATGTAGTAGTCGCGCCCCTGCCGGTCCTTCGCCTTGCCGTAGATCAGCATCACGTGGTCGTAGGTGGCCTCCCACGAGTCGAATCTCTGCTGGCGCAGTTCCTGTGTGGGTGTCGCCTCCTCCTCCGCCAGTCCCTGACGGTCGAAGCCGTTGCCGCTCACGTCGCCGCCCCAGCACACGTTATACCCCTTGTCGAGTGCCGTGTCGATGATGTTCATCAGCGAGTCGAGGGGCACGTTATGGCTCGGTCTTAGCCGCCACTTGTAGGGTGCCTCTATTATAAAAGAGGTGTAGAACGGGTGGTGCGTGAAGCTGGTGTAACTCACGTAGTCGTCGAAGTCCAGGCCCAGGCTCTCCGCGAAGCTCTTCGGCGTGTACTCCTTCCCCTCATAAACGAACCGCTCCGGACACTTGCCGAGATAGGCGTCGAGGATGCCCTGATAGCCCTCGAGCCATTGGCGCGAGAGCTTCTTCGCCTTGCTCTTGCCCACCGCCTCGATATATGGAGTGAGCACGCTGAAGAACTCGTTGAAGTTCGCCAGCGAGTCGCCCGTCAGCGATCCCGGTGCCGGCATCGCCTCCTCGGGACAGATGCCGTGCGTCCGCAGCACCGAGAGCACGTCGTCTGCTGAGCCGCCCTCCGAGAAGCGGCTGTCGCCGTGCATCCTCACGTAGTAGACCGCCTCGTCCACGTAATTCTTGTTCGCCACGAACATCTCGCAGAGGTCGTACGTCTTTCCCGTCTTCCTGAGGATCTCGCCCTCAAAGAATCCCACCGTCGCAAAGTCCCAGCACGTGCCGCTACGGTTCTGGTTCTTCACCGGCGTGATCGGGTTCTCCTTCACCACGGTAAACACCAGCGAGTCCTTCTTCTCTTCAGTCTGAGTCTTTTTCTTGTCCTCCGCCTGGGCCACAGACGCGCTGAGCGCCGTCAGTATGACCAATGCCATTTGCCTGTATTTCATACGTTTCCTTGTTTGATGCCACAAAGATAGCCCTTTTTCTCCAAACCGCCAAACAATTCCCACAAAAAAATAAGGCCCGCCTCCGCGAGCCCTATCTTCTCACTTTTTCACATCTCTGTGAAAATCGCTTCTTCTGTGTCAATCACCTTTCTGTGATAATCACCTCTTCTGTGTTTTTCCGTGTCCCTCCGTGGCTCAGAAAGGCCCCTTCCCCATGCAACTGGTCGTTCCCAGTGCCGTCAGGGCTGCCGTCAGAATCGACACAATCACCTGAATGACGGTCTTCCACTTCTCCTTTTTCATACGCATTAGTTTTTAAGGTTTGTAACTTGAAGTGAGGGCCTCAGCCGTCTGACCTCGGCCCTCAGAC
>JAFVGS010000005.1 GCA_017474845.1 Prevotella sp.
ATCAGATACAAAGGTACGAAAAATATCTGACATATGCAAATGTTTTGACTACTATTTTTGCACTTAAAGTGTTAAAAATCAGCAAGTTATATTAAATTTTCGCGCGAAATTTTAGTACATCAAATTGGACACCCTAATTCAGAAATATAAGGGGAGGCATATTCACTTTTATCTGTATTAGGAATCAGGTTGTCTATCTTCGCAAAGATCATGTCACGCCCTTTCTGTTTCATCACATCGGGCATCACGGACAACATGCGAGTGATAAAGGCATCCATCTCTGTCTCCTTGCAGACCAGACTACCGAAACCAATCAGATGCTTGCCGATCTCATAGTCCTTGTAATCGGAGAGCAGAATCTCAGTATCGGTCATGCCGTCGTAGTTGTACGCAGCCTCTTCCATCTCGCGGTTGATCTCTGCTATCTTGTCTTCCAACTGTAACTGTGAGACGAGTGCTTTCCATGCCGTGGAATCGACACCTTTCGTAGTGGTCTTGGTAAGGTTGCGGGTATCGGAGACAATACCTGCCAGCATAATCCTGGCCGACTCGTCATCAATTGGAACTCCCAAGTCTTTAAAACAGCCAAAGATGATGGTACAGGTGGAACCTACCATTTCACGCCTCACATAAGGTATGGTGGCATCGGCGATGTCGCCCTCGATATGATGGTCGATTTTCTGGAGGATCTTGGCCTCCTTAGCACCATCCACGCATTGGGCATAGTCGCTGTGGTCGGTTAGGATCAGGTGGGTACCTGCCGCTACCGAACTCTTCAGTTCGGGCAGTGCGAAACCGAGGCGATTGAAGATATAGGCCGTCTCCCTGTTGGTTGCGGTTGAAACTTTTGCCTTACAGTTATAGCCAAGGGCACGCATAAGCGAGGCGTATGATAGTGCCGAGGCGACGGCATCCACGTCGGGTGTCTTATGTCCATAAACAAATGTTGTATCTGTGCCCCAGTCAAGTCCAGCCAGAACATCCCGGTATGACGGTTTCAGGGGTTCCGGATTGACAGTGGGATTGTTGACGGTACGGCAGCTGATAATCAGTAAAGTCAGTAGGGCATACAATAAATGTCTTAATTTCATCATATCATAAAATGGTTATTTTTGTCACTTTGTGCGGTCATACCATTCTTTCAGGACACCACGGGGCGTGCCTTTGGAGGCCAGACTGTCAAGGGCTTCACGGGCTTCACGCTTACGGCCTAAACGGAGCAAGACATCGACTTTCGAGATCGTGTAGTCAACATTGTCCGGACGAAGACGCACAGCCTCGCCCCAGTCATAAACGGCCACCTCATACTGCTGTTGTTCCGTCTCGAAAGCTGCACGGGCAGCGTAGGCATCGGCGCTGTCGGGGAACATCTGCACGATATGGTTCAGCTCGTCTACGACATCCTTTTTCTTGCCCATCTTCTGCAACACATGCGCCAGTCCTAAGCGGGCCTCCAAGTGCAGGGGTTCGATGGCAAGGAAGGCGTCGTAGTCGGCTTTCGCCTCAGCATAGTGGCGCTGCTTTTCGTGAACGTATGCCCGGAAGAAGAGTGCTGCGAGGTTACGTTCATCGGCACGCAGGATACGGCCATACTCCGCTAGGGCATAGTCCCACTCTTCCAGATTGACGTTCGCCTCGGCTTTCAATAGACGGAGGTGGACATCATCCGGATGCTGTCGCAATTCGCGATTCAGCACCTCCACGGAGTCACGCCATTGTTGCCGAGTCTGCGCATGCACAGCATGGATATTGAGTAGTACACAAACGACACAGAGACAGATAGTTTTATTCATCTCACAGATTCTTTTTGTATTCAACACGGATTGAATCTTTTTTGTATTTTACACAGACTGAATCATTTTTTATATTTAACAAGGATTATAAGGATTTTATGGATTTCCGGTAGCGCGCAGCCATTCCTTATAATCCTTATAATCCGTGTTAAAATAAAATGAAGGAATTATTTCTCATTTATATACCTCACAATCCACTCTCCTACCTCACGGGTGCCGTACTTGGCACCGCCTTCCACCTGGATCTCCGGGGTACGGACATTGGCATCGAGCGAGGCATTGACGGCCTCACGCACAAGGACACCCTCCTTATTCAGACCGAAGTGCTCCAACAACATCGCAGCAGAGAGAATCTGTGCCAAAGGATTGGCTATGTTCTGTCCTGCAGCCTGGGGCCACGAACCGTGGACGGGCTCGAACAACGGCGTATGCTCACCCAGCGACGATGACGGCTGTAGACCCATCGACCCCGTGATGCACGAGGTCTCGTCGGTAAGGATGTCGCCGAAGGTGTTCTCAGTCACGATGACATCGAAGAACCTTGGTTCCGTCAGCACACGCATCGAGGCATTGTCGATGAACATATAGTCGGTCCTCACCTCGGGATACTCCTTCTCTATCTCCTGTGCGATCTGTCGCCACAGACGACTGGATGCCAGAACGTTCGCCTTGTCTACTACCGTCAGATGACGCCTGCGCTTCATAGCCATATCAAAGGCCAGGCGGACGATACGCTCGATTTCTGGACGCGTATAGATATCGGTATCATAGGCCATATTGTCATCTTGATGCTTCTCGCCGAAGTACATGCCACCCGTCAGTTCACGCAGCACCACGAAGTCGGCACCACGGATGAGTTCGTCTTTCAAGGGCGACTTATACAACAGACAGTCGAATGTGGCCACAGGACGCACATTCGCAAACAGTCCGAGCTTCTTTCGCATCGCCAGCAGACCTGTCTCAGGACGGATCTTCGCCGTCGGGTCGAGGTCGTACTTCAGGTCTCCCACAGCGGCAAACAGCACGGCGTCTGCCTTCATACACACCTCGTGGGTGCTGTCTGGATAGGGATCGCCGCAGACATCGATGGCATGGGCGCCACAGATGGCCTCCTCGTATTCAAACTCGTGTCCGCACTTCTTCGCCACAGCGTTGAGCACAGCCACACCTTGTTTCATAATCTCCGGTCCGATACCATCGCCCGCAAGAATTGCAATCTTCAGTTTCATATGATTTCTTTTTGTTCATTCTCAAAGATGTTCAGCATCTTAAACGTAGCCTTGATGGCAGCCTCCGTCTGGTCGGCATCGAGCCCACGGGTACGGAGGATCTTGCCATTGTCATTCCACGTGATGACCGTCTGTACGAGGGCGTCGGTACGACCACCCGGCGGGATGGTGACGGCATAGTTCTCGAGGATGGGGAACGTGCGGTTCAGGTATTTCTTATAGATATACCGCAACGACTTCACGAAGGCGTCATACTGACCGTCGCCCGTTGCCGACGCCTCATACGCCTGACCGTTGATCTCCACCTTGATATTCGCTCCGGGCTTCAGACCGTAGGCCGTTGAGACAACATAGCTCACCAGCTTCACCTTATCCTCCGGGGCATCGTGCTTCAGCACATCGCTCACGATGAAGGGCAGATCGTCCTTGGTCACACGCTCCTTCTTGTCACCCAGTTCGGTGATGCGCTGCGTCACCTTTCGCGTCTGTTCCGGCGTCAGTTCCAGACCGAGTTCCTCCAGGTTCTTGGCGATGTTCGCCTTGCCGCTGTTCTTACCCAGATCGTACTCCCGCCGACGACCGAAGCGTTCCGGCACGAGGGCATTCTGATAGAGCCCGCTCTTCTTGTCGCCGTCGGCATGCACACCCGCCACCTGCGTAAAGACATTGTCGCCGATAATGGGCTGGTTCGGGGCGACGGCGATGCCGCTGTAACTCTCCACCAAACGGGAGATGTCGTTGAGCTTGTCCTCGCGGATATTGGTCTTGGCGTTGAACTGGTCCTTCAGGATCACCTGCACACTCGACAGCGGGGCATTGCCGCAACGCTCACCCAGACCGTTCACCGTCACGTGCAGACCCTTTGCCCCACTCAGGGCAGCGGCGAGCGAGTTCGACACGGCGAGGTCGTAGTCGTTGTGGGCATGGAAGTCGAAATGCGTATCGGGATAGCGCTTGATCATCTTCCGGAAGTACTCGATACATTGCAGGGGATTCATGATGCCCAGCGTGTCGGGCAGCATAAACCGCCGGATGCCGATGTCGCAGAGAGCGTCCATTACCTGATAGACATAGAACGGCGATTCCTTCATGCCGTTCGACCAGTCCTCGAGATAGAGGTTCACGGTCATCTGTTTCTTACGGGCGTACTTCACCGCCCCGATGATGTCGTCGATATGTTCCTCAGGGGTCTTTTTCAACTGCTCCTGACAATGACGCAGCGAACCTTTTGCCAGGAGGTTCACAGTCATACAGCCGCATGAGTCGATCCAGTCGATGCTCTGTCCGCCGTCGATGAATCCCAGCACCTCTACTCGGTTGAGCATATCCACCTTCGCGGCATAGCGGCAGATCATGCTCACGGCTTCCTTCTCTCCTTCCGACACCTTCGCCGAAGCCACCTCGATACGGTCCACGTTCAGGTCGCCGAGCAGCATACGGGCGATGATCAGTTTCTCGTGCGGCAGGAAGCTCACGCCGCTGGTCTGCTCACCATCGCGCAACGTGGAGTCCATGATCTCTACAAACGGCTGCAGGCGTTTGTATTGTCCTACTTGTTCTGCTGTTCCCATAATTCTGTTTTGTTTTGGTTCTCCACCAGGAAGTCAATGTCGTCGAGACCGTTCATCAGACAATGCTTCTTATAGCCGTTGATGTCGAAGTGTTCGCTGCGGCCAGTAGAGAGGTTTGTCACCGTCTGACTGGGCAGATCGACCTTCACCTGAGTCTTCGGATTCTCCTTGATGGCCGCGAACAATTCTGCGAGGAAGTCCTCGCTCACCTGCACGGGCAGAACGAAGTTGTTTAGTTCGTTGTTCTTGTGGATATCGGCGAAGAAGCTGCTGATGACCACGCGGAAGCCATAGCCTGCGATGGCCCAGGCGGCATGCTCACGACTCGACCCCGAGCCGAAGTTCTTCCCTGCCACGAGGATACAGCCGCCGTAGGTGGGATCGTTGAGCACGAAGTCCTTGTCCAGCGTGCCGTCAGCCTGATAGCGCCAGTCACGGAACAGGTTATCTCCGAAAAAACTTTCCTCCCTCGTCGTTGCCTTCAAGAACCTCGCAGGTATGATCTGGTCTGTGTCCACATTCTCCAACGGCAGCGGCACACAGGTACTCGTTATTACGTCAAACTTCTGTTTCATATATTTTTCCATTTTTACAAGGATTTAAGGATTAATGAAATTCTTAGCGCAGCCTTATTCTTAGCGCAGCCTTCTTTAAATCCTTTAATCCTTGTTTATAATAATTCTCTTGGGTCAGTTATCACGCCTGTGACGGCAGCAGCGGCAGCGGTGAGCGGCGATGCGAGGACGGTACGGGCACCGGGACCCTGACGACCTTCGAAATTACGGTTAGAGGTAGACACGGCGAGTTTTCCCGCTGGCACCTTGTCGTCGTTCATCGCCAGGCAGGCGGAACATCCCGGCTGCCTGATCTCAAACCCAGCCTCTGCCAGCACCTTGTCGAGTCCTTCCTCGCGGATCTGCTTGTCCACAGCCCACGACCCGGGCACCAGCCACGCCACCACATCTTCAGCCTTCTTCCGTCCCTTCACGACCGAGGCAAACGCCCGGAAGTCTTCGATACGCCCGTTTGTACAGGCCCCGAGGAACACATAGTCCACCTTCGTACCCAACAGCTTCTGCCCGGCCTCGAATCCCATATATTCCAACGCCTTCTGGTAACCAGTCCCCACTCCTTGGGAGGGGGTTAGGGGGAGGTCCTGGGTAATCCCGATGCCCATCCCCGGATTGGTGCCATAGGTAATTCTCGGCTCTATATCCTCTGCGCTGAAAACCAACTCCTTATCAAACACGGCATCGTCGCCGCTCTTCAACGTCTTCCAATAGCTGACGACCTTCTCCCAGTCGTCACCCTTCGGGGCATACTCACGGCCTTTCAGATACGCAAACGTCGTCTCGTCTGGCGCCACAAAGCCACCTCTTGCACCCATCTCTATCGAGAGGTTACAGAGCGTAAGACGGCCTTCCATCGACATCTCCCGCACCACGTCACCGGCATATTCCACGAAGTAGCCCGTGGCCCCGGAGGTCGTCAGCTGCGCCATCAGATAGAGCGCCACGTCCTTCGCTGTCACGCCCTTCCCCAACCTGCCGTTGATCGAAATCCGCATCGACTTCGGCTTCTGCTGGAGGATGCATTGCGAAGCCAGCACCATCTCCACCTCCGAGGTGCCGATGCCGAAGGCGACAGCGCCCATCGCACCGTGCGTCGACGTATGCGAGTCACCGCAGACGATGGTCATACCCGGCAGACTCAGCCCCTTCTCTGGTCCCACGATGTGGATGATGCCGTTGTCCTTCGAGAACATCCCGAAGTGCGTCAGTCCGAACTCCCGGGCATTACGCTCCAGCGCATCCACCTGCTTCTTGCCCACAGGATCGGCTATCGGCTTGTCCTGGTCGTGCGTGGGCGTGTTATGGTCGGGCATACAGAAGATCTGCTTCGGACGGAAGCACTTCAATCCCCGCTCCCTCAGGCCGTCGAAGGCCTGCGGTGTGGTCACCTCATGACAGTACAGCCTGTCGATATACAGCTGCGTCGGCCCGTCCTTCACTTCCTGCACCACGTGCCTGTCCCATATCTTATCAAACAATGTATTCATTAATCTTCTTTCTTAAATTTGTTGATACAATCAATGTACGCCTCGACGCTGGCGGTGACGATGTCCGTGTTCGCACCGAAGCCGTAGTAAAGCGCCCCGTCGTACTCCACCTGCATGTGCACCTTTCCCACGTCGTCCGAGCCCTTCGAGATGGCCTGGATGGTGAACTCCTTCAGCGTCATCTGCTTCATGATGATCTTCTTCAGCGCCTTGATAGCGGCATCCACAGGACCGTTTCCGCTGGCGGCGGCCTCGAACTTCTGGCCGCTGATATCGAGGCCTATCGAGGCCACGTTGCGCACGCCCTTGCCCGAGGTCACCTGCAGGAAGTCGAGTTTCACTGCGTGTTGGTCGGCGGTGTCGGCTCCGGCGAGCATCATCACGTCGGCATCCGTCACCTCCTTCTTCAGGTCTGCCAACTTCAGGAACTTCTCGTAGATGCTGTCCAGCTTCTCCTCCTCCAGGTCCACGCCGTTCACGTGCAGGCGGTGCTTCAGGGCGGCACGTCCGCTGCGGGCGGTGAGGACGATCGAGTTGTCGTCGATGCCCACGTCCTTCGGGTCCATGATCTCATACGTATGCACATTCTTCAATACACCGTCCTGATGGATGCCCGACGAGTGAGCGAAGGCGTTGCGGCCTACAATGGCCTTGTTCGGCTGCACGGGCATGTTCATCAGGCTCGACACCATCCTCGACGTCGGATAGATCTTTGTCGTGTTGATGTTCGTCTCGATGCCGAGGCCTTTATGGCACTTCAGGATCATCGCTATCTCCTCCAGGCTCGTGTTACCGGCCCGCTCGCCGATGCCGTTGATGGTCACCTCCACCTGTCGCGCTCCCGCCATCACGCCGTTCAGCGTGTTCGCCGTCGCCATGCCCAGGTCGTTGTGGCAATGGGTGGAGATGATGGCGCGGTCGATGCCGTCCACGTGCTCCATCAGATACTTGATCTTGTCGTAATACTCCTGCGGCAGGCAGTAGCCCGTCGTGTCGGGAATGTTCACCACCGTGGCGCCGGCCTTGATCACCGCCTCCACCACCTGCGCCAGGTACGCGTTGTCCGTGCGACCGGCATCCTCGCAGTAGAACTCCACGTCGTCCACGTAGCGCTTGGCGTACCTCGTGGCCTCCACGGCCTGTTCGAGGATGCGCTCACGGGTGGAGTTGAACTTAAACTGGATGTGCTCGTCACTCGTGCCGATACCCGTGTGGATGCGCTTGTGCTTGGCATACTTCAGCGCCTCGAAGGCGATGTCGATATCCTTTTCCACCGCACGCGTCAGTGCACAGATCACGGGCCACGTCACCGCCTTCGAGATCTCAATCACCGAGTTAAAGTCACCCGGACTCGACACCGGGAATCCGGCCTCGATCACATCGACGCCCAACAGTTCCAGTGCCTTTGCCACCTGAATCTTCTCTACCGTGTTCAGTTGGCATCCGGGCACCTGTTCACCGTCCCTCAGCGTCGTGTCGAAAATGTAAAGTCTGTCCATCTTTCTATGTTAATATGTTATTCTTTCTTTTTTATATGTTCTTAATGTTCTTATGTCTAAAATAATCTGTTAGTCTGTTATTATGTCTTTTTAATCTGTTCTTCTGTCTAAAAAAAGCCCCTCTGCACTCGGAAGTGAGAAGGGCTCTATCTAATTTTCAATGATCAATTTTCAATTATCAATTAATTACACGCCTAATCACTTCCGACCGCTCCCTGCAGTCGAATAATAATAAGGCCACTAATTAGATTCATCATCTTCATTATATACGTTTTATTTCGATTTCGGCTGCAAAAGTACACATATTCTTCGTAACAAACAAATCTTTTGTCACTTTTTTACGCAACATGTTGACAAATTATCACTTTTTATCATTCATACCTTACTATTTTGAAGGGTGTCTCGTCAACTGGTTAAAATGGTCATTTGGTCAAAATGAAAATCTGAAAATCCTCCGCCTGTGGTGAAGCGGAGGATTTGTTTTTTATTCCTGAATCTCGGCCCAGTAGAGGTAGGGATCGCGAGGTACGGGGAGCGACTTAATGTAGTCGGCAGCCTTGTCCTTGGCGAAGGGCTTGCCGTCGAAGGTACATTCGTCGAGCTCGCCATAGACCTCGAGGGCGGTCATGCGGTGGACGACCTGGCTGTTCTTGAGCTCGTAGAGCTGCGTGAAGACTGCTGGGCCTCCGGCAAATCCTGCGATGCGCAGCCATCCCTTGCCGCCGCGCACCTGGGTGAACGAAGGACGCAGCTTTTCGGTCTCAACGCCGATGAGCCGGATATCGTCGCCCTTCACCGTGAAGAGGGCACCGTGAAGATCGTCCTTGTCACGCATCCACAGCTCTTCGTTGAAGTCGTCGTCGATGTCAATCCAGCGGTATTTCGTCAGCTGGTAGGATTTGTTGGCGTGCGGGTCGTTGTCGAGGTAGAGCTTGCGAAGGGTGACGATGTCCTTCTTCCAGAGGGGCCTGGACTCGTCGACCAACTGGTGGTAGACCTCGAGCGTCTCGCGCTCAAGCTTGCCGTCGCGGAGACGGAACATGCCGACGGTGGCACTCTCGGGGGCACGGTGCTCGAAGGTGAACTCGAGGTCGTCTGGACCCTCGAAGGCGGCTCCGATGCCGCTGGAGGCGTATTCACCGCCGTCATCGACATTCCACGTGGAGTTCATGTCCTCGCCGTCGTACTGGCCTTCGATGGGAATGGAGTAGACCTTGTCGCTGTCGGTGACCACCTCGAGGGCATAGACCTTCTTGCCCTTGGGCTTGAACTGGAGGATGCCGTACTGGTAGCGGTCGCCGATGGTATAGGTGAGCTCGGAGCGCTGCGTCTTCATGTCGTACTGCTGCTCGAGCTGCCTGATGACCGCTGCGGGCAGGGGCTTGACGGCATCGAAGGGCGACTCGAGCTTCGTGGCGAGGCGCTTGTGGGTCTTCAGGTAGTCGTCGTGGACGATGACGTAGAGAGCGGCGAAGTGATCGCCTCGCAGGGCGTCCTTCGGATTGACGAGGGCATACTTCATGCCCGGAGCGGGGATCGTCGGGCGGCTGTGGAGCTCACCGGGGAAGAGATCTTCGCCGTCGGGGTTCTTCAGCTGCTCGCCGATGCAGCGGATGTGTACGGACTTCATTCCGTCGAGCAGCATCTTCGTGTAGCCGGCGGCATTGCGGCGATAGGTGTCGAACTGCTCCCACGTCCTGTGGGCATCGGCGTAGTACTCCGACATGTCGTTCTTGTCGTACCAAGCACGGTCTGGCTCCTTCGCGTCAGTCCAGTAGACCACCTGCATGTGTGCGGGGTCGAAATAGTAGAGGAACACGGGCTGTGGCGTGGTGTCGCGCACCTCGGCCACGGGGCCGTCAAGAGTGTCAGCAGCGAGGGAGTCGCTATCGGCTCCACCCGCTGTCTGACTTCTATTTGTGCATCCGGCCATCACGGTCAGCGCACTTACAACAATGAAACTAAAAATCTTTCTTCTCATTACTCCGTCGTCTGAGGTGCCGGCTGTGTCTGAGTGTTCTTACCCTTAGAGGCGAGCTCCTTCAGCTTGTCCTTGCCCTTGAAGGCGAAGACCCAGATGAGGAAGCCAGCGATGGCGAGGAGGCAGATGGCAAGCACGGGACGATAGAAGAGCCATGCGAGGGCGATGACGATGAGCGACCACACGATGCCGATGACGGTGCAGACGATGCCCACGCCCCAGCCGAAGATGTTGGCGATGAACGGCACCACCTTGAGGATGGTCTCGAGGAGTCCGAAGATGCCCTTCAGACCGCCGATGACGATCATGACGCCGAGGATGCGGAGAGCCCAGAGGATCATGTTGTTGGCCTCCTTCTCACCCTCGATGATCTCGTCGCCGCTCTTCTTGCCCATCACGAGGGTCTGGAAGCGCTTGCCGTTCTTGGCCTTGTAGGGCTTGAAGCTGTCGCCGTCGACAACGGCCATCACCGTGACCTTGGCTGGCACCACCTTCTCGAAGGAGATACGCACGTCGCCCACCTCGGGAACACCGGGCACGCGACCGAAGTAGAGTACGTTGCTGGCCTGATGGACGTACTGCAGGTCCTTCTTGTTATCGGCACTGGCCATCTGCTTGTTCAGCGAGTCGGTGACGGCCTGGATGGAGTCGAGCTTGGCGCGGACGGAGTCGGGCAGCAGGGCCTTGATGGAATCGGGGATGGCAATCGAAGCAGGCTGCTGCACGGGCTGTGCGGGCTGGGAGACGGCCTGCGAGATCTTGTTGAGGGCGGTGTTCACCATACCGTGGGCACGCTCGTAGGCGGCCTGTGTGGACTTGTCGAACTGCTTCAGCAGATCCTCGGAGATGGCAAGGTCTATGCCCTCACGGGAGGAGATGCGGTGGAAGAGGCTCTCGGGGAGCGTGTAGGCACCCCACTTCACGGTTTCTGCCCACTGGTCGGCGTCCTCGAAGGTGGCCAGCACGGAGTTCTTGTTCTGATAGGCGGGATCGTGGAAGTCGGAAGACTGGATGGGACTCGACACCCACTCCTTGGTGTAGGTGTAGGTGGTCGTGGTCACTTCCTTACCGCCGAGCTTGTCCTCGCGCTTGGTCTGTGAGTGCTCCACCCACTGGTAGTACTCCACGTTGCGACGGATGGAGATGGCCTTCGCGCCGATGCCGAACTGTGTATCGACGAGGGAGTCCTCGGTGGTAGCCATCGCTGTACCGCAGATGAGCTCGCCCTCGAGCGAGGCGTCTTTCTTGTTGGGGTTCTCCATCTCGACGTAGTTGTTGCCTGCCTCGTCGAGCATCTTCTCTGTTTTCACGGCACGACCTTCATTCCACCACAGCAGCGCCGTTCCCAGGACAAACATCAGGAATCCGCTGCCAATAGCCTTGAATGAGTTGCCTACTCGGGTACCATAACCCGTCGTTGTTACTTCTTGATAAGCCATTTGATTTACGATTTAATTAATAATTAATGATTTATTGTTGATATTTCTGTGGCACTGTAGTTGATTTTCAGGGCGTAGGCCTTCTGCAGGGCCCGTTTCACGTCGCTGACAAGTCCCATCGGCGCATGACGGTCTGCCCGGAAACTGACAGTCAGCCGCTCTGCATTCTCCGGCGAGAGCTTGCTGCGGATGGCATTTATACGTGCAGGAATCTCTGAGGGACTGACAATATCGCCATTCAGTTGCACCAGCCAAGTATTGTCCTGTCTTCCTGTCTCCTTGTCTCCCTGTCTCCCTATATAAATATTCACGATGGCAGGATGGCCGGCAAGCTTCTTCACCTCCGAGCCGGCAGGCACTTCGAGGCGCACCTTCACCTCGTCGCTCCGCATATGGGTGACGATCATGAAGAAGAACAGCACGGTGAAGATCAGGTCGGGCATCGACGCGACATTGAGTGTCGGCACACTATGCCGGCGACGGCCGTGAAACATGCTGCGCATGGGTCTCATTGCCCACCTCCTTTCTCTTGGAGTGACTCGCTGATGCGCTGAGGGTAGTAATCGTTGACGAGGGAGCGCTCTTCGGTCGTGAGACGATGATAAGGCCTGCCGTAGTGCTTCTGGGAATACTGCTCGCGCAACTGGTGATAGGCGCCCACAATGGCATCCTGCATCCGGAAATAGGCTTCGTAGGTGGTCTCACGGTCAGCCTGGACGGAGACGACATGTTCCGTCCTGTTCACCGTGGCCATAGAGACTACGGCTTCTGAGAGTTCCTGCAGCGTCACAGGCTTTCCGTCACAGGTGAGCTGGTCGTGGGCGTCGAGTTCGACACGCATCACGAGGTCTTTGTTCACGTCCTGAGGCTGCTGGTGCTCTATGGGCGGCGGTGCCATCTGGCGCAAGAGCCCCTTGTCCGTGTCCATCGACGATGTCACGAGGAAGAAGATCAGCAGCATGAACGAGATATCTGCCGTCGACGTGGTGTTCAGCTCCGGAATCTGCTGACGAAAGCGCTTACGAAACATCCGATGATCAGAAGGGTTGAGGTATAGATGAACATATCCGTCGCCTTCAGCCAGAACGTGCTGGTGAAAGGCTGGCCGTTGGTCATGACGGGCGAGGAGGAGCCCAGGAGGAACGTGATGACGAGGCAGACGATCAGTCCGATAAGCACGCACCACCCTATCCTACCCGCCGGCACACGGTTGACGATATCGTCGCCCTTACGACGGGTGCGCATGCCGTGCCACACAGAATATGCCGTCACACAGAGGGCGACAGCGAGCACGATGTACATCAGCCAGAGCATCACATCAGCGAAGAAGGGCGAAACGAAGCTACTCATTGGATTTTGACTTATACTCTGTGATGAGGTCGAGGAGCGTGATGGCGCTCTCTTCCATCTGGGCGGTGAGACGCTCGATCTTCGAGAGGATATAACTGTAGAACAGCTGTAGGATCAGGGCCACCACGATACCGAAGATGGTCGTGATGAGTGCCACCTTCATACCGCGTGCCACGATGGTGGGCCCGATATCGCCAGCCAACTGGATCTGGTCGAAGGCCATCACCATACCGATGACCGTTCCCAGGAATCCCAATGACGGTGCCATCGCGATGAAGAGCTTGATCCACGAACAGCCCTTCTCGAGGTTCGCTGCCTGCAGACCGCCGTAGTTCGTGATGGAGCGCTCGATGGCGTCCATCGACTGGTGGATATGCTGCAGTCCCTGATAACACACGGAGGCCACAGGACCACGCGTATTGCGGCAGATGGTCTTTGCCCCCTCCACGTCGTCCTGTTTCAGACGGCTCTCGATATCCTCCATCAGCTTGTGGGTCTTGATCTCCGAGAGCGTCAGGTAGATGATGCGCTCGATACAGAAGGCCAGTCCTAATACGAGGGCGAGGGCGACGAGCGACATGAAACCTGCGTTGCCGTCGATGAACTTCGTCTTCAGCTGTTTGTGGAAACCACCTTCCTCGTCAGCGTCGGCCTCAGGATCGTCCATCACCATCGCCTCAGCAGCCAGTGAGTCTGCCATTGCTAATGAGTCAGCTACAGCCGTTGAGTCTACAACTATGCCTGCCACAGGGGATACGTCTTTGGGGGAAGGGTTTTGTGCTTGTATGGTTTGCGCGAAACAGAGCAAACCGCTGAGTACAATCAGAATAGTCAGTCTTTTCATAAGCTTACTGGATTCTGCGGAGAGAACAGGATTCGAACCTGCGAGCCAGTTTTGCCGGCTACACGCTTTCCAGGCGTGCCTCTTCAACCACTCGAGCACCTCTCCAGTTGACATCTTTGTGATCGCCAAAACGCGACCTTGCCGATTTGCGGATGCAAAGGTAATCATTTTCTTTGAACTTTGAACTTTGGACTTTGAACTTTAAGATTTGTTAACTATCGATGGAAATATCCGCTCCACGTTGGCGGTGGTCACAGCGTCCACAGTTTCCTCGTCGGCGCCATAGGTCTCGGCGAGTTTCTGCAGCACATAGGCCACGAAGGCGGGTTCGTTGCGCTGGCCACGCATGGGTACGGGTGCCATGTAGGGAGCGTCTGTTTCAAGAACGATACGTTCCAGGGGTACAACCTCCTTGAGTGTCACAGGGAGTTTCGACTTCTTGAACGTGAGCACGCCGCCGATGCCGAGCACGAACCGTTCGAACTGCAACAACTCCTGTGCCTCGATGGCATTGCCCGTGAAGCAATGGAACACGCCACCAGGCAGATCGTCCTTATACCTCTTTAATATAGTAACCATCTCGTTCTGCGCCTTCCGACAGTGAATCATCAGCGACAGCTGCATCTCTACCGACCATCGCACCTGTTCCTCAAACGCCTGTAACTGAGCTTCTTCGAACTCACGGCTCCAGTAAAAGTCGAGGCCGATTTCGCCAATTGCAATTATTGTGGAGGAGTGAGAAATGTCTATATGCTGCTTGATAGCGGCCAAGACTTCGCGCCAGTCGTTGCGAACTTCCTCGGGATGGAGCCCCAACATGGGGAAGCAGAAGCCTGGATAACGCTCGCAGAGGGCCATCACAGAGTCACAGGATTTCAGATCGATGCCAGGCACACCAATAGCCTTCATCCCAGCTTCACATGCTCTGGCAATCACAGCTTCAAGGTCATCCTTGAACTCTTCTCCGTCCAAATGACAATGCGTATCTATCATGATTGTCTTTTCATCATGGCAGCGGCGTAGGCCTTCAGGATGGCCTTACGCTCCTCGCTGACGCTGACTTTATCCATAAACGTCTTGGCACGGGCGTAGCACTCCTCGATTTTCTGTTCGCACAACTGGCGGATGCCGATCTCGTCGTAGAGTGCCGTCACCGCCTTCACCTTCTCCTCACGGTCGAACTTTTTCGCGTCAATCCAGCGCATCAGTTCCTCACGCTGCCCGGCATTCGCACGGTTCACGGCATTGATGAGCATGTAGGTCTTCTTGTTCGAGGTAATGTCGCCGCCGATGTTCTTGCCGAACACCTTCGGATCGCCATACACGTCGAGCAGGTCGTCTTGCAGCTGGAAGGCGAGGCCGATCTGTTCACCGAAACCATAGAGGTTTTCCTGATCCTCCTTCGAGGCGTCAGCGAGGATGGCACCGATCTTCAGCGCACAGGCCAGCAGCACACTTGTCTTCAGGCGAATCATCTCGATATACTCCTCCTCACGCACGTCGTCGCGCGTCTCGAACTCCACATCGAGTTGCTGTCCCTCGCCGATCTCGTAGGTGGTCTGCATGAACGTGGCGAAAACATCCTTCAGATACTTCACCTCACAGGCCTCTACACGCTCAAAGGCCTGCAACAGCATGGTGTCGCCGGAGAGGATGGCCTGATTGGCATTCCACTTCTTGTGTACCGTCTCATGGCCGCGACGCATGTCGGCATTGTCCATCACGTCGTCATGCAACAGGGTGAAGTTGTGATAGGTCTCCAGTCCGACGGCCTGGGTGATGATACGCTCGGGATCGTCCTTATAGAGGTTATAGCCCATGAGCATGAGCACCGGGCGCACCCGCTTGCCGCCAAGCGACAGCACGTAGCGGATAGGTTCATACAGCGAGGCAGGCTTGCGGTCGTATGCCAGACCGTCTAACGCCTCATTCACCAACTTCAATAATTCTTCAGCACTTTTCATATCATTTATATTTTTATATTCACCTTTTCACTTTTTCACCTTTAAAGATTGAACACCACCGGTATACAGACTTTCGTGCGGCAGGGCTTGGCATCCATGAGTCCGGGCTCCCACTTCGGCATCATCCTGAGTACCCGCAGCACCTCATTGTCACAGGCATGGTTCAGATGCTCCGTCACTTCGAGGTCTGTCACGCTACCGTCCTTATTTACGATAAACTGGGCCACTACCCTGCCCTTCACCTGCTGCGACTGTGCGGAAGCCGGATAGCGCAGGTTCTTCGTGAGCCACTTCATGAACTCTGCTGCCCCGCCAGGGAACTGAGGCAGATCCTCCACCACGCGAAAATCCACGGGCTCGTCGTACATGTCCACCACCTCGGGCTGTTCCTCCTGTTCTGGATTCTCAGGTGGCTCGGGCGTTTCTGACTTCGAATCGTCGGGAATCTCAGGGGCAAGTTCCGTGTCGTCCTCCACGAGCCTGAGCTCCTCGCTCTTGGGCTGTTCAGGCGTCTTCTCCTGCGGCAGCATCATAGGTATCTCGTCCTTGTCGCGTTTCAGCGGCTCCAGTTCCAGTTCGGCCTCCAGGTCGTCGTCATCTTCGAAGAAAGCCCAGCCCGAGTCGCCGCTGTTCCATTCCAGCGCCACGAAGAGCAAGGCGAACACGAGGATGAGTCCAAGGAGGAACCCCTGCACACGCTTGCCTTCCAGGTCGGCCTGACGACTTTTCTTCTCTTCCATAATAAATCCGGTTTTCTTCCGTTTATTAACTGAATGGTTATGCAAAGGTAGTAAAAAAGTAAAAAGGTAAAAAAGTAAAAAGGTAAAATGGCTGTGAAATTAAGAATTATTTTGTAATTTTGCAGCCGAAATAGAAATTTTAAATGTTAAGAAGATATAGGAAGATAAAGGAAGATATCCGTCTGACGACAGCAGAAGATAGAGGACAATACGCTGCGAGCAGTCATTCTGCAGCAAAACTTTTGTATTTTATCATCCTCTTTCTTCTTCTGTCTTCCTCTGTATTCTCACAGGAGAGCGAGACCGCCTACAACTTCCTCCGTCTGCCCGTCAGCGCCCATATCGCCGCCCTGGGCGGTGAGAACATCACCATCACCGACGACGATGCGACGGTCATCTTCCACAACCCCGCCCTCATCAACGGCGTCAGCGACCGCACCATCAACCTCAACTACATGACCTACATGGATGGAGCCAAGACCGCCAGCGCCGCCTTTATCAAGGGCGTCGGCGAACGTGGCACCTGGGGTGTTACGGGACAGTACATGGACTATGGCACGATGAAGCAGACCACTGTTGACAATGAGGACCTGGGCACGTTCTCTGCCCGCGACATCTGTCTCGCCGGCTCCTTCGCCTATGCTCTTACCAACGAGCTCAACGGCGGCATTACCGCTAAGGTCATCTCATCACACATCGCCGGATACAGCTCGCTGGCCGTAGGCATCGACCTCGGACTGAACTACTTCGACGAGGAGCATGACCTGAGCCTCTCTGCCGTCGCCAGGAATCTCGGCGGTCAGGTGAAGGCCTACGACGACAAGTTCGAGAAGATTCCCCTCGACCTGCAGGTGGGCATCACCAAGGGACTGGGCAACGCGCCCCTGCGCTTCTCGCTCACCCTCAGCCGTCTCAACGACTGGAGCGAGGGCTTCGGCCGTCATATCGCCATCGGCGCCGACGTGCTGCTCTCCCAGCAGATCTACGTGGCAGCAGGCTATAACTTTCGTCGCGCCAGTCAGATGAAGATCAGTGAGGACGACGGCTCGTCATCCCACGGTGCCGGTCTCTCCGTCGGAGGCGGCCTCTCGCTGGAACGCTTCAAGCTCCACGTCGCCTACGGCAAGTATCACGTCAGTGCATCATCATTAATATTTAACGTATCATACACATTATGAAGAAGATTACCATTGCCATCGACGGCCACTCCTCGTGCGGCAAGAGCACGATGGCCAAGGACCTCGCCCGGGAGGTCGGCTACGTCTATGTCGACACGGGCGCCATGTACCGCTCCGTCACCCTCTATGCCCTGCGTCACGGCCTGTTCAGTGAAGACGGCAGCGTCAATACCGATGCCCTCGAGCAGCAGATGGCCGACATCCGCATCTCGTTTAAGTTCAACCCCGAGACGGGACGCCCTGACACTTATCTCAACGGCGAGTGCGTCGAAAAGGAGATCCGTTCGCTCGAAGTGTCCAACCACGTCAGCCCCATTGCCGCCATTCCCTTCGTGCGCACGGCGATGGTCGCCCAGCAACAGCAGATGGGCAAGGACAAGGGTGTGGTGATGGACGGCCGTGACATCGGCAACACCGTCTTCCCAGATGCAGAGTTGAAGGTATTCGTCACGGCCTCCGCACGGGTTCGTGCCCAGCGCCGCTACGACGAGTTGAAGGCGAAAGGCATGCCCGCCGACTTCGACGACATCTTGAAGAACGTCGAGGAGCGCGACTACCTGGACTCCCACCGTGAGGTCTCTCCCCTTCGCAAGGCCGACGACGCCCTCCTGCTCGACAATTCCGACATGACCATCCCCGAGCAGAAACAGTGGCTGCTCGACCGTTTTAACGAAATTATCAACCAAAAATAAACAACGATGAGAAAACTTTACCTCGCCTTAACCCTGGCCCTTGGCACGGCCCTTGCCGCACATGCCGGCGGTCTGATGACCAACACCAACTACCACATCGCCTTCGACCGTATGTTCGCCCGTGGCGCCACTACGGAGATCGACGCCGCCTACTCCAACCCCGCAGGTCTCGCCTGGGGACATGAGGGGTGGCAGCTCTCGCTCAACTTCCAGAAACCCTGGCAGAACCGTGATATCGAGGCCTCCGTGCCCGGCTATCTCGGCACCGGTTTCGACAAGAAATACGAAGGCGTCGCCTCGGCTCCCATCGTGCCCGCTCTATTTGCTTCCTATAAGAAGAATCGTCTCGCCATTTCAGGTATGATTGGCATCGTGGGCAGCGGCGGCTTCGTGGAGTACGAAGAGGGCATCCCCATGTTCGAAGTGCCCCTCCGCGCCCTGCTCGCACAGGCTGGCATGACGCCCAACGCCTATGCTTACAGTGCCAATATGAAGGGTAAGCAGTACATCTATGGTGCCCAGGTGAACGTAGCCTATAAAATCTGCGAGCAGTTCTCCGCTGCCATCGGCGTACGCGGCAACTACTACGACGGCTATAACCGTGGCTTCGTCAATGCCAGCCTCGCCACCAGCGAGATCAGCTCGGTCAATGCTGCCCTCATCGATCTACAGCTCGACTGTATCCAGCGTGGCTTCGGTGTAGCCCCCATCATCAGCCTCGACTATCACAATGGCCCGCTGACCATCGCCGCCCGTTATGAGTTCCGCACGAAGATCAGCACGGAGAACGATACCAAGCAACTCTCTGCCCGCATCAAGAACACCGACCCCACGACGGCAGGACTGATGCCTTACATCGAGGGGGATATGGCACTGGCACAGTTTGGCGACAAGGTCGCAGCCTATATGGACGGTGCCAAGACGCGCTACGACATGCCTGCGCTCCTCGTTGCAGCCATCGGCTATGAATTCTCGCCGAAGTTCCGCGCCGCCCTCGAATACCACTTCTTCGACGACAAGAACGCCAAGATGTACGGCGACCGTCAGGAGACGCTCGAACACGGCACACACGAGATCCTCGCCGGTGTGGAGTACGACATCAACGAGAAGTTCACCGTCAGCTGTGGCGGTCAGCGTACGGACTACGGACTCAGCGACGGCTACCAGCAGAACACCTCCTTCGCCTGCGACAGCTACTCCGTAGGCCTCGGCGGCGCCTGGAACATCAACGAGAAGATGCGTCTCAACGTCAGCTACTTCTGCTCGCTGTACAGCGATTACACGAAGGGTCCCATGCCGAACTACAATAGTACGCCCTACTCCGGCACCGAGACCTACTCCCGCACGAACCACGTCATCGGCGTCGGTCTCGACTACAAGTTCTGATAGCTTTACCTGCAAACTGATATGAATATGAAGAAGATTTTACTGATGACACTGTCCGTCATGTTCTTCGGGACGGTTGCCAATGCCAAGGTGCATGCAGCGGAAGCCGAAGACGGCGTGGAGGCTGTGGACTTAGGACTCAGCGTGAAGTGGGCCAGCATGAATGTGGGTGCAAAGAAGGATTCCGGCTTTGGTACCTATTTCGCATGGGGTGAGACCAAACCGAAGCAGTACTATTCCTGGGGCACCTATGCATGGAGCAAAGGAGATTCCAACTTCCTAATGAAGTATTCTGTCAACGACAAGATGATCAGGTTGCTGCCCACCGACGATGCTGCCCGTACCTGTATGGGAGGCAAATGGCGCATGCCCACCGTCGAAGAGTTCGATGAACTGGTCAATCCGGCCAACTGCACATGGGAATGGATCACGAAGGACGGTGTCAACGGCTATAAAGTGACAGGCAAGAAGACGGGTAACTCCATCTTCCTGCCTATCACGGGTTTCCGCTTCTATGCGGAAGTTCAGTTCCGTGCCATCAAAGGCGTTTACTGGTCATCAACCCTCTACGCTGGCAATCCCTTCAAGGCGTGGTGCCTCGAATTCGATTTCTCCGATGTGAAAGTAGACTTCGGCAACCTTTCCAGCAACCGTTTCAGCGGCCGCTGCATCCGTGCCGTCCAGTAATTTAAATCAGAAGGGCTGAAATCAGGAGGGCTGTCATGTTGCAGCCCTCCTGATTGCTTAGTCATACTTGTATAAACTTTGTCTTACGTCGATTGTCCTCCGGTCTCACGGCGAAGTGCATAGATTGATTAATACTTACATTTTCCATTTTAATTTTGCCTTTTGTCTACTTGTCTACATGTCTACTTGTCTACACTATACAATCATTTGAATAACTTTTTTGAATTGGTCTGTCTTGTCAACAGCTTCAATATACTTGCAGTCTCTAAGCCTTGCTATTTTCTTTAGGGCAGAACGGGACTTGTCATACCCGAAGCATCTCATGACATCTTCTTTGGTGAACACATCCGGCAAACGGTTGTAGCCATCCACGGACTTCTGCTGATGACGCAATGCGGTGCGTATTCAAATCCATGTGGCCATCATCACATACTGTCTCATCGGAATCATTGAGCACGACCTCAAGCTTAGACGTCCCATCATGCAGGTCATGCGAATCCTGGGCAGCGCCCTTCTCACCAAGGATGACATTATGGAGCTTTTCACCCCGTCTGAGGACGAGGAAGAACCAGATGGTGAGCAGCTTGAAATTGAATTTATATACGATTAAC
>JAFVGS010000048.1 GCA_017474845.1 Prevotella sp.
TTCTTTCTTTTTCGCACATACAAAGATACGAAAAATTACGCACATCTGCAACTTTATCATGTTAACTAATGCATTGATTATCAGGAAGATAGTTAAATTTTGTAATCATTTGTTACCACCCAAATTGACGCTGAACCCAAAAAATCTACTTTCCCACGCAGAAATGAGTAAAGATATTTCCTAGCACTTCGTTGGTGAGAATGCGGCCTTGGCCAGTGATGTCGGCGAGGTCATCTAAGACGAGCCTTAGGTCCTCAGAGACAAGATCACCACTAAGGCCGGACTCCAGGCCAGACAACACGCGTGAGAGATTTTCGTGGGCACTGACTAAAGACTGGTATTGCCGTGATGAAGTAACGATGATGTCCTGCTCTGAGAGTTCAGGGATGTAGGCAGCTTCGAATATCTCTCGTTCCAGCTTGTCAATGTTCGTGCCTTGCTTGGCAGAGATCTCGACAGTAGGGATGTCTTTCAGTCTCGAATCAGATATAGTGGATGTCTCGGATTCTTGTATGATATCAATCTTGTTTCGTATGATAATCAATGATTTGGATTTGCATCGTTCGAGCATCTCTTGAATATCTTCCGTCGTTGGTTTCGCATCGATGATCCACAGCACGATACGAGCTTTTTCGATAGCTGCGTAGGTGCGGTTGATGCCAATCTGCTCCACCTCGTCTGTGGTCTGCCGGATGCCAGCTGTGTCGATAAATCTGAAGGTGACGCCGTTGAGGTCTATCGTATCTTCTATGGTGTCTCGAGTCGTTCCGTGTACTGAAGAGACGATTGCACGGTCATCACGAAGCAGCTTGTTTAACAGCGTTGATTTTCCTACATTTGTCTTACCTGCCAGAGCCACAGGAATACCATTCTTCAATGCCTGTCCAGTCTCGAAAGAGTGGGCGAGTGTCGTAATGCGATTGTTGATTTTATTCGCAATGTCCAACAGCTCACTTCGGTCTGCAAATTCGAGGTCTTCGTGGTCGGAGAAATCGAGCTCGAGTTCTAAGAGTGAAGTAAGTTTCAGTAACTGTTCACGAAGGCGGGAAAGCTCTGACGAGACGTTGCCCCTGAGTTGCGACATGGCTATCTGATGGGTGGCTTTGTTGCCAGATGCTATGAGATCTGCTACGGCTTCAGCCTGCGAGAGATCCATCTTGCCATTGAGGAAAGCCCGCTGTGTATATTCTCCAGGATTGGCCATACGACAGCCGTTCTGGATAAGTAGTTCTAATACCTTATTTAATATGTAGCGGGAGCCGTGACATGAGATTTCTGCACAGTCTTCGCCAGTGTAAGAGTGCGGAGCGCGGAAGACGGAGACCAGCACTTCGTCGAGGATCTGTTGATGCTGCGGCACAGCATCGTACTCGACGATGTGGCCGTAGTGGATGGTGTTGGGCTGAGCCAGCGTGAGGTCTTTGGTGAAGATGCGGGAAAGAATCTCAAGCGACTGAGGGCCTGAGATGCGGATGATGCCGAGGGCTCCACCAGGGGCAGTGGCGAGGGCGCAGATAGTTTCGTTCATTGTTGATTGTTCAGACCACCCCTAACCCCTCCTGACTCAGGAGGGGAAAGAGGTTACTATATGCGGTCGAGGACTTTGCTGATGAGGGTGTCGATCGAGTTCTTGTACTCGGTGTTCATCTCCGTGGTGTAACGGTTGGCGATGACCATGCAGCAGGTCATGGCACGATGGCCCAGAATGGAGGAGAGACCAGCAACGGCAGAGGATTCCATCTCGAAGTTACAGATCTTCATGCCCTCGTATTCGAAGGTCTCGATCTTCTCGTTCTGCTTAGGATCGGCAATCTCTGCACGCAGCATACGCCCCTGAGGACCGTAGAATCCTCCGCAGGAGACGGTGTAGCCACGCACCATATCGTCCTGGGCAATCTGGTTGATGAGTTCCTCGTCGGCGATGGACACGTAGGGCGCACCCTTGATGGGATCCCACTGCATGTGTTCGCAGAAGGCCTTCTCCATCGGAATGTCGCAGACCACATTGCGGCCGGCGTAGTAGTTGAGCAGGCCGTCGAAGCCAATACTTTTCACACTGGCGATGAACGAGCCCGTGGGTGTGAAGGGCTGCAGGCCGCCACAGGTGCCGATACGTACCATGGTGAGTGTGCGATGCTCGTCACGCTCCTCACGCGTCTGGTAGTCGATGTTGGCGAGGGTATCGAGTTCGTTGACCACGATGTCGATGTTGTCGCAGCCGATGCCGTGACTCTGGCAGGTGATACGCTTGCCTTTGTACATGCCAGTGATAGTGTGGAACTCACGACTCGAGACCTCGCACTCTTTCGAGTCGAAGTGGGCGGCGACAGTATCTACACGGGCAGGATCGCCCACGAGAATCACACGGTCAGCCAACTGTTCGGGCTTCAGATGGAGGTGGAAACAAGAGCCGTCGTTGTTGATGATCAGTTCTGATGCAGGAAATGTTCTCTTATTCATAGACTTAATGCTTTATTTGATATTGTTGTTTTCTTCGTTTCGGATCTGCTTCTCCAGGGCATGGATGGCGTTGTGGAGCTGCATGGCCTGCTCTTCGTTGTGGAGGATGACCTCACGGAGCAGACGGCGCCCGTCCTCGTCGGCAAGGGCATAGCGGTCGCGGGTCTTCTGGAGGTCGGCCTCGATCGTGGCCTGACGCTCACGGGCCTTCAGCAGCTCGCGGTAGTGGTCGGCAGCCTTGGGAGAACGGAAGTCGGCGGCGCTGGTGTAGGTCTGTCGGTCGTTGATGACGAGGACCGTATTCGTGGCCGATGCGTTCTCTGCGACAGGGCGTGCGTTGGTGGTTCCGACGGCCTTCAGGCGGTCGAGGGCAGCCTGGCGCTCGTTGCCGTTGCCCCAGGTGTCTGCGATGCGAGTGATGTCTGCATAGCCGCGTATCTGTTGTTCCGTGTATTTCGATGGATCGTAGGAACGGCGCGTCTCAGGCAGGATGAATACGTAGACACACACCTTGCCCTCAGGTTGGCGACGGTCGCTGACGAAATAGCCGACGCCTGTCTCCTCGTCGGCGGCATACATGTAGTCGTTGGCCTCAGAGTTGAAGGGCATGCCGATGTTCTCAGGCTTGAGGAAACTGCCGCTGCGGGAGTCGTAACGGGTGAAGAATATGTCGTAACCGCCGATGCTCTCCTCGCCTTGAGCAGCGAAGTAGAAGGTGAAGCCGTCGTTCATCATGAACGGGTAGTTGGCATCTGTGATGCCATCTGAGAGTCCTTTCAGGGGAGTGGCCTCACTCCAGTCGGTGCCCAGCTTGTCGCTGGTGTAGAGGCGATGGATACTGTCTTCCGCAAGGCTGAAATAGACCTTGTTGCCCATCTCGTTGAGAAAGGCATAGCCGCTGAGGGAATTTCCAAAGAACTGCCCAGTAGTGGTCAGCGTGCCGGTCTCGGAAGAGAGACGATATTGTGAGAGGAAACTGTCCTTGTCTGTGACGATGCTGTCGATGAAGACGATCTGCTGGGTCATCTCACGCATGTTCGTGATGCGTGGATCCTCCTGCGGCTCCTCCACAACCTCCACGACGGGCTTCTTCACATGCCGCTTCTTTTTCTTCTGCGCATTCAGCGAGAACGGCAGAAGGAGCGCCAATGAGAGTATCGCAATCTTCCTGATGGTCATATATTCATTCTTCTATGAGTTTGTTTTCTGTTTCAAGGGCTCCCCAGATGCTGTAGCGCGCTTCGGGGTTCATCTCTTCGAGTTGGTCGTAGAGCCGCTTGATGTCCGTGCGGTGCGAGCTTGTCTCGTAGGGACAGAGCTTCTGCTGTTTCTGATAACCCTGCAGCTCAGCGTAGGCCTTGATATCTGACTCTGGGATAAGGCAGAGCGGACGGATGATCGTGAGTGGCATCTTGCGCATCGTCAGACGGGCCGGCATCGTGGCAAAACGAGCCTGATAGGTAAGGTTCATCAGCGCCGTATGGATGAGGTCATCCTGATGGTGGCCGAGGGCGATCTTGTTGCACCCGAGTTCCTGGGCGAGGTTGAAGAGCAGCTTGCGGCGGTTCCAGGAGCAGAGGAAGCAGGGCTGCTTCTGCTTGCGCAGACGGGCGGCGGACTCAGTGGGCTGCTGTGATACAGCAGTAGACTCGACGGAGGAGCCAACCTCTTGGGCAACCTCGAAATGTGTAGTCCTGATGTGGAGCCTGATGCCAAGGGAGTCGCAGAAGGCTTGCAGATAGCTGGTGTCCGTCTCGTAGCGGATGTTCTCCATCCTCACGTGCAGGGCCTCGACGGTGAAGCGGGGATGCTGGATGAGAGAGCGCTTTGCCAGCAGTTCCGTCAGCAGGAGTGAATCCTTGCCGCCTGAGAGCCCTACGAGGATACGGTCATCATCTTCTATCAGATGATAAGTAGCCATCGCCTTGACGAACCGTTCTTTCAAACGACGTTCAAGGCGACGGCTCTCCATATCCTGATTATGCTTCTCCACGCAGATGCTTGTCCATGTTCAGGGCAGCACGGCGGCCGTCGCCCATAGCGAGGATTACCGTAGCACCGCCACGCACGATGTCACCACCTGCAAAGATCTCAGCGCGAGAGGACTGCATCTCCTCAGAGACGGCAATCGTGTTCTTTCGACCCAGTTCGAGGCCAGGGATGGACTTCGGCACGAGCGGGTTGGGGGATACACCCACAGCCACGATGACCTGATCCACATCGAGCGTCACCGTCTTACCCTCTACGGGCACAGGCGAACGACGGCCTGAAGCATCAGGCTCGCCCAGCTCCATCACCTGAAGGATGGCTTGCTTCACGGCACCCGTCTCATCGGCGATATACTCGATAGGATTGTGCAGCGTCAGGAAGTTGATACCCTCTTCCTTGGCATGCTTCACCTCCTCCAGACGGGCAGGCATCTCCACCTCAGAACGACGATAGACGAGCGTGACCTCAGCACCCAGACGCTTAGCCGTACGGCAAGAGTCCATTGCGGTGTTACCACCACCCACCACGAGCACGCTCTTGGCAGGATTCAGCGGCGTATCGGTCGTCGGATTGGCAGCATCCATCAGGTTCACACGCGTCAGATACTCGTTGGAAGACATGATGTTGATGCTGTTCTCACCTGGGATATTCATAAAGTTGGGCAGACCAGCGCCAGAGCCTACGAAGATGCCCTTGAAGCCTTGATCCTCAAGCTGCTCGACGCTGATGGTCTTGCCGACGATGACGTCAGTCTGGAAGTGAACGCCCATCTTGGCAAGGTTATCGATCTCGACGTCGACGATCTTGTTGGGCAGACGGAACTCGGGAATACCATATTTCAGCACACCGCCAATCTCGTGCAGAGCCTCGAAGACATACACGTCGTAACCTTTCTTCACCATATCGCCGGCGAACGAAAGACCAGCAGGACCTGAACCCACGACGGCGATCTTGATGCCGTTGGCAGGTGCAATCTCAGGCAGACTGATGTTTCCACTCTCGCGCTCGAAGTCTGCAGCAAAACGCTCCAGATAGCCGATGGCCACAGCAGGCTCGTTCATCTTCAGGTGGATACACTTGCTCTCACACTGCTTCTCCTGCGGACAAACACGACCACAGACGGCAGGTAGGGCAGACGTATCTTTCAGCACCTTCGCAGCAGCGAGGAACTGGCCACGTTCGATGTTCTTGATGAACGACGGGATATTGATGTTCACAGGACAGCCCTCGACGCAGGTAGGCTTGGCGCAGTCCAGACAACGCTTGGCCTCAGTCATCGCCATCTCCTTAGTCAGGCCGATATTGACCTCTTCTGTACGGGTTGTAGCACGATAAACGGGGTCGAGCTCAGGCATGATGACACGCTCAATCTGCGTGCGCTCCTTCGGTTTCATCGAAGCACGGAGTTCCTTACGCCACTCAGCATCGCGATCGGTCAGGATGTCTATCGTGTCGTTGGTGGGATCTGAGTCCATCACGACATCGGTGACAGACTTCTCACTTTTCGCTTCTCCCTTTTCGCTACTATCCAGATGTTCCTCGTAGTGAGCCAACTCTTCCTGCTCCTCACGCTTGAAGGTGCCCATACGCTTGAACATCTCATCCCAGTCAACGAGTGCTCCGTCGAACTCAGGACCGTCGATGCAGACGAACTTCGTCTTGCCACCAATGGTGAGTCGGCAGGCACCGCACATGCCAGTACCATCGACCATGATCGTATTCAGCGATACTTCACAGGGGATATTGTGCTTCTGGGCGGTGAGGTTCGAGAACTTCATCATGATGGGAGGGCCAATGGCGAATACCTTGTCGACATGCTCCTGCTCGAAGAACTTCTCCATACCGACGGTTACTACGCCTTTCTCGCCGTACGAGCCGTCGTCAGTCATAATGATCACCTCGTCAGAGCTCTCGCGAACCTTGTCCTCAAGGATAATCAGATCCTTAGAGCGACCAGCCATTACAGACAGCACACGGTTGCCGGCAGCCTTCAGTGCCTGGATGATCGGCAGCATAGGGGCCACGCCCAGACCACCTCCGGCACAGACCACGGTACCGTATTTCTCAATCTTCGTGGGATTGCCCAGTGGGCCCACCACGTCAGTCACATAGTCGCCTTCGTTGAGGGCACAGAGTTTCTTGGATGAGAGACCCACCATCTGGACAACCAGCGTTATGGTGCCTTTCTCGATGTCGGCGGCGGCGATGGTCAGCGGCATACGCTCACCTTTCTTGCCCACGCGCACGATAACGAAGTTGCCGGCCTTACGGCTCTTGGCAATCAGCGGAGCCTCGATCTCAAAAAGGAATACCTTCTCAGAGAACTGCTCTTTTCTTACGATTTTGTTCATATTTGTTTAGTGTTGATTAATCGATGATGTCACAGCCCATGTAGGGTACGAGGGCAGCGGGAATCTTGATACCGTTCTCCGTCTGGTTGTTCTCCAGCAAGGCAGCCACAATGCGCGGCAGGGCCAGTGCTGAGCCGTTGAGGGTATGGCAGAGCTCAGGCTTCTTGCTGCCCTCAGGACGATAGCGGCACTTCAGACGGTTGGCCTGATAGGTGTCGAAATTGGATACAGACGATACCTCGAGCCAGCGGCCCTGAGCCTCAGAATAGACCTCGAAGTCGTAGCAGATGGCGCTCGTAAACGACTGATCGCCACCGCATAACAGCAGAATCCTATAGGGAAGCTCCAACTTCTTCAGCAGACCCTCTACGTGCTCCAGCATCTCCTTGTGGCTCTGCTTCGAGTGCTCAGGCTTGTCGATGCGAACAATCTCAATCTTTGAGAACTCATGCAGACGATTCAGGCCACGCACGTCCTTGCCATACGAGCCAGCCTCACGACGGAAGCACTCCGTATAGGCGCAGTTCTTGATGGGCAGATCCTTCTCGTCGAGGATCACGTCACGATAGATATTCGTCACAGGCACCTCTGCCGTCGGAATCAGATAGAAGTCATCTACCTCGCAGTGATACATCTGACCTTCCTTATCGGGCAGCTGACCAGTGCCATAACCAGAGGCGGCATTCACCACTGTCGGCGGCATAATCTCCGTATAGCCGGCCTTGTTGGCCTCGGCGAGGAAGAAGTTAATCAATGCCCTCTGCAGCTGGGCTCCCTTGCCGATATAGACGGGGAAGCCTGCGCCTGTGATCTTCACGCCCAGATCGAAGTCGATGAGGTTGTATTTCTTGGCAAGTTCCCAGTGGGGCAGGGGATTCTGGATACCTAACGAGGGATTCACGTCCCAGTTGCCTACGGTGTCGCCTTCCTTGCACTCACGCAGGTTCGACTTCACCACGTGGTTGTCCTCAGCAGCCTTGCCCTCGGGTACCTCGTCGTAGGGAATATTCGGAATCTGACAGAGCAGGGTGGTCATCTCTTCCTGAGCCTTTGCCATCTGCTCGTCCATCTGCTTTGAGATCTCCTTGAGTGCGGCCACCTGGGCCTTCACCTGCTCGGCCTCGTCCTTCTTGCCTTCCTTCATCAGACGGCCTATCTGACCTGAAAGCTGCTTCTGTTCGTTCAGCGATTTGTCAAGTTCCTGCTGGGCCTCACGGCGCTTCTTGTCGACGGCCAGCACGTTGTCGATAGCCTCCTTGGCATTGGGAAAATGCTTCTTCTCCAGGCCGCGGATCACGCGCTCGGTCTCGTCGTTGATAAGTTTGAGTGTTAACATGTTAAATACGTATTTATTTGTTGATTTCAATTTCTAAGGTGCAAAAGTACAAATAATCGCGCAAATAGCCAAGGGAATGAGGAAAAATCTGTGAAATCTGTGGCTATAAAAGCAGAAATCCCTCTCTCCGTAGGAGAGAAGGACTCTGTTGTTTGTTTGGAATAAGTGTTTTTTACTTTAATTAGGCCTCAGCGTTTGGAATCACTGAAACAACGCTCTTGTTGCGTGCGCCCTTGTGGAACTGAACCGTTCCGTCGACGAGTGCGAACAAGGTGTCATCCTTACCGATGGCCACGTTGTTGCCAGGATTGTGCTTCGTACCGCGCTGGCGAACGATGATGTTGCCTGCGAGACACTTCTGACCGCCGAAAATCTTAATGCCGAGTCGCTGAGCTGCGCTCTCACGACCGTTCTTAGAACTACCTACACCTTTTTTATGAGCCATTTCTAAGTCCTCCTTAATTTAAGCGATTACTGATTTGATCTCCAGCTGGGTGAACTGCTCACGATGACCGTTGCGCTTACGAGAGTCCTTGCGGCGCTTCATCTTGAACACGATGACCTTGTCACCTTTTACCAGTGGATTCACTACCTCACACACTACTTTTGCCCCTTCTACGGTGGGAGCACCAACCTTTACTGCACCGTCAGCATCTACGAGCAGCACCTTGTCAAATTCAACAGTCTTGCCTTCCTCGGCATCCTTGATGTGATGCACAAAGAGCTTCTTGCCCTCTTCGGCCTTGAACTGCTGACCCTGAATTTCTACAATTGCGTACATTCTTTTTATATTGTATTTTAAGGGTTTTTTCCGCGAGGCGGCATACGTTCGTACACACTTCACTCTGCCCCAACGGACTCTAACGGGGTGCAAAGATACTGCTTTTAATTGATAATTGACAATTGAGGATTGATAATTATGATCTGTTTTAGGAAAGTTTAACGATTGCAGCGGTAAGGGCAAAAAATAAAGCGACGACTTTCGCAAGCGATCGCTCCAAATCTTCAATAGGTATTAGCTTCTAAGGGTAAAAAGATTGTTTTCAGGATAACGGGTGCAAAGGTAGTCCTTATTTTCCGAACGTCCAAACTTTTCTTGAACTTTTTTTTACTATTTTTCTCTGTGCACCCGCACAATCGCAAAATTTATCAAATGTTAACATAAAAATGTATGCAATCGATTGAAATTTGACCTATATCATTTAATTTTCAGGCGTCAAGACAATCGCACAATAGGGACAGTCCCCATTGTGCGATGCTGTGCGCGGAATATGACACTGTCATTTGTCATATTTGTCATTTTCTAAGCCGCGTGCTTCTGATAATATACGTCTGTCTTGTAGAAGATGCCCTGCGCCTTGTCTTCCTCGATCCAGCCACGCTTCTTCCACTGCGACAGCAGATTGCTCGAGCTCTTCTTGAAGTCGGCCACTGAACCGCACTGCGCTTTGTAGAGCACTTCGTACTCTTGACGGGTGAAGGAATCTCCAAGCAGCTCCAGCAGACACGGCACACCGGGTTTCATGATGCGATAGTCCTGTTCCAGCTTCGTGCTGATTTCCTGTCCGAGGATGCACATCTTCACCCAGAGGTCGTAGTCGAACGTCCACGTAATGAAGTCCTCGATCTCCCTGGTCCACTTCATGCCGTTCATGATGTACAGGATGATGCTCTTTCGGAAGGCAATCTCTACGGCTCGGTACGACAGCTGCTGATAGCTCTCGTTACCCATCATCAGCGCACGCTCCTCACCACGGTCGAGCAGAGCCAATGCCAGCTTCTTGGCCTGCGGACAGACGATGGTGCCCTTGGCATTGTCCAGACGAGCCTGATAGACGGACAACTTTTTGTCGAAGGTCTCGTCGTACGACTTGAACATCGGGCGATGGTTCACATCTTCCTTCACGATGGTCGACAGGCTGAATCGCGAGAGTGTGCCGTTGTCGATGTTGCCGCCCAGGAACTTCTTGGCCGTTGCGGGCGTGGTGGAGATGACCATGTTGTGACGCATCGTGGTGCGCGACTTGATGGACTGCGTGCCTACACGTTCCTGTCCGTAGGTATCGGCATCAAAGATTCGTCGCAGAATCTCAGTCACCTCGGCTATCGAGCCGCCTGCCAGCTTCTTCAGCTGCTCAGCCTCGTCCATACGGGTGAAGAGTGCCTTGTTGCCTGCACGCTCGGCATCCTCCATGCGCTGGCAATAGGCAGCGTTGGTCATGTCCGAGTCCACCACCTGAACACAGATGTCCTTCGGACGCTCGGGCTTCTCCTTGTTGGCGCCTTTCGTGTTCGTCTCCTCGGCCCACTCCTTCTCACGCTGGCGGGCCAGTTTGTCGCGCTCGATGATAGGCTGGAGGATGTGGTTGATGGGCTCCTTGATGCTCGACTTACCGATCGACATGGGGGCAGCCAACATGTGCAGCTGGTTCATCTCCGTCAGCGTACCATTCCAGAACTCTGCCTTCACGCCTCCGATATAGGTGGCGAAGGCGGCGAAGGTGGTGTTGGCGATGGCAGGCCAATAGCCGCGAGGGGCCTTGGAGGTGATGAGCCGGATGGGAGCGGGCAGACGTTCGGGCATCTGAGGCTGGCGCATCAGCGAGGCTTCGTCCATACCATTCTCGATGTTCACGCGTTTGCGGGCGAGGTTGATGGCGTTCTTCACCTTCGTGGGAGTGGTCTGCGACTGCTGGCGTCGGCAGGCACTTTCGATGGTAGCGTTCACACGGTCCTGAGCTTCGCCGAAGTTGGGCAGGACCTGCTTAATCCACTGCGGATCATCGTTGCAGATGTGGCGCAGATGACAGGCCATCGTGAAGATGAACGGGTTGCGGTTGCCGTGCTCTGGCGCACCACCCAGCTGATCGGCCAACTCCTCGACGATGTAAGAGTAGGGGACACCCATGTAGTCCTGAGGGTAATCCCTTTCCCCTCCTGAGTAGGAGGGGTGCCCGAAGGGTGGGGTGGTCTGAACAGCCTCAGACACTCCCTCAGACATTCCCTCGTTCAGACCCCTCCTGGCCTCCCCTAACTCAGGGGAGGAAACAGATACCTTGCAACGCCCATCAATGCTGAGTCCGCGATCGGTATAGGCCTTGCGACGGGCTGCTACTTCTTCGTCCGAGAGCCTTGCATACCAACCATCGGCCGTATACAGCTGCGACTCGTCATCAGAAATGTAGATCATTCGCTCAGGAGAGCAACAGTCTCTGTCGAAATCTACACCCAGCGCCTTGGTATAGGCTCGCTGAGCCTCCTCGATGGTCATGCCTATCGGCAGACGGATATCAAGGTGAAGCTTGCCCGAAGCCGATCGCTCCGCATGAAGCAGCATGCCCTGCCACTCACCCTCATTAGTATTAATAAGGTACGCGCGAGAGAGAGCCTGCTCCACCTGACTCATATCGTCGATATCCACGCAGGTCTGAAAAGTGAACTCTTCAGGGATGATGTTAGCCTGCGCACGACGGCCAGCCTTGAAGCTGAAATAGTGGGGGCAGCGGAAGGGCAGCTGGCTCTTCAGCTGACGGCGCTTGTCGGCATCGTCAGTGCTGCGGATCTCGGCGATGAGGCTTTTGACCTCGGGACTCCTGGTGGTGGCGAAGTAGGTCTCGATCGTCTGGTTAAAAACTTGTGCCTTTGAGGCGCGAACCTTTTGGTTCATCAGAATCATTCTTGTACTCATTCTATTTTTTCTTCTACTTTGTTATTACTATTGTTAACTATTCACTGGTGCGAGAATTCCGGACTTCTCACACTGCAAAGTTACTAAGAATAATAATGTAAAACAAGCCTTTCCCCCTCCTAACTTGCGCTTTTAGCTGTTCGGAAAGGAAACGGAAATAGATCGGAAAATGTCGGAAAAGTATTGGTCTTTTTCGGAATGTTCTCGGAATACAATTGGGTTATTAACGACAAATAGCGATGGTTTTTATTAACGACAACAATGACAACTTGGACAACTTTTTTTGAGGCATCACTGCTGCCTATGGCGACAGTTGTCGCCAATAAATGTAGTCTTAGTTGTCTAAGTTGTCGTAAAGAATAAATTCTAAGTTGACGTGAAAAATAAGATTTTGTCGTTAGTAGTCCATGATGATCTTCCGTCTAAGCACGGGCTGGAACTCGATGGCAATCATATTGCAGATCGTTCTGTCCTGAGCCTCTTGCGGATTCAGGTGACTCTGCTTCGTCCATTGCGTCCAAGGCTCATTGCGGTCAAGGATGTTGTAGTCTCCGTTCTTGCGCACATTATCTCGCCCCTTACCAGGCACCATCGCGCAGATCAGCTGGTCAAACTTGTTCGGCGTCGTGTTCGTCAGGATGATGCCCTCGTCGATCATCACCCGCATCACGTGCGCCCAATCCCAGTTATCCTCCTTCGCGGCTATCCGCTCGTCTATCTTCCGGATGATGTCTATCAGTGTCACGGCGATCGTCTCCGAACGGTAATAGGGCATGAACTCCCTCGGCATGTTGCCGGCGCTGATCACTTGTCCGCCCTGAATCTCAAGGATTGCCTTGACAGCTGCCTCCAGGTCGCCGCCGTTGTCTGCCCAGAAGCGGATCAGGTTCACGAACGCCTGCCTCCGAGCCTGAGTCGACTGCGCCTTCGCGTATTCCACGATAATGCCGAGGGGAATGCCCGTTTCGTTGTTGTCTGCCATTGCGCGCGTACCTTAATTATATTACCATATATCCTTGTAGTCGGTCTCGATGCCCTGCTTCTTGTTCAGACGGTTGAATACGTCGGCCAGATAACCGTCATTCGTGCTGAAATGGATGCTGCCGATGCTGTCGAGCAGATAGTAGCTGTAGACGGACAGCTGATAGCTCAGGTCGCTGAATATCTCGTCGGCTGTGCCCATCGACTCGAAATAGAAGCCGTTGGAGTGGTTACCCTTCACGATATACTCGCGCTCGCCCTCGAAGTGCCCCTTCTTCAGCGATACCCACAATGAGGCGTTGTAGTCCCACTTCGTGGTCATCACCTTCTTGCCGTTCTCGTCGAGTTCCGGCTTACCGTTCTCGTCCTTCACTTCCTCCTCAGGCAGCTTGATCTGGCAGTCGAGCAGTTGCAGGCGCTTCAGGATATACTCGGCCCCGCTCGGCTCCAGCTGCTGAAAGTCGTACTCGATGATGCCCGCCAGCCAGTAGAGGTTCGTGCCCGTGATGCCGTTCTTCGGGTTGTAGCTGCAGATCACGCGGCAGTCCTCGATCTCTGTGTTCACCAGCGTGCCTGCGGGGAATTCCTCGCCTTGGTCGATTATCGGATATTCGTGCGACTCCAGTATCTCCGCCGTGCCTTCCTCGTCCTCCTCCCATGTGAAGAGCGTCGCGATGTGCCGGCCTACCTTACCGCCGGCGTAGATCACCTTGTACGGCTCGTTGAGTTTCAACAGTTTGCTATTCATTTCTTCGTGTTTGATTCGTTTGTATATCATCGCCAGTGCTTGCGAATCAGTCCGCTTCTGTCTGCGGCGCATATCGTCTCTGCTGGCGATTTTCGTTTGCAAAGATAGCGCTTTTTTCTGATTCCTCCAAGCCTATAGCCCACAATCTTCGGCAAAAAAATGACAATTATGACAAATGACAATTGTCATTTCCGTGCCCACACCTCCGCTAAAAAATCCTGATAAAAATCACTATATATATGAATATGTATATTTATATATATAGTGAAATATTTCACACTTTTTTCTTCCACCTCCCTGCTCAAAATATGACACTGTCATTTGTCATATTTGTCATCTTTTTCTGTACTGTTTCCGATAGCTAAACATATTGTTTGCGTTTCTTGTAAAATATATTCAAATCATATTTTTCTCGATTTTTGTCAAAAATCATCCAAAAACAGCCCAAAATTGCGCCTCTGACTTTGGACTATCCAAACTCCGAGTTTCCTTACTTTAAACTCCGAGTTTGCTTACTTTAAACTCCCAGCCTCCTTAGTCCTTCGTTTTAGGCAAATTCTGTATTTTATCATGTAAACAAATTTCGTACATTAATGTCTTCAAATTCTCAGTCGTTTTCTCCCACTTCTTTAAAGTCCGCTCCATTTCATGGCGATATTTTATTGGCCCAAAGCTTGCAAATCTCAGATTAATTGCCTAATTTTGCACTCTAAAATATGCTAAGGGCTATAAAATGCCCAAATGAATAATTAACTATAAAACTTCGCAGATGTGAAGAAGATATATTTTCTGTTCATCCTGGCTCTGCTGCCGATGGTGGTAAGTAGTAGTGTTAAGGCCGGTGTCCTCAGGTACAACCTAAATGCCGGTATGCTGACTGCAAATGAGACAGTAAGTGGCAAATGTGGCAGTAATGTCAATTATGTCTATAATAATGAGACTCATGCGCTAACTATCTCAGGCGAAGGACAAATATATGATTTTTATCCTAATGATGGGGAATATGCTCCATGGCGTCAATATGCAGGGGATATTCGTTCTTTATTTATCGAGTCAGGTGTAACAGGCATCGGTAATTATGCTTTCTCTGAATGCTCAAACCTGAACTTCGTAACCATTCCGAATGGTGTGTCATACATTGGCAGATGGGCTTTCTGCGGCTGTAGCAGTCTAACCACTTTGACAATCCCCAATAGTGTTGAGAAAATCGACTGGATGGCTTTCATGGGGTGTAGTAGTATGACTTCTTTGATCATCGGAAGCAGTGTGACAGATTTAAGTGAAGATACTTTCGATGGTTGTACTAACCTGAATGCTCTTTTTTGCCTTAATCCAGAACCGCCATCGTGTAATTATTCTTATAATGTAGACAAAGATAAATGTGTCTTGTGGGTACCGAAAGGGTGTGTAGAAGCATATAGGAATGCTAATGGATGGAAGGATTTCAAAAACATTGTTGCATTTAGTAAATCACCTGATGATGGTGAGAAAATATGTGGCAAATGCGGCAATAATGTCTATTATGCTTATAATAAAGAGACTCATGCGCTAACTATCTCAGGCGAAGGACAAATGGAAAGTTATGATCCTAATGATGTGGAATATGCTCCATGGTATCGATATGCAGGGGATATTCATTCATTAGTTATCGAGTCTGGTGTAACAGGCATCGGTAATTGGGCTTTCTCTGAATGCTCAAATCTGAACTTCGTAACCATTCCAAACAGCGTGTCATACATAGGCAGATGGGCTTTCTGCGGCTGTAGCAGTCTAACCACTTTGACAATCCCCAATAGTGTTGAGAAAATCGATTGGATGGCTTTCATGGGTTGTAGTAGTATGACTTCTTTGACCATCGGAAACAGAGTGACAGATTTAAGTGAAGATGCTTTCGATGGTTGTATTAGCCTGACTTCTATCAAAGTGGCAGATGGTAATCCGAAGTACGACTCTCGTAACAATTGTAATGCGCTTATAGAGACGTCAACAAACACCCTCATTAAAGGATGTAATAACACCGTTATCCCTAACGGCGTGACATCCATCGGTGGTGGGGCTTTTTCTGGCTGCACAGGTTTGACCTCTGTCATCATCCCCAATGGCGTGACGTCAATAGGCTTTACTGCTTTCAGTGAATGCAGCGTTTTGTCTTCAGTGGTTATCCCAAACAGCGTAACCACCATCGGTGATGGTGCTTTCTCAAGTTGCAGCGGTCTGACCTCTGTCATCATCCCCAACAGTGTGACATCCATTGGCTATGCCGCTTTCCAAAATTGTAGTGGTCTGATCTCCGTTATTTCTGAAATAGAGAACCCTTATGACATAGACAATCAAGTGTTTTCCGGCATTTCTACGGATATCCAGTTAATAGTGCCAGGAGGTACAGCATCTGCCTATCAGTCTAAAACAGGGTGGAAGCAATTTACTTACATTGTAGAGACAAACGGCCAATGTGGTGAAAATGTATTTTATTCCTATGATGTATCGACTCAGACACTTACTATCTACGGTGAGGGAGCAATGTATGATTATGATTCATTTAATGCTGTAAAACCACCCCTTCCAAATGCCGCTAAATATATTATCATTGAACCTGGTGTGACCCGAATAGGCGATATGGCATTTTGCGGAAACACAAATCTGATTTCTGTCAGTATCCCCAATAGTGTGACCTCTATCGGTTATTCTTCTTTCTTCGGTTGCAGTAGCTTGTCATCATTGACAATCCCCAATGGTGTGACGTCAATTGGCGACAATGCTTTCGGTGCTTGCAGCGGTTTGTCTTCCGTGATTATCCCCAACAGTGTAACCACCATTGGCGATTATGCTTTTGACGCTCTTGGATCAGTCACTATTGGCAAAAATGTACAATCCATAGGAAAATCTGCTTTTGGCATGCATTTAGAAGGCCCAACAAATGTTATCTCGAGGATAGAGAATCCATTCCCTATTCTTGGAGAATATTTAGGCGATTATAATAGTGAATTTACTTGGAGTACTTTCAGAAATGGTGTATTGTACGTACCTGCAGGTACTAAAGAAAAGTATGAGGCAACGCAGGGATGGAACGAATTCCAAAACATCAAAGAGTATATTGATGGCGACGTGAATCTTGATAAAAAGATAGATTGGAATGATGTGAAAGCCTTGGTTGATTATATCATGGGTAATGCTGTGGATAATTTCTATGAAGGTTTTGCAGACCTGAATGGCGACGGCCATATAGATGCGGCTGATGTCGTGAAACTTGTCGATATGGTTAACTCTTATGGTTTGGGTGCGGAATCATAACTGTATTTCGATAACGTTGGCGGTAACCTCGTGGTTTCATCTCTCTCATACACTCTGACCAATGATCGTGAAAAAATAATATGGCTTAGTACATACACTTTTCCTTGATTACATAAATAGCAACATGAATAAACTGATATTGATAGCAATGGGACTATTTACAAGTATTTTCTCTTTCGCAGAGAAAAGTGGTAAGGATGTTAAGATACCAGAAGAGAATTTTGTTGTGGTAGAAAGTTCTGCTGATGGCAAGCCAGCTGTTATAGCTGTGAACACAAGCCTTAGAAAGTTCAAGCACAAGGAACTCTATGGTTGGACTTGTTCGCTGGTAATTAAGTTCAAGGATATGGCAATAAATGGTATGCCAACAACAGACGAAAGTAACTATGTCTTTGATTACATAGAGGAACTCGACAAGACGATTAAAGGCGACTCTATCCAACCAAATGCCGTTTATTTAGCAAGGATAACGTGGAATGGGGCTTGTGAGGTTATATGGCAGGTCAAAGACCCTAAGGTCGTCCACGAATATCTTGGTGCTATTATCAATAACAAGACTTATCCACGTGAGTTAGACTATAGAATAGAGTTTGATAAGAAATGGGAGAGAGTTTCTGTATACAATAAAATCAAGCCTTAATTTGAGTACACACGGTGCCAGGAACGTCATGAATATTTTCATAAAAGAAAGAGTGCGCAGGATTTACAACCTACGCACCCTCATGAAATCGAATCTCTCTCTATCTTATATGAATCTTTTGTCTCGATGGCTTAGAGGGGAATCTTGTAACCCAGGGTCACCATGATGACACCGTTCTTCTGTTTGAGGTTGCTGTCTTTGTTAATGCTCAGCAGGCCGAGGTTGTAGCGAGCGTCAATCACGAAGTCATTGAACTCGTAGCTCAGACCCATGGGAATCGAGAGATCGAACTTCTTTGCATCTTCAGTGCTAGTACTTTCGTAGTCCTTCCAGCCAAAGTCGTCCATTGCTTGCCCCTTGCCCTTCAAGGAGAGCATGAATCCAGGCTGGATACCAGCCTTAATGGCGAGACCCTTGACGATGTAGTAATTTGCCATGATGGGCACGTTCAGATATGTCAGCGTGGTCTTGAAATCCCTCCAAAGTTGGGTATCCTCCATTTTTGAACCTTGCATCGACACGAGCAAGCCACCGGTCAGTGCGAACTGGTTTGTCACGTGGTATCCGAATTCAGCACCGCCTACGAGACCTATTTTCATTTTGGCATTATCTGCATGTTCGCCTGTGATGGTGCTTAATGTGGCGCCCACCATCGGTTTCACGTACATGTCACCGGCTTCCTGATTCTGTGCATTTGCACTCAGCGTTGCTGCCATCATGGCAGCGATCATCATCATCTTTTTCATCATCTTTTCTTTTCTCTAAAATTGTTTTGTTTAACTTTTCGGGTGCAAAGTTATGTCTATTATCGCACACAGCCCAACTTCCTCTGTACCTTTTCTCACTTCCCTCCGTTTCGTTGATAATTATCAATTGCGACTTGTATGATGGGAGCGCCAAGGGCATGCTCGATGGATACGAGTGTGTCGATTGTGAAATTGTGTGTGCCACGCATCCATTTGCTGATTTCAGCCTTCTTCTTACCCAGTAGCAGAGCAAGGTCTTTCTGTCTGAGACCCTTAGCCTAGAGAATCTCATAGATGCGGTCAACTATCTGGAAAGAAAGATCCACCCTCTGGCGCACTTCAGGATTAATCTGCTTGCGCCTTGCCTCAATAATACTACTTCTCTTCATTTCTTCTGGAGTTTTTTGAGGCGGCGGCGGGCATCGCCGGCATCGGGGTAGAGCTCGAGGGCTTTTTCGTAGTTGCGGATGGCGGCGTCGGTCATGTGTTCATGCTCGCACTCGCGGCCCATGATGGTATATTCGGCGGCAAGGCGTTTCAGAAGTTCGTTCTTGGCGTCGAGCTGGAACTGCAGGGACTGGATCTCTGACGCGTGTTTTTCCTGGAGTTCATAGATAGCTCGGCGCTGGCGGTTGATGATTTCCAGTTTGCGACGGATAAGTCGGCGGGCATGGGGTTTTTCTATGTCGTAGCGGGCGTGGATGGCCAGGAAGAAATGGTTGAGGAAGGCCTCGAAGTCACCAAGGTCAAAGGCTCTGACAGCATCGTGGTATTCGCGGTCGGCCTTGCCCTCTTGCATGGCCTGCGCGATGAGCGAGGCATCGTTGTATCGGCTGGCAAACTGCACCACTTCGGCACGCACGAATACGTCACTCTGACGGATGGGCTCCTTGAGGGTGATACCTTCGAGAGAGGTGCATCGGGAGAGAGCCACGTAGGTCTGACCTCCTGCAAAGGCACCGCCTCCGCCGAAGTCGATGGCGACCTGCGAGAACGTCAGTCCCTGGCTCTTATGGACGGTGATGGCCCACGCCAGACGGATGGGGAATTGCGTGTAGGTACCTAATAGTTCTTCCTCAATCTTCTGCTCCTTTTCGTTGAACGTGTAGCGCATGTTCTCCCATACTTCGCGCTCGACATCGAACTCCTGACCTTGTTCGTTGATGATGCCAATTATGCCCTCCTCTTCATCGATGTAGTCGATGGTGCCCAGGGTGCCGTTTACCCAACGTTTCTCCTTGTCGTTCTTGATGAAGATGACCTGTGCACCAGGTTTCAGTTGCAGTTCCATCGGCGTGGGGAGCGAGGTCTCTGGGAAGTCGCCCGTGATGCTTCCGAAGAAGATGGATGGCGAGCCGTCGAGGGCTGAGAGGTGTTGCTCGTTGATGTAGTCGACGGTGTCGCGACGGGTGGCGAGAGTGATTAGGAACCCACCCCCAACCCCTCCCGAAGGGAGTGGGGCTTGATTTGTTTGGGTGCTTGATTGTGCGGATGGTGTATTCAGACTTCCCTCCCTTGGGGAGGGGCTGGGGGTGGGTCGAACTCTTGCGTTAAGGGCGGCGAGGTCTGAGGTGGTGGCGGTGTTGGTGCGGATGCGGTCGAGGATGGCGATGAAGGCTGGGTCGGACTGACGATAGACCTTGCGGAGCTCGATGGAGACGACGGGCATCTGCTGCCACACCTTCGCATTGAAGAAATAGGGCGAGGGGTAGAAGGGCTGTAACAGTTGGCGCTCATCGTCTTTAAGCACGGGCTCGAGCTGGAAGATGTCACCCACGAGCAACAGCTGTTTGCCGCCGAATGGCTCAGGGTTGCGGGTGTAGATGCGCAGCACCTTGTCGATGAAGTCGATGATGTCCGCACGCACCATGGATATCTCGTCGATGATGATGAGTTCGACTTCACGTATCAGCTTGCGCTGGGCTCCTGTGTATTTCAGCGTCTCCTTGATGTGCCGACGGTCGTAGCGCGAATCGTTGGGCAGCAGGGGATGGAAGGGCAGACGGAAGAAACTGTGCAATGTGGAGCCTCCGGCATTGATGGCCGCGATGCCCGTAGGGGCGAGGATCACGTGCTTCTTCTTCGTGTGCTTCGAGACGTATCGCAGAAAAGTGCTCTTGCCCGTGCCGGCCTTTCCCGTGAGGAAGAGCGAGCGACGGGTGTAGTTCACGATCTGCAGGGCGTCTTGCCACTCCTTGTTGTCAAGGTCTAACGATTCCATGTATGACAATTCTGACAATTATGACAAATGACAGTGTCAGATTCTGCGCTTAGTCTTCATCTCTGGTGGCCTCCGTGTTCTCCGACTCCGCAGGTTCGGGCTGCGCCTCAGAATCTTCGTCCTGATGAGGCTGCGGCACGGGATTGCCCCATTGGTCGACAGCGGTGAATTCATCGATCTCGTCAACGTCGAGTGAGTCGATACTGATGGAGTCGGAGTCGGCAGGAGCACTGTAATAACCGCCGCAGTCATATTCTGTCGAATAGAGTGTCGTGTCGTGGTGCGGGTCGCTGAACTTGGCGCGATACTGCTTGTAGGCTGGATCGTTGAGTACGGAGCCGAGGAAGTATCCGCAGATGGGCAGTGCCGTGCGGTTGCCTTGTCCGAGCATGCCTGTGCGGAAGTGGATGCTGCGGTATTCGCCGCCCACCCAGGCACCTACCACTAATTTAGGAGTTGTGCCGATGAACCAGGCATCGGAGTGGTTGTTCGAGGTTCCCGTCTTGCCGCCGAAGTCGGTGTCGGCAGCCTTGTCGTAGCCCACGAAGCCCATCAGTCGTGAACTGGTGCCGCTCATGCCGCCTTTCAACAACTGCTGCACGAGGAAGGCTGAGCGATAGGGGATAACCTGCTTGGCTTCCGTCGGAGCCGTGTAGATCACGTTTCCGTCGCGATCCTCAATCCTTGCTACGAGAACAGGGTCAAGATGCTTGCCGTCGTTCACGGGCGTGCAATAGGCGTTCACCATCTCCAGGAGGTTCACGTCGCTGGAGCCGAGGGTGAGCGAGGGCGTGGGGTCGAGTTTCGACTTGATGCCCATGTTGTGGGCGGTGTTCACGATATTTTGGATGCCGCACTCCTGTCCCAGACGGACGGCTACCGAATTGATACTCATGGCGAAGGCCTGCTTCAGGGTGATGTAGGCACCAGAGAAGTGTCCGTCGGCGTTGGTGGGTGCCCAGGTCACCTCCTTGCCGTGATCCATCACCTTCATGGCGAAGTATTCGTCCTTGCGGGTGTCGCAGGGTGAGATGCCCTGATTCATGGCCTCTGTATAGACGAAGAGCTTGAAGGTGGAACCAGGCTGGCGCATGGCCGTTACCTTATCGTATTTCCACGAGCGGAAGTCGATGTCTCCCACCCAGGCTTTCACATGACCCGTCTGGGGTTCCATCGCCACGAAACCACAGTGCATGAAGCGCACCATGTAACGGATGGAGTCCATCGTGGAGAGTTCCTTTACGACCTGTCCTTGTTCATAGTCGAACACCTTGACGGGGTGGGGCAGGTTCAGGTAGTAGTTGATGGAGTCTTCGTTGCCGTCGAATTTTTTCGTGAGATATTTGTAGACGGGCTGCCGCTTGGCGATGTCCTCGATGAAGTTCTTGATCTCTATGTGGCGCTCGTCCTGCCAGGGATTGGTCGATCCCCAGTGATCGTTGAACGTCTTCTGCACCTGTTTCATCTGCTTGTAGGCAGCCTCCTCGGCATAGGCCTGCATGCGTGAGTCGAGGGTGGTGTAGATCTTCAGACCCTCGGTATAGAGGGCGTTGCGGTTGTCGAAGTATTCCTTGCACCAGTCCTTCAGATAGTCTGAGACGGCCTCACGGAAGTAGTTGGCATCGCCGTCGTAGGCTGATTCCACACTGTAGTCGAGCTTGATGTCGAGCTGTTTCAGAGAGTCACAGACTTCCTTCGAAATATGTCCGTGCTGCTGTGTGAGGTCGAGCACGATGTTGCGACGCTTGAGGGCGTTGCCGGGATTGATGAGGGGGTTGTAATAGGTGGTGGCCTTGAGCATGCCTACGAGGATGGCGGCGTTCTCTGGTGTCAGGTCTTTGGGCGCACAGCCGAAGTAGGTCTTGCAGGCGGTCTTGATGCCGAAGGCGTTGGAGCCGAAGTCGACGGTGTTGGCGTACTGTGTCAGGATCTCTTCCTTGGTGAAGAAGAACTCGAGCTTGTAGGCGGTGATCCACTCCTTGCTCTTCATGATGAGCATCTTCAGTCCGGGAATATTTCCCAAGAGTCCTGTGGAGTATTCAGAGCGGGTGCGGAAGAGGTTCTTGGCCAGTTGCTGGGTGATGGTCGAGGCACCACGGGCATCGCGATGCAGGATATAGTCCTTGGCGACGGCCACGAAGGCGGTGTAGTCGATGCCGTGGTGGTGATAGAAGTGTTCGTCCTCCGTCGAGATGAGGGCTTGCCAGAACACGGGATTCACCTCTTCGTAGGTTACGGGCGTGCGGTTCTCACTGAAGAACTTGCCTATCTGCTTGCCGTCAGCACTATAGATGATCGAGGCCTCTGCAGGGCGTTTGTTCTTGATGGTCGACATCGATGGCGACTTGCCGAAGAGCCACAGGAAGTTGATGTCTACGGCTCCTAAGTACAGGAAGAAAGCCACGATGAGGGAGACGATGGCCGAGAGGGTCTTGATGTACCAGGGACGGCCTTTGTAGAGGCATGTGTACCAATGCCAGACTGCCGCCAACTTCTGTCGGCACCACAGCAGGGCGCGGATTATGATGTTTGATGATTCGTTACTCATAGTCTTTCGATATGAAGTTTATTATTGAATGCTTATCGTCTGGATGAAACCATCTGATCTGTTCGTCTTTCTTGTACCATGTTAGCTGTTTGCGGGCGTAGCGGCGGGTGTTGCCCTTGATGCGCTCCACAGCCTCTTTCAGAGGCCAGCGTCCGTCGAGATAGTCGAAGAGTTCTTTGTAGCCTACGGTGTTCAGCGCATTCAGTTCCTTCTCCGGATAGAGTGCTTTCACTTCATCGAGCAGGCCGTCGCTCATCATCTTATCCACACGTGCGTTGATACGATTGTAAAGCTCTTCACGCGGACGGTCGAGGCCAATCTTGATGATGCGGAAAGGACGTTCTTTCTTGCTGCGCTTGCGGAACGAGGTGTAGGTCTTGCCAGTCATCACGCAGATCTCGAGGGCATGCACTACACGACGGGGGTTCTGTCGGTCGACGATCTCGTAGTATTCAGGGTCGAGCCTTTTCAACTCCTCAACGAGTGCCTCAAGACCTTCTTCTTTGAGTCGTTGCTTCATCAGGGCCCTGGTATCGTCGTCGATGGTGGGGATGTCGTCAATGCCGTCGCATACGGCGTCGATATACATCATGCTGCCACCAGAGAGTAAGGCGTAGTCGTGAGATTGAAACTCCTTGTCCAACAGCTCCAGCACCTGCTGTTCGTAGAGCGAGGCGCTGTAATAGTCGTCAATGCTCAGTGTTCCCACGAAATAGTGTCTCACCTCTTGCATCTCTGTCTCCGTGGGACGGGCTGTGCCGATTATCAGTTCCTTGAATATCTGTCGCGAGTCAGCATTGATGACGGGGATGCCAAAATGCTTGGCAATGTCCAGACTGACGGCAGTCTTCCCGACGGCGGTGGGTCCGGTTAGGACAATGAGAGTCTTACCTGATGACACCACGCTTGGAGTTCTCGATGAACGAGCAGATATATTCCACTTCCTTCGAGTCGGGGAACTGTTCGCGGGCCATCGCCACGCCGTCTTTCAGTACTCCCTGAGAGTAGATGATGCGGTAGGCCTCGTGGATGGCTTCGATGGTCTCACGGGGGAAGCCTCTGCGGCGCAGGCCTACGAGGTTCACACCAGCAAAACGGACGGGCTCCTTGCCTGCCATTACGTATGGCGGAATATCCTGACTGGTGCGTGTGCCGCCCTGGAACATGATATAACTGCCCACGTGACAGAACTGGTGGAAGAGACAGGTGGCGGAGATAATAGCAAAGTCATCTACGATCACTTCACCAGCGAACTTTGTCGAGTTGCCGATGATGCAGCCATTGCCTATCACGCAGTCGTGGGCCACATGCATGTTCTCCATCAACAGGTTACCGTTGCCGACGACAGTCTTACCCTTTGAGGCCGTACCACGACTGATGGTCACGTTCTCACGGATAGAGTTGTTGTCGCCGATCTCGCACGTCGTATCCTCGCCTTGGAACTTCAGATCTTGTGGTTTTGTGGAGATCGAGGCACCTGGGAAGAACTCATTGCCGTTGCCGATACGGGCTCCGTAGTGGATGGTCACGTTGTTGAGGAACTTGTTGTTGTCGCCGATGACGACATTCTTGTCAATTACACAGAAAGGACCGATGATGTTGCCGTCGCCAATCTTGGCTTCTGGGTCAACGACTGCTAATGGATGTATCTGATTTGCCATATTATTTGTTCTTAACGATTTGTGCGGTGAATGTGGCTTCTGCTACCACGTGGTCGCCAACGAAAATGTAGCCCTTCATCGAAGAGATTCCGTGACGGACGGGGGCCAGCAGGTCGACCTTGAAGATGAGTGTATCGCCAGGCACCACCTTCTGACGGAACTTCACGTCGTCGATCTTCATGAAGTACGTACTCCACTTGCTGGGATCGTCGAGGGTGTTCAGCACCAGCAGACCACCGCATTGTGCCATCGACTCGATCTGCAATACGCCAGGCATGACGGGCTCCTCAGGGAAGTGCCCCTGGAAGAAAGGCTCGTTGGCCGTAACGTTCTTGATACCCACGATGGTGTTGGCGCCCAAAGAGATGACCTTGTCTACCAGCTGCATCGGATAGCGGTGAGGCAGCAGTTCACGGATGCGGTTCACATCCATCACGGGCTCCTCATTGGGGTCGTAGAAGGGTGCCTGCACCTCATGCTTGCGGATCTCCTTGCGCATCAGACGGGCAAACTTATTGTTGATGGTATGTCCTGGACGGGTGGCGATGATGCGACCCTTGATGGGCTTGCCGATGAGGGCCATATCGCCGATGATGTCGAGCAGTTTGTGGCGTGTGCACTCGTTGTCCCACTGCAGGGGCTTGTGCTGGATATAACCCAGGTCTGTGGCGTCGCGATGCTCTACGTGCAGCATGTCTGCCAGCATGTCGAGACGCTCTTGGGTGGTCTGGCGCTCGTAGATGACTATGGCGTTGTCGAGGTCGCCACCCTTGATGAGGTTGGCCTGCAACAAGGGCTCAATGTCGCGAACGAAGACAAACGTACGGGCGCTGGCAATCTCAGTATCGTAGGCATAGGGATTGTCGAGGGTGGCAAACTGCGAACTGATGAACTTCGACTCAAAGGAGCACATGGCTGTGATTGAGAAGTCCTCATCGGGCAGAATCGTGATACATGAGCCTGTGTTCTCATCCTTCACCTCAATCTTCTTGCGGATGACGTAGAAGTCCTTGGGGGCGTTCTGATCCTCCATACCGATCTCCTTGATCTTCTCCACATACTGGATGGCAGAGCCGTCGAGGATGGGGAACTCAGGACCGTTGACATGGATCATACAGTTGTCGATGCCCATGGCGTAGAGCGCAGAGAGGGCATGCTCGACGGTAGATACACGTGCATCGCCCTTACCCAGAACTGTGCCGCGCTGGGTGTCGACCACATTCTCTGCAATGGCGTCGATAATAGGTTCGCCTTCCAAGTCGATACGTTGGATCTTATAGCCTGTGTTCTCTGGGGCAGGGTTGAATGTCACCGTCAGGTTCAAACCTGTATGCAGTCCTTTTCCGAAGAGGGAGAAACTGCCTTTGAGTGTCTTTTGCTTCATCTGAATATTTATGATTTACGAAATTACGATTTACTATTTTTCAGTTCCTCTATCTCACGCTGCAGCTGGGCTATCTGGCGATACATGTCCGGCAGTTTGGCATAGAGGGCCTTGGCCTTGAAGAACACCTTTGTGTCCATAGCGGGTGAGCCGATCAGCTGCTGACCGTTGCCCTTCGTGTTGCTGATCACACCACATTGGGCACCCACAAAGGTCTTGTCGGCTACCTGAATATGTCCGGCAAAGCCAGCCTGTCCGCCTACCATACACCAACTACCGATCTTCGTCGAACCAGCCAGTCCTACCTGGGCAGACATCACCGTGTTCTCACCAATCTCACAATTGTGGGCCACCTGAATCAGATTGTCGAGTTTCACACCCTTGTGGATGACGGTCTGACCCATTGTCGAACGGTCCACGCAGGTGTTGGCTCCAATCTCGACATTGTCCTCGATAACGACAATACCAATCTGAGGAATCTTGTCGTAACCCTCTGCATTGGGGGCGAATCCGAAGCCGTCAGCTCCGATAACGCTACCTGCATGGATTGTCACGTTATTTCCTAATTTACATCCTTGGTAAACCGTTACGTTCGGATAGAGCAGACATTTCGTACCAATGGTCACGCCATCGCCGATGACGGTATGGGGATATATCTGTGTGCCATCGCCAATGACAGCTCCGTCGCCGATAACCACAAAGGCACCGATATAGACGTCCTGGCCGATCTTCGCACTGGGCGATATGCTCGCCAGAGTGTCGATCCCCTTCTTGGCAGGCTTCATCGACTCATAGAGCTGCAACAGACGGGCGACACTCTCGTAGGCGTTCTTCACACGCACGAGCGTAGCTTCTACAGGCTTCTCCAGTTCGACGTCTTCGTTAATAAGCACAATGCTCGATTTCGTCTCGTATAGATAGTGGGTGTATTTGGGATTTGATAGGAAAGAGAGGGCACCAGGTGTCCCTTCCTCGATCTTTGCAAACGTGTGGACGGCGGCATTTTCGTTTCCTTCAACGTGGCCACCTACAAATTCTGCAATCTGTTTGGCTGTAAATTCCATATTCAGAGTTTTAATTATTTTGCAAAGATAGCAAAAATTATTCAAAACGTTGATAACAAAGATAATATTTTCTTATTTTTTTAGAAAGTAATTGAACATTTAGCAATTCGGAAGCCTCAGAAATGTCCTTGATTTCTCCGTTTTTGTAAAGAATTGCGATACTGTCATCTTCCACGTTATACATGTCTTTTGAGATGGTGGAAAGGTTCATCAGGTAGTGGGCGTCTTCTATGGCGATGTCTAACTGACTGGCGATGTTTTCCTGTATCTGCCTGATGCGCTTTTCCTCAACGGACTCCTCATGCACCTCCACCTTGAAGATCCTGCGGTCGAGCATATCGGAGGCGAGGGTGGAAAGGATTTTGTCATCGTGGTGCTTCCATACTTTCATGGCACTCCAGATGTCGGAGTCGTCGAGTTCCTCATAGTTCCTCAGTGCCTCCGGATGGCTGAAGAACCAGTCTCTGTCGACATAATTGCTGAGGAAATAGTAGAGGGCAGGTGTGGCGAATACCTCTTTACCCTGACGGATGAGGTCTTGGGCACGGAGCAGCATGTTGACCAGCACTTTCTCATAGGCCACACAAGTACGATGCAAATACACCTGCCAGTACATCAGCCGGCGGGTGGTGAGATAGTTCTCTAATGAATAGATACCTTTCTGGTCGACCACCAGCGTATCGTCCACGACATTCAGCATCTTGATGATGCGGGCAGAGCCGATGTTGCCTTCTGTGACTCCCGTATAGAAGGAGTCTCTGCGCAGATAGTCCAGACGGTCCATGTCGAGTTGCGAGGAGATGAGCTGATGGAGGAAGTTCTTGGGATAGTTGCCCTTGAATATGGAGATTGCGAGATTCAGCTGACCGTTGAAGTAGTCATTCATCTCCTCCATCATCATCAGTGAGATGTCCTCGTGTGAGATGCCGTGAATCAGCGTGTCTTCCAGCACATGTGAGAACGGTCCGTGCCCGATGTCGTGCATGAGGATGGCTGCCTGTACGGCCTCCGCCTCCGTATCGAAGATGAAGATGCCCTTCTGCTGGAGCGATATGATAGCCTCGCTCATCAGATGGAAGGCACCTAATGAATGTTGGAATCGTGTGTGTCTGGCGCCTGGGTATACCACAGAGGCCAACCCCAACTGGTTGATACGGTTCAGACGCTGAAACAACGGATGCTCCACGATATCGTAGAGCAGTCCGCGTGGTATCTTGATGAATCCGAAAACCGGATCATTGATGATTTTTGCTTCTATCATATATCAAAGAAGGCAGGACTTAGAATCCCACCTTTTTCAGTTCTTCTGCCATTTGCTGCTGTAGCTCCTGGGCTTTCTGCGCAGCTACCTCAGCAAAGTCTTCACCGTTGGAGGCATAGATGATGCCACGGGAAGAATTCACGAGCAGTCCGCAGTCTTTAGTCATTCCGTACTTGCATACTTCCTCCAGACTGCCGCCCTGGGCACCAACGCCAGGTACGAGCAGGAAATGGTTGGGGGCTACCTTGCGGATGTCCTCGAACATCTTGCCTTGTGTGGCGCCTACGACATACATCATATTCTCGTCATTGCCCCATTGCTGGGAGGTCTTCAGCACCTTCTCGAAGAGACGCTCACCCTGGGCATCCTCCGTTAACTGGAAATCGTATGAGCCTTTGTTCGAGGTCAATGCCAAAAGGATTACCCACTTACCGTCATAACCCAAGAACGGTGTGACGGAATCTTCACCCATATAGGGGGCGACGGTAAGAGCATCCACATCGTACTGCTCAAAGAACGTCTTGGCGTACATCTTCGACGTGTTACCGATATCCCCACGCTTGGCGTCGGCGATGATGAAGTGGTCGGGATATTCCTCCTTCAGATAATCGACGGTGGCTTCGAAGGCAAGGATGCCGTCCACACCGTATGCTTCATAGAAGGCGAGGTTGGGCTTGTAGGCGACACAGTAGGGGGCTGTGGCGTCGATGATAAGGGCGTTGAACTCGCAGAGTGCCCTGAAGAGATAGTCTTCGCCGTCTTTCTCCTTGGCCTCGTCGATGATGCACTTGGGTATCTTGTTGATGTCCGTATCGAGTCCCACGCAGAGGAAGCTCTGCTTCTCCTTGATTTGCGCAATTAATTCTTCTCTTGTCATATTTACTTACTCCTTTACTCCTTCTATAACTCCGTTTCTTTCATTCTCTCTGCATTCTCAGCCACCGTCAGGGCATCGATCATCGCCTGGATGTCGCCAGCGAGGAAACCTTGCAGGTCGTGCGTAGTGTAGCCGATGCGGTGGTCTGTCACACGGCCCTGTGGGAAGTTATAGGTACGGATCTTCGCCGAGCGGTCACCTGTAGAGACAAGGCTCTTACGACGGCTGGCAATATCGTCCATATACTTCTGATGCTCCTTATCATATATAAATGTATATAGGCGCGAGAGGGCACGCTCCTTGTTCTTGGGCTGATCACGCGTCTCCGTACATTCGATGAGGATCTCTTCCGTCTCACCCGTGTTGGGGTTTTTCCACATATAGCGCAGACGGACACCAGACTCCACCTTGTTCACGTTCTGACCACCGGCACCAGAACTGCGGAAAGTATCCCACTTGATCTCACCCTCGTTCACATGCACCTCGAACTTGTCTGCCTCAGGCAATACGGCCACCGTTGCCGCCGAGGTGTGCATACGTCCCTGCGTCTCTGTGGCAGGCACACGCTGCACGCGATGTACGCCCGATTCATATTTCAGCGTACCATAGACGTCTGCCCCTGAGATGGCAAAGTCGATTTCCTTATAGCCGCCAACGGCACCCTCAGAGACGCTGGTGATCGACAACTGCCAACCTTTCGAGTCGCAGTAGCTCTTGTACATCTTGAACAGATCGCCAGCAAAGAGGCAGGCTTCGTCGCCACCAGTACCTGCACGGATCTCCATCTGCACGTTCTTCGCGTCCTCAGGATCCTTGGGGATAAGTGCAATCTTGATCTCCTCTTCCAGTTTGGGCTGCAGGGCCTCGTTGGTGGCAAGTTCCTCACGTGCCATCTCCTTCATCTCCGGATCGTCCTCATTGGCAAGGATATCCTTGGCCTCCTTGATGCCGTTGAGACAGGCGATGTAGCGTTTGCGGGCGTCCATGATGTCGCCCAGGTCCTTGTATTCCTTAGTCAGTTTCACAAAACGGTTCTGGTCGGCAATCACGTCTGGGTCGGTAATCAGCGTCGACACCTCCTCAAAGCGCGCCTCCAGGCCGTCGAGTTTTTGTAATATGCTGTTATTCTCCATTTCTTAATTTAAGAGTTGACTGTTAATATGTGAATTCTCCGAACTCACTCTTGATGGTCAGGCTCTTCTTGCCTTCCTCGATGTGGCCGACCACCTGGGCATCGACGTTGAAGCTCTTCGAGAGGGCGATGACCTGATCGGCTATCTCCGGACGCGCGTAGATCTCCATGCGATGACCCATATTGAACACCTGGTACATCTCTTTCCAGTCTGTGCCTGAGCACTCGTGGATGGCCTTGAACAGCGGCGGCACAGGGAACATATTGTCCTTGATGACACGGCAGTTGTCGCTTACGAAGTGTAGCACCTTGGTTTGGGCACCGCCTGTGCAATGCACCATACCGTGAATCTCTGGGCGCAGATCGTCGAGCAGCTTCTTGATGACTGGGGCATAGGTGCGTGTGGGGGAAAGCACCAGCTGTCCTGCATCCACCGGCGAGCCATCAACAGCATCTGTCAGCTTGTATTTGCCGCTATAGACCAGCTCATTGGGTACGGCGTGGTCGTAACTCTCTGGATAATTCTCTGCCAAGTATTTGGCGAAGACATCATGGCGGGCGGAGGTGAGGCCGTTCGAGCCCATACCGCCGTTGTAGCGCTTCTCATACGTGGCCTGACCTGTGGAAGAAAGACCGACGATGACATCGCCCGGACGGATGTTCGCATTGTCGATGACGTCAGAACGCTTCATGCGGCAGGTGACGGTTGAATCGACGATAATCGTCCTCACGAGGTCGCCCACATCGGCCGTCTCACCGCCTGTGGGATAAATGCCGATGCCCATCTCGCGCAACTCTGCCAACAGCTCGTCCGTGCCGTTGATGATTGCAGAGATCACCTCACCAGGCACGAGCATCTTGTTTCGTCCGATGGTACTCGAGACGAGGATGTTATCCACCGCACCCACACACAGCAGGTCGTCGGTATTCATCACGATGGCATCCTGAGCGATACCCTTCCACACGGAGAGGTCGCCCGTCTCCTTCCAGTACATATAGGCGAGGCTCGACTTTGTGCCGGCACCGTCTGCATGCATGATGTTACAATACTCAGGGTCGCCGCCCAATATGTCGGGGATAATCTTGCAGAAGGCCTGTGGGAAGATACCCTTGTCGATATTCTTGATGGCGTTGTGCACGTCTTCTTTCGCTGCACTCACGCCTCGCATCATATATCTGTTGTCAGTCATAATCTTTTTAAATCTGTGTAATCTGTGGCTTATTTATCCTTTCCGTGCCAGAACTCCCAGGAGGCGAAGGCTTGCAGGAGCAGCATCTCAAGGCCGTTCTTCACATCGGCACCATGTTCAGCACCCTTACGCATGAAGAGCGTCTGGTCTGGGTTGTAGATCAGATCGTAGAGGATGGTGTGGCTGTCCATTGCCTCATAGGGAAGCTGCGGACACTCCTCCGTTTTGGGATACATTCCCAATGGTGTGCAGTTCACGATGACGTTGTACTCCTTCACCACCTCTGGCGTGATCTTGTCGTACTGGATGGTACCAGGACGCTCGTATCGGCTGACGAAGACGGGTTCGATGCCCAGTGACTTCAGTCCGTAGTTGATGGCCTTCGATGCTCCGCCCGTTCCCAGGATGAGTGCCTTCTTGTGCCATTTCTTGTCGAGCATGGGTTCGATGCTCTGGGTGAAGCCGATTACGTCGCTGTTATATCCCTTCAGGATGGTGTCGTTCCCCTCGTGCTTGACGCGGATAACGTTCACGGCTCCGATGGCCCTTGCCTCTGGCGAGAGGGAGTCGAGGAACGGGATCACTTTCTCCTTGTAGGGGATGGTGACGTTCAGCCCGCGCAGGTCAGGGTACTTGTCGAGGATCTCCGGCAACTGATCGATGTCTGAGATCTCATAGTTCTCATACTTGGCATTGATCTTCTCATCGGCAAACTTCTGGTTGAAGTAGCTGATGGAGAATGAATGCCCCAAAGGGTAACCGATTAAACCATACCTGTCCATATCCAAATTACTATTTAGTTGCGAAATACATCGTACAGATGCCGAAAGTGAGGCGCTTGAAGCTGGCCTCGCTGAATCCGGCCTTGTGAAGGATCTCCACCATCTGCTCTCCCTGCGGGAAGGCCTCGATGGTCTTCGTCAGATAGCTGTAGGCGCTAGTGTCCTTGGAGATGATCCGTCCGTAGACGGGCAGCACCGTATGGCTGTACACGTGGAAGAGCTGTTTCATCGGGAAGCTGACAGGTGAGGTCAGTTCGACGATGCTCAGGTGTCCTCCCTCTTTCAGTACCCGCTGCATCTCTCGCAGTCCGCTGTCGAGACTGGCGAAATTACGGATGCCGAAGGCGGCCGTGACGGCGTCAAAACTCTCATCGGCGTAGGAGAGGGCCAGACAGTCCTCCTTGTCGAAAGAGATGATGTCCTGCAGTCCCTTCTGAAGGACTTTCTTCCGTCCTATCTCCATCATGCCCTCGCTGATGTCGGCTCCCACGAGTTTCTGCGGACGGAGCATCTCTGCGGCGAGGATGGCGAAGTCGCCAGTTCCTGTGGCGATGTCGAGCAGGGTCTGGGGCTTGAAAGGTGCCAGCTGTCGGATGGCTTTCCTTCGCCAGCCCTTGTCAATGTTCCACGACAGACGGTGGTTCAGCTTGTCGTAGGATGGTGCGATGTTGTCGAACATCTCCTCCACCTGCTTCGCCTTCTCGCCCTCGCCATAGGGCTTGATCACCTCCTGTCCGTAACTCACCTTTTCACCCTTTCACCTTTTTACCTCTTCTCAAACGCTTTCAGCCACGAGCTAACGTTCTTCTCGATACGTGTGGCGATGTCCTCATCGCTGGTCTCACGTTCAAAACGTTCACCTACGATATGCTCATAGAGCTCGATATAGCGGTCGCTAACGCTCTCTGCGTACTCGTCCGTGATCTCCGGCATCACCTGTCCGGGCTCGTTCATGAAGTTGTGCTCGATGAGCCACTGGCGCACGAACTCCTTTGAGAGCTGACGCTGGGGCTCGCCCTTTGCCAACTTCTCCTCATAGCCCTCAGCATAGAAATAGCGTGAGGAGTCGGGCGTGTGAATCTCGTCAATGAGATACACCTTGCCGTCACGCTTGCCGAACTCATACTTCGTGTCCACGAGGATCAGTCCGCGCTTGGCGGCGATTTCCTGTCCACGGGCGAAAATTTTGCGTGTATAGTCCTCCATCACGGCATAGTCCTCTGCCGACACCAGTCCCTGGGCGATGATCTCTTCCTTTGAGATGTTCATGTCGTGGCCTTCGTCGGCTTTGGTCGTCGGGGTGATGATGGGCTCGGGGAAGCGCTCGTTCTCCTTCATACCGTCTGGCAGCTTCACGCCACAGAGTTCACGACAGCCGTTCTTGTACTCTCTCCAGGCCGAACCCGTGAGGATTGATCGGATAATCATCTCTACGCGGAAACCCTCACACTTCAGACCTACGGTCACCATCGGATCCGGGGTGGCTAACTTCCAGTTCGGGCAGATGTCCGTTGTGGCATCCAGGAACTTGGCGGCAATCTGGTTGAGCACCTGACCCTTGAAGGGTATGCCCTTTGGTAGCACGACGTCGAAAGCTGAGATACGGTCGGTAGCCACCATCACCATCAGCTTGTCGTTGATGTTGTACACATCACGGACCTTGCCGTGATAAACGCTCTTTTGTCCTTCGAACTGGAACTCAGTTCTTGTTAATGCTTTGTTCATATGTCTTTAACTTCTTTAACTTCCTTAACTTCTTTATCGTATTCTTCGTATGCGTTTACTATTCTCGTCACTAACTTGTGGCGCACGATGTCCGAGCGGTCGAGGTTCACGATGCCGATTCCTTCCACATTATTTAATATATGTAGGGCCTCGATGAGCCCGCTCTTCGCCTTCGGCGGCAAGTCGATCTGCGTCATGTCGCCCGTGATAATCATCTTTGTATTCCAACCCATACGGGTGAGGAACATCCTGATCTGTGCAGGCGTTGTGTTCTGGGCTTCATCGAGGATCACCACCGCGTCAGAGAGTGTCCGTCCGCGCATAAATGCCAGAGGCGCGATTTGTATCACGTGCTTCTCCATCATGTCCTGCAGCTTCACTTGTGGCAGCATGTCCTCCAGCGCATCGTAGAGTGGCTGCAGGTAGGGGTCGATCTTGTCCTTCATGTCGCCTGGTAGGAATCCCAGCTTTTCGCCGGCCTCCACGGCAGGGCGGGAGAGGATGATCTTCTTCGCCGACTTCTCTTTCAGCGCCTTCACGGCCAGGGCGATGGAGAGGTAGGTCTTGCCAGTGCCCGCAGGACCGACGGCAAACACCATGTCGTTCTGCTTGTAGGCCTCGATCAGCCGCTGCTGGTTCAGGCTCCGTGCCTTGATGGCACGGCCCGACATCGAGTAGCACACCACGTCGTCGGGCACCTCGTCACGTTGCTTTCCTTTTACGATGTCGAGGATGTCCTCGTCTTTCAGGGCGTTGAACTGCAGCACGTGCTGGCGTATCTTCTCGGCCGTCTCCTCGAAGGCGGCCATCTGCTCTTCATCGCCCAGCACACGTATCACATTATCACGGGCCACTACCCGCAATTTCGGATACAGAGAGCGCAACATCTGCAGATGTACGTTACCAACTCCGTAGAACGTTACGGGGTCTATATCCTCCAATACGATATGTTTCTCGGTCAATCTGTATACAAATTTTCTATTTTGGTTGCAAAATTACAAAAAAAGTTTGTAACTTTGTGCCCGAAAAGAGAAAATTATTCATGAGATTAACAAAAAAGACATATTTATTAGGATTTATGGCCGTCGTTTTGCTCCTTGCGTGCATCCGATGGACTTTCCCTCAGGTGGCCGTAGCGAGGAGTGTGGAGGGTGGCGTGAGGAGTGAGAATACTCTGGCGAAGCCCAAAATCGTAAATCGCAAATCCGTAAATCGTAAATATCACAAGATTCGTTCCGTCGCTAACTACGCCGTCGCCTTCCCCGATACCAACGGCCTCCAGCTCACCGCCGCCAACCGCTGGGGTGTCACGCCTGTGGCAAACCGCGAGGATGCCGAGTCGCGCAAACGCGAACTGGTCTATGTCGGTGCAAACCCCTATTATCACGTCGACCCGCTCTATTCAAGTATTCCTTATCTTGTGCCGCGTGCCGCCGTATTGTTGCAGGACATCGGCCAGGCTTTCTTCGACAGCCTCTATGTCAAGGGCGTGCCCCTGCATAAGATCATCGTCACCAGCGTACTCCGTTCGCAGGAGGATGTGGCGAAGCTCCGTCGGCGCAACGGCAATGCAACGGAGAACTCCTGCCATCTTTACGGCACCACCTTCGACATCTGCTACAACCGCTACAAGACGGTCGAGAACCCCGACGGTCCCCATCGCCGTGAGGTGCGCAACGACACGCTGAAGTGGGTGCTCTCCGAGGTGCTGCGCGACATGCGAGAACAAGATCGCTGCTACATCAAGTATGAGGTGAAGCAGGGCTGTTTCCATATGACAGTAAGATGATTGAACATTGAAGATTGAACATTTAACATTATAAACTTAAAAGCTTAAACATTATGAAATTAGACGGAAGAAGAGAAAGTTCCAACGTGGAAGACCGCCGCGGAATTAGCGGAAAAGCAGTAGCTGGTGGTGGCATCGGCGCAGTGATCATCGCAGCCCTGTTTGCCTGGATGAGTGGAGGTGACCCCCTCTCGGCTGGCCTGCAGGCAGCCCAGGAGCAGATGGCTCAGCGCACGGAGACCGTCGATGAGCAGAACTTCACTGAGGAGGAACAGGCGTTGGCTAGCGACTGTAAGAAGATCCTCGCCTCGACGGAAGACGTGTGGGGACCCGTGTTCGAACAGATGGGTGCCACCTACACATCTCCGACGCTTGTGCTCTTCACCAATCAGGTGAACTCTGCCTGTGGTAACGCCACGGCAGCCGTAGGTCCCTTCTATTGCTCTGGCGACCAGAAGCTATACATCGACCTATCATTCTTTACCCAGATGAAGCGCCAGCTTGGCGTCGAGGGCAACACCTTCGCCTATGCCTACGTCATCGCCCATGAGATCGGACACCACGTGGAATATCTCACGGGTACCCTCTCGAAGGCCCATGCTCAGATGAATCAGACTGACAAGGTGAATGCTAACAAAATCAGCGTGCGCCTCGAGCTGTTGGCCGACTACTACGCCGGTGTCTGGGCCCACTACGAGGACAAGATGAACCACTCGATGGAGTATGGCGATCTGGAGAAGGGTCTCGAGCTGGCCAAGGCCATCGGCGACGACTGGCTGCAGAAGAAGGCCCAGGGCCGCGCCACGCCCGAGTCATTCACTCACGGCACCTCCGACCAGCGCAAGCGTTGGCTGAAACGCGGCTATGAGACGGGCGACATGCGCACTTCGACCTTCAACGTACAGAATTACAACGATCTCTAATCGTATTATAATCATCTGATTCCCGGGGCGCATAACCGCTTCGGGATTTTTTTATGTCTGTTGATTGACAGTCCTTACGGATGAAACTGATGGCTTAGGCTGTTTAAACCGTTTGTCGACATATGTCAACCAATTAGTTGACTTAAGTCAGCGAACCAGTTGACTGGAGTCAGCCAATAAGTTGACATAGTGTCAGCAATTAGATTCTTTGACATGCAAATTGTTTCTTCATAACTATCATAGTGAAAAAAGTAGCAATAAACCTGAAAAAAAGTTCAGTATTTATGGTTGATAGTTGATAGTTTTTTAGTAATTTTGCAGCCAAATTTAAAATATGTAGAACAAAACGGAGAGACAAGTATGTGTGGAATCGTAGGATATATTGGTAAAAAGGATGCATATCCCATCCTCATCAAGGGACTGAGACGGCTGGAGTATCGCGGCTATGATAGTGCCGGCGTGGCTCTGATCAATGCTGGCGGCGACCTGAACGTGTACAAGACGAAGGGCAAGGTGGACAACCTGACGGAATACTGTGCCGACAAGGACGTGAGCGGCTGCGTGGGCATCGCCCACACGCGCTGGGCCACCCACGGCGAACCCTCCAGCAGAAACGCTCACCCGCACTATTCTGAGTCGAAGAACCTCGCCATCATCCACAACGGTATCATCGAGAACTATGCTGACCTGAAAACGAAACTGGAAGCGAAGGGCGTGCACTTCATCAGCGACACTGACACCGAAGTGTTGGTGCAGTTGATAGAGTATATCAAGGATCACAAGCAGCTCGACCTGCTGACGGCCGTACAGGTGGCGCTCTATCAGGTGATCGGCGCCTATGCCATCGCCGTACTTGACAAGAATGATCCCTCGCAGATCATCGCCGCCCGCAAGCAGAGTCCGTTGGTCGTGGGTATCGGCGAGGACGAGTTTTTCTTAGGCTCCGACGCCAGCCCCATCGTGGAGTATACGGACAAAGTTGTTTTTCTGGAGGACGGTAACATTGCCGTGATCCGGCTGGGACAGGAACTGCACGTGGTGAACATCCTCGGCGAGGACCAGGAACTGAAGGTGAAGACCGTAGACATCGACCTCGGACAGATCGAGAAGGGCGGCTATCCGCACTTCATGCTGAAGGAGATCTTTGAGCAGCCGGAGTGCTTGACGAACTGCATGCGCGGCCGTGTGAACGTGGAGGCCGACCATGTGACGCTCTCGGCGCTGATAGACTACCGCCGTCAGCTGCTGGAGGCGAAACGTGTGGTAATAGTGGCCTGCGGCACATCGTGGCATGCCGGACTCATCGGCAAGCAGATCATTGAGACGCTCTGCCGCATACCCGTCGAGGTGGAATATGCCTCGGAGTTCAGATACAGGAATCCCGTAGTGGGCAAGGGCGACGTAGTGATTGCCATCTCGCAGAGTGGTGAGACGGCCGACACGCTAGCCGCCGTGCAGCTGGCCAAGGAGAGAGGCGCTTTCATCTACGGCATCTGCAACGCCATCGGTTCGAGCATCCCCAGGGCCACGGACACAGGTACGTATATCCATGTAGGGCCGGAGATCGGTGTGGCTTCGACGAAAGCCTTCACGGGCCAGGTGACGGTGCTTACGATGATTGCCTTAGCGATGGGCGAGGCAAAGGGTACGGTGAATCGCCAGGAGTATCTGAAGATCGTGAAGGGCCTGAGCGAGATACCCGTGAAGATCCGAGAGGTGCTGCAGACGAACGACAAGGTGGCCGACCTCGCACGCACCTTTACATACGCCCATAACTTCCTCTACCTGGGTCGCGGATTCTCCTATCCTGTAGCCCTTGAGGGAGCGCTGAAGCTGAAGGAAATATCATATATCCACGCTGAGGGCTATCCCGCCGCGGAGATGAAGCACGGCCCCATCGCACTCATCGACTCAGACATGCCCGTGGTGGTGATCGCAACGCACAATGCGATGTATGAGAAGGTGCTGTCGAACATCCAGGAGATCAAGGCACGGCATGGCAGGGTGATTGCCCTTGTGTCGAAAGGCGACGACGTGATAACGAAGATCGCCGACGAGGTGATTGAACTGCCCGACGTGCAGGAATGCCTGGAACCGCTGGTGGCCACAATCCCCCTGCAACTGCTGGCCTATCACGTGGCCGTTTGCAAAGGAAAGAACGTAGATCAGCCGAGAAACCTCGCAAAATCGGTGACTGTTGAGTGATTTTTTTGCAAAAAACAGCGCATTTGTTTGGAGATTTCAAATAATAGTGCTATATTTGCAACCGAAATTATGAACATTACTGACTGCAAATGGATACAGTTGAGACGTTTGAAGCTAAATTAAATCCGAGCGATTACAAGATACTGATAGTCGACGATGTGGTCAGCAACGTGTTGCTGCTCAAGATTCTGTTGGCGAATCAGAAGTTTCAGGTGTGTACCGCCAACAATGGTACGACGTGCATCGAGATGGCTAAGAAGGAGCATCCCGACCTGATTCTGCTAGACGTGATGATGCCCGACATCAACGGCTTTGACACGGCCGTCGTGCTGAAGAAGGACGATGAGACGAAGGAGATACCCATTATCTTCCTGACTGCTCTGAACACACCGCAAGATCTCGTGCACGGTTTCCAGGTGGGAGCCAGCGACTTCCTGACGAAGCCCTTCAACAAGGAAGAGCTCGTGATGCGTGTGACCCAGCAGATATCGCTCGTGGCTGCCAAGCGCATCATCGAGAAGCAGAACCAGGAACTGCGCGCCACGCTGAACAACCGCGACAAGATGTACTCCGTCATCGCCCACGACCTGCGCTCGCCCATGGCTAGCATCCGTATGGTGCTGAACCTCGTGGTAGCTTCCGCCTCGCCTGAGACCGTGGGACCGGAGCTCTATATGTTGCTCGACCAGGCCAATCGCGAGTCGGAGGAAGTGCACGACCTGTTAGACAACCTGCTGAAATGGACGAAGAGTCAGACGGGCCGTCTGACGGTAGTGAAGCAGGAGCTCGACCTGAACGACATCATCCCCGGCGTGGTGGAGATCTTCGAAGCTATCGCTGCCACGAAGCATATCAAGCTGGACCTGCAACTGGTCGGGGGCTCGATGAAAGTGGAGGCGGACAACGACATGCTGAAGACCGTCGTGCGCAATTTCCTCTCTAACGCCATCAAGTTCTCGCCGGAGAATTCCTCCATCGAGATCATTATGGCTACGGAAGGCGACTTTGCCAAGGTCAGCGTCCGCGATCACGGCGTGGGTATCGCCGCTGACCGCCTCGGCAGCATCTTCCATAAAGGTGAAACTACTTATGGTACTGGCGGTGAGGAAGGTTCTGGACTGGGCTTGCAGCTCTGTCAGGACTTTGCCCGAAAGAATGGCGGCGATTGTACCGTCGAGTCCGTCGAGGGAGAGGGCAGTACGTTTAGCGTTCTCATTCCACTCAAACAATAATGCCGACACCTATTTATATTATAGAGGAGCAGAAACTTCGCCGCAACCTGACGCTTATCGCTGGAGTTGCGGCGAAAGCAGATATAGAGGTAATCCTCGCCTTCAAGGCCTTTGCCCTGTGGAAGACCTTCCCCATCTTCAGGGAGTATATCCGTTCGACCACCGCCAGTTCACTGGCAGAGGCTCGGTTGGCCTACGAGGCCTTTGGGGCACCGGCACATACCTATTCGCCTGCCTATACCGATGAGGAGTTCGATGCCATCGTCGCTTGTTCGTCTCACCTGACGTTCAACTCGCTATCGCAGTACGAGCGGTTCCACGAGCGGGCTGCAGGCGTGTCGCTGGGCCTGCGTGTGAATCCGGAGTATTCGGAGGTGGAGACGCTGCTCTATAATCCCTGCGCACCTGGTACGCGATTCGGCGTGACGGCTGACAAGCTGCCGGAGCAGTTGCCAGAGGATATCCGGGGTTTCCATTGCCATTGCCATTGCGAGAGCGGGGCAGAAGTGTTCGAGCGCACACTCGGACATATCGAGGAGAAGTTCTCGCGCTGGTTCCCACAGTTGGAGTGGATCAATTTTGGCGGCGGCCATCTGATGACACGCAAGGACTACGATGTGGACCTGCTCATCCGACTGATGCAGGGATTCCATGAGCGCTATCCGTGGCTGAAGGTAATCCTCGAACCTGGCAGCGCCTTCGCCTGGCAGACGGGGCCGTTGGTCTCGCATGTGGTGGATATTGTGGAGGACAAGGGCATCCGCACTGCTATCCTCGACGTCAGCTTCACCTGTCACATGCCCGACTGCCTGGAGATGCCGTACTTTCCAGAAGTGCGTGGGGCAGAGCATGGGGCGAGTGGCTATAGATTGGGCGGTAACAGTTGCCTGAGCGGCGACTTCATGGAGTACTGGCAGTTCGACCATGAACTGCAGGTGGGCGAGGAGGTGATCTTCGAGGATATGATTCACTACACGACTGTGAAGACGAACATGTTCAACGGTGTGCGCCATCCCTCCATCGGGATGCTGCATGAGGACGGAAAACTGGAAATCCTGCGCGAATTTGACTACTCAGACTACAAAAATCGGATGGATTAGCAGTTTTTTTGAAAAAAAAACGTCCAAAAAGTTTGCCAGTTCCAAAAAAAGCATTACCTTTGCACCGCATTTAGAGAAATGCACCTTCCGAAAGTCGGAATTCCGAACATATTTCGAAGGTAGACAAGCGGAAATAGCTCAGTTGGTAGAGCACAACCTTGCCAAGGTTGGGGTCGCGGGTCCGAGTCCCGTTTTCCGCTCACTTGTTGAACAAAAAAGAGACATCAGGGAATGGCCCTCATGTAAAAATGCCCAGGTGGCGGAATTGGTAGACGCGCACGTTTCAGGTGCGTGTGCCGCAAGGCGTGCAGGTTCGAGTCCTGTTCTGGGCACTCTTTTTTATTCAGCTCTTTGTTGGAGAGGTGGCGGAATTGGTAGACGCGCTACTTTGAGGGGGTAGTGTCAATTGCGACGTGGGAGTTCGAGTCTCCTCCTCTTCACACTTTTTAATGCGGAAATAGCTCAGTTGGTAGAGCACAACCTTGCCAAGGTTGGGGTCGCGGGTCCGAGTCCCGTTTTCCGCTCTCTTATTAGGAAAACAACTTTTTTCAGATGAATTTGTATCTTAGATATTTTGACCGTGAAACGTTCGTTTCCACAGTAGATGAGGCTATCGATTTCCTCAAATCTATTGACGAGATAGACATGACACCCGAGTTGGAGGCTGACGTCAGAGATTATGCCGCCAGTGATGTTTATTATCCCAAGCGGTATAAGATTCACCCGAGGGTCTATTTCATCGTGATCAAGACCGAGGCTGCTACTATGCAGGATTTCAAAGAGAAAAAAGCTGTTCACGAAAGTCCGGCAGCAAAGGCTCAGTCGCCTGTACTGACACGTCTCAATGAGGTGTGCGAGGGTTGGTATGAGGGGTCGGTGAACTTCAAGCGTGTGCTGCTTGTGCCCGGAACAGGTAAGTTTCAGTACCGCGACACGCTGTTCGTGGCCCGTATGAAGGCTGCATCCGGCATGGACTGCTATGAGCGCATCATCGACTATCTGCGTGACCGTGTGGATGAGCGTAGCCAGTTCCCATCCGCCAAAGGAAAGAACTTCAAGTTCCGCTTCCTCGGCTATGCTAAATAATCAATTCAAAGACTGAATGCTATGAACAAGGTAATGTTGATAGGCAATGTCGGGCAGGAGCCCGAGGTGAGATATGTAGACCAGGGTGTGGCTGTCGCACGCATCCGTCTGGCAACGACAGAGCGTGGCTATACGTTGCAGAACGGCACGCAGGTGCCTGACCATACCGACTGGCACAACGTGATCCTCTGGCGCCGTATGGCCGAAATAATAGAGAAGTATGTGCATAAAGGCGACAAGCTCTACGTGGAAGGACGTATCCGTTATACGACATATGATGATAAACAGGGACAGCGCCGCTATGCGACGGAGATCTGGGCAGACAACATAGAGTTGCTGTCGCCTAAGCCTGCGGCCGCAGGGGTTGTCAATGAACCGTTGGCTGCTCCTCAGCCAGATACTAAGCCTGACGAGGGACTGCCGTTCTGATGATGGACTATCTTCAACAACTCTTCAGCGAAGTTACTCTCTTGGTTCCCACAATAGGGTCAATCGTGTGTGCCATTCTGGCGTGCATACTCCTCGTTTTCTCCGGCTATGCATCAGGCTCAGAGATTGCCTTCTTCTCCCTCTCGCCCAAGGATCTCAACGAACTTGACGAGGACAAGAACGATGCCGACCGTGTGATAACAGAGTTGCGTGGCGACTCGGAGCGTACGCTGGCTACGATACTTATCACGAACAACCTGGTGAACGTGACGATTATCATGCTCTGCAACTATGTCATCAGCCATGTCGTCGACTTCGGCAATGCCTATTGGTTGCAGTTTCTCGTCATCACCGTCTTGCTCACTTTCCTCCTACTTCTCTTCGGAGAGATCATGCCGAAGGTCTATGCCACACAGCATGCGCTGGCCTTCTGCCGTTTCTCTGCCCCTGGCATCAAACGGCTCCGTGGGGTGTTCTATCCACTGTCGTCCGTGCTCATCCGCTCAGGCATTCTGGCAGGGAAGGTGGTGCAAAAGGAGAACCACGTGCTGAGTGTCGACGATCTGGAACAGGCGCTTGAACTGACCGATGAGGATGAGCTGCGTGAGGAGAAGAACATGCTCGAAGGTATAGTACGCTTTGGAGATGAGACGGCCAAGGAGGTGATGACCAGCCGTCAGGATGTGGTCGACCTCAACTTCCGCTCGACGTTCCCCGATGTGCTGAAGTGCATCGTAGAGAACAATTATTCGCGTATTCCCGTCTATCAGGGCTCCATTGACAACATCCGTGGCATCCTGTATATCAAGGATCTGCTTCCGCATCTCTCCAAACCGTCGTCGTTCCGATGGCAGTCGCTCATCCGTCCGCCCTATTTCGTGCCTGAGACGAAGAAGATCGACGATTTGCTGCGCGATTTCCAGGAGAACAAGGTGCACATCGCTATCGTGGTCGACGAATTTGGCGGGACCAGCGGCATCATTACCCTGGAGGATATCCTCGAGGAGATTGTGGGGGAGATCAACGATGAGTACGACGAGGAAGAGAAGAGTTATACCCGCGTCAATGCCAACACCTTTGTGTTTGAGGGTAAGACGCTTTTGAGTGATTTCTTCAAGATCTTTGATCTTGACGATGATACGTTCGAGGATGTGGAAGGCGATGCAGATTCGCTGGCAGGACTGCTGCTGGAGATCAAGGGCGACTTCCCTGAGCAGCATGAACGACTGAATTATAAGAACTTCACCTTTGAGGTGACAGAACTCGACGGCCATCGTATTTCAAGGATCAAGGTAATTATTCACGATAAAGAGAATAAATATAACGAACAGAAACGAACATGAGAAAACTATATATACTGCTGGCGATGTTGGTAGCCATGATGGCGATTGGCGAAGTGTCTGCCCATCGGTCGAAAGTAAATAAGAGACGTCATACCAAGACACATAAGGTAGTCAAGAGACATCATCTCAAGAAGGCCTCGCACAAGCGTACGGTTGTCATCCAGCCGGTAGACCCGCGACTGAACGACCCTGACTTCGATCCGAATATCATGTGTGAGGATACGTGTGGCCATGTGCACGGCATCGACCTGTCGCACTATCAGGGGCAGGTGTTCTGGGAAACGGTAGGTGAGAACACGAAGATGGCGTATGTCTATCTAAAGGCCACGGAGGGTGGCGACCGTATCGACGAGCGCTATGAGCGTAACATTGAACTGGCCCATCGCTACGGACTGAAGGTGGGATCGTATCATTTCTTCCGTCCGAAGACACCCCTAGCGCAACAGTTGGAGAACTTCAAGACACAATGCCTGCCAGGCGAGCAGGACCTCATTCCGATGATTGATATTGAGACGACGGGCGGACTTCCTGACAATGAGTTCTGCGACTCACTCTTCCGTTTCCTGGGAATGGTGGAGCGCACCTATCGCCAGCCGCCGCTGCTCTATACCTTCCGAAATTTCTACAACAGGCATCTGCTGGGTCAGATTGACGATTACAAACTGATGATTGCGATGTACACGGAGGAAGAACCCGTACTGGCCGACGGCAGGGATATCACCATGTGGCAGTACACGAGTAAGGGGCGTATCGTGGGTATCAGCGGCTATGTGGACAAGAGCCGTTTCATAGGGCGTCATGGCCTCCGAGAAATACGCTTCAGACATTAAATCCGTAAATCGTAAATTTTTCTACTCTTCTATGTGCGAGAGCGAGTGGACGAACGATGAGAAGAAGTTCGTGACACTCTCCGAGGGATAGTATTTGAAATATCGGGCAGAACGTCTGACATGACTAAATGTGGCCGATGAGTTAGTGTTGTGTACGAAGATACCACCGTCTTGCTGGGAAAAATACCAGTCCTGAGAACGGGTGTCCGTAAACTCGATCAGTTCCTGTGCGATACGGTCTATCCGCTTCTCTTTCCGATTATTTAGGAAGGGGATCTCGTCTTCTGTAAAACCGAACAATTGGATGAGAAATTCACCAGATAGTTGTGTCATCTGCGTGAGTCTCAGACGTTTTATCCATTTGTTAACATCTTGAAAATCAATCCGTTGTCTGCTCTTTCGCAGGAATATCCCGAGTTCAGTCAAATGGCGGATGGGCATGCCCTCATTGAACAGATGGCGTACCACGCGGATAAGGATCATCAGCAGCTGACGGTTGGTCACGTCGGAGTGCTCGTCATCGAGGATATCCTGCAGCCGTTTGTTGAGCAGGGGGTTCGTCAGACGGTCAGGACGCAGGAACTCGTCTTCTTCATCCTCGTTTTGCTTTCTCTCCTTTGCCCGATAGTCGGCGATGGCCTTCTCCCAATCTTTCTGCTGCTTCTCCGTTAGGTGCAAGAAGAACTGGTTCTTGTTGCGGATGATGCCGTCGTAGACGTATGGAACGATGTTGTGCATGACGGTCAGCTGATACAGACGTCCCCACTTAAAGGCCGACATAGGTTCTAAGTCTTCCGTCGTCTGGAAAGCACCGCTCCTCAGGAGCAGAAACAGGTTTCTCTGAACAATATCCACAGGGCTAGTTTTTATTTACAATATTTAAGAGTAGCGGCGAGGATAGCGCAGCAGGATCGACAGCAGGGCTACGACGCCTAACACGAACGGATAATAGAGGTAGGGGATGATGCTTACCGGACTCAGCGAGGCCAGTCCTGCGGCGATAAGTATTTGGGCACCGTACGGGAGCATCCCCTGGACGGTACACGAGAACGTGTCGAGGATTGAGGCGCACTTCCTGTTGTCTACGCCAAAGCGGTCGCCGATCTGTTTGGAGATATCTCCGACGGTCAGGATGGCCACCGTATTGTTGGCCGTACATACATTTACGAGCGACACGAGCACGGCGATGCTCAGCTCTGCTCCCCGTTTGTTGCTGACGTGGCGTGTGAGCTGGCGGATGATGAAGTTGATGCCACCCTGCTGTCGGATGAGTTCGAGCATGCCGCCTGCCATCATCGTCACGATGATTAGTTCGCCCATCGAGAGGATGCCTTCACCCATACTGCCAAACCAACCGTAGAGGTCTATCGAACCTGTGAATATGCCGATCACTCCTGTTAACAGGATACCCAGCGTGAGCACGGCCATCACGTTCATGCCGAAGATGGCGGTGATGAGCACGACGAGGTAAGGGATGACCTTCACCCATTCCACCTGTGTCATCTTATCAGGTGGAGCCACAAGGTCGCCCATCAACAGATAACAGACGGCCACTAACAGGGCTGCTGGGAAGACGATGAAACTGTTCACACGGAACTTGTCGCTCAGCCTACAGCCCTGTGTCTGCGTTGCCATGATGGTCGTGTCGGAGATGAACGAGAGGTTGTCGCCGAAGAACGAGCCGCCTACGATGATGGCGGTCATCAGGGCCGGATCCGTATGCGTCTCGATGGCTGCGCCTACAGCGATGGGTACGAGGGCAGCGATGGTACCGACGCTGGTGCCGATGGAAATCGACACGAAACAGGCCGCTAAGAACATTCCTGTCAAGATCATTTTGGGAGGTAACAGGGCGAATGTCAGGTTTACCGTGGCGTCGATACAGCCCATCGCCTTGGCGGCGTGGGCAAAGGCTCCTGCCAGTATGAAAATCCAGATCATCAGCATCATCTGTTCAGTGGCCGCCCCACGGCTGAAGAGGTTGACCCTATGTTTCAGAGGCTTTCCTCTGAATGCCGCAATCGCATAGATGCTCGACGCCATGAACGCCACCGTGATGGGTATCTTGTAGAAGTCACCAGCGACAATGCTGGTGACTAAATAGAAGGCGATGAACACCATCAACGGCGATAATGCGAACAGCCCTTTCTTCACCTTTTTACCCTTTTACCTTTTCACCTTTACAAGGTTACTCCATTCTTGAAGATGGAGATTTCGCGATAGTCATTGGCCTCGTTGCGGGCCTGTTCGCCACTGGCGACGGCCAGCACCTTGTCGATGAACTCAGGCACAAGCTCCTGCATGGTACGGCCTTCGATAAGCTGACCTGCCGAGAAGTCGATCCAGTTCTGTTTGCGGCGTGCAAGGTCGGGATTGGTTGCGATCTTCATCGTGGGCACGAACGTGCCGAAGGGCGTGCCGCGTCCCGTGGTGAAGAGCACGATATGACAACCGCATGAGGCGAGGGCAGTAGCCGCCACAAGGTCGTTGCCAGGAGCGGAGAGCAGATTCAGACCCGTGTTCTGCAGACGGTCGCCATACTCCATCACACCACTCACAGGGGCCTTACCGCACTTCTGCGTACACCCGAGCGCCTTATCCTCAAGGGTGGAGATGCCGCCAGCCTTGTTGCCCGGACTGGGATTCTCACCCACAGGCTCGCCATGCGAAAGGAAATACTCTTTGAAGTTATTGATCATCGAGACCGTTTGGTTGAACAACTCTTCCGTACGGCAGCGGTTCATCAGGATGGTCTCTGCACCAAACATCTCAGGCACTTCTGTCAGTACCGAAGTACCGCCCTGAGCCACGAGCCAGTCGGAGAACTCTCCTACGAGCGGGTTGGCCGTGATGCCGGAGAAACCGTCGGAACCGCCACACTTCAGACCCACGCGGAGCTTGCTCACGGGCACCTCCTCGCGTTTGTCCTGCTTGGCGATGTCGTACAGTTCATGCAGGATGGCCATACCGGCCTCCATCTCATCGTCCACCTTCTGGGTGACGAGCAGTTTGATATGGTCCTTGTCATAGTCGCCCAGCATCGCCATGAAGTCGTCAGGCTGATTGTTCTCGCAGCCGAGACTCAGCACGAGCACGGCACCGGCATTGGGGTGCAGACAGATGTCGCGCAGCACCTTACGGGTGTTCTCGTGGTCGCCCGAGAGCTGCGAACAGCCGTAGTTGTGATGCCAGGCGTAGATGGCGTCAACACCCTCCTCATGGGTCTCGCGCTTCAGTTCTTTCACGAGGCGTTCGGCGATGCCATTCACACAGCCGACGGTAGGTACTACCCAAATCTCATTGCGCACGCCTACATCACCGTTCTTACGCACATAGCCTTTGAAGGTGCGGTTCTCCTTCTTGATGCTAAGTTCTTCGTTTACAGGTTTGTACGTGTATTCGAGTGTGCCGGAGAGATTGGTCTTCAGGTTGTTCTCGTTCACCCAGTCGCCAGCCTTCAGATTCTCACGGGCGTGACCGATGGGATAGCCATATTTGATGATGTCTTCTCCCTTCTTCACATCCTTGATCAGCACTTTGTGTCCTGCTGGTGTGTCCTGACTGACGGTAATCTGCTGACCGTCCACCTCGATAATCTCACCCTTCATTTTCGCTTGCAGACAGACCACCACGCTATCTGCTGGATTAATCTTTAAATAAGTAGCTTGTTCCATTTCCTTTTTTATTTGTTTTAGTAATCAATCTTATATCATATTGCCGTTCTGCGATAGAAGTCCACGTTTTCCTTCGTCAGGATCTCGATGGGCATGTAGTTCACGGGATTCACCTGACGCTTCATCACGATGGCGTTGAACAGGGCATCGATACTGGCATAGCCCTGCTGGTAGGCGTGCTGGGCGATGAGGAACGAGATGCTGCCGTTGTGGATGCACTCTACGTTCTTCGGCACCATGTCATAGCCCATGATCTGGATGTTCCTCCGGTTGGTCTTCTGCAGGAACGACCCCACGAGATGCGCCTTCGAGTTGAACGTGATGCAGTGGTGCACCTGCGGATGCTCCTTGAAGAACTTCTCCAGAATGCCGTCGTAGTCCTTCTTTTCCTCGTCCAACGGCAGGTCTACCTCAGTAATCTTGATTTCAGGGAAGTGGTCCACCATATAGTGACGGAAGCCCGTTTCACGGTTAGCCTGCTGCTTCGATCCCACGCGTCCGTCGCGTGTCTGCTTCATCAGAGCCACCTCCTTCTCCTTATTGGCAATGAGCATCAGCATCTTCGCTGCGAAGTATCCGCTGGCGAACGAGTCCTGTCCGAAAAACGTCAGCGGCTTCAGGTCGGGCATATACGAGTCGAGCAGCACGTAGGGTATCTGCCGTTCCGTCAACTTCTCCGTGAAACGGGCGGTCTGCTCCAGCGTTGTTGGCACGATTACCACACCGTCAATTTTAGCCGAAAAGAACTCACGCACCATCCTGGTGAAGTTGGCGTTGTTGAAACGCTCGTAATACACGAACTTCAGGTTGATGCCGAAGTCCCTGCGGAAGTCGGTACAGGCCTGCGCACCCTCCTCGATCTCGTCCCAGTAGGCCTCCTGCTCGTGCTTCGGCAGCACCACGTAAAAGTTGTAGGTCTTGTTGTAGGCGAGGGCAGAGGCGTACATGTTCGGACGATAATCCAGTTCCTCCAGGGCCTTGTTCACTTTGTCGAGTGCCGACTTACTGACGTTCGGACGCTTGTGCAGCACACGGTCTACCGTTCCCGTCGACACACCTGCACGGGCTGCGATATCCTTGATGGTGATGATCTCTTTTGCCATTTTTATCAAAATTGTTCCTAATTGTGTGCAAAGGTACGATAATTCCGCGAAATAAACAAACTAAAAACGAAAATTGTGTACGTAAACGAAATCATGTAATCGTTTCCGTATTTTTTTCCTTTAAATCCCTTAAAATATTTGTGTAAGTCAGAAATAGTTGCTAACTTTGTGGTCGCAAACTGAAAATCAATTTATTTACATATTATAATAATTAAAAAAGGAAAAAGAAAATGGCTAAAATCGTAACATTGGGCGAGATCATGCTCCGCCTGTCTCCACAAGGAAACGACCGTTTCATCCAGAGTGAATCATTCCGCATCATCCCCGGCGGTGGTGAGGCAAACGTAGCTATCTCGGTGGCTAACTACGGCCACGAGGCTTATTTCGTCAGCAAGCTGCCGAAGCACGAGATCGGACAGATTGCCGTCAACGCCCTGCGCCGTTATGGCGTCAACACAGAGTTCATCGCCCGTGGCGGTGACCGTATCGGTCTGTACTATGCCGAGACGGGTGCCTCGATGCGCCCCTCGAAGGTGATTTACGACCGTGCACACTCATCCATCGCAGAGGCATCCCCCGCAGACTTCGACTTCGACAAGGTGATGGAAGGTGCATCCTGGTTCCATTGGAGCGGCATCACACCCGCCATCTCTGACAAGGCAGCCGAACTGACGAAGCTGGCCTGTGAGGCAGCCAAGCGTCACGGCGTGACCGTCTCTGTTGACCTGAACTTCCGCAAGAAGCTGTGGACCTCAGAGAAGGCCATCAGCATCATGCGCCCGCTTATGAAATATGTGGATGTCTGCATTGGCAACGAGGAGGACGCAGAGCTCTGTCTCGGCTTCAAGCCCGACGCCGACGTTGAGGGTGGCAAGACCGATGCTGCCGGCTACGAGGGCATCTTCAAGCAGATGATGCAGGAGTTTGGCTTCAAGTATGTCGTCTCTACGCTTCGTGAGTCGTTCAGTGCTACGTACAACGGCTGGAAGGCCCTGATCTACGACGGTAAGGAGTTCTATCAGTCTAAGCGTTATGAGATCAATCCGATCATTGACCGTGTGGGTGGTGGTGACTCGTTCTCCGGCGGTCTGATCCACGGTCTGCTGACAAAGGCTACCCAGGGCGAGGCTCTCGAGTTCGCCGTGGCAGCTTCTGCCCTGAAGCACACCATCAATGGTGACTTCAATCTCGTATCTGTAGATGAAGTAGAGAGTCTGGCTGGCGGCAATGCCAGCGGTCGTGTCCAGAGATAGTCCGATATTACATTATTGTTATTTCGATAATTATGGCAAAGTTTGATAAGATAGCTGTCCTGAAGAAGATCGGTGACACTGGTATGGTGCCCGTCTTCTATCACAAGGACCTCGAGACTTGTAAGAATGTGGTGAAGGCCTGCTACGAGGGTGGCGTCCGTGCCTTCGAGTTTACCAACCGCGGCGACTTCGCCCACGAGATCTTCGGCGAGCTGGTGAAGTGGGCCGACAAGGAGTGCCCTGAACTGGCATTAGGTGTCGGTTCTGTGGTCGATGCTCCTACGGCTTCCCTTTACATCCAGCTGGGTGCCTGCTTCGTGGTGGGTCCGTTGTTCAATCCCGACATCGCCCCCGTATGCAATCGTCGTCTGGTGCCCTACTGCCCGGGTTGTATGACCGTGAGCGAGATCGGTAAGGCCCAGGAGTTGGGTTGCGACCTGACGAAGGTATTCCCCGGCGACGTGGTAGGTCCGAACATGGTGAAGGGTTTGAAGGCCCCGATGCCCTGGTCGAAGATCATGGTGACCGGCGGCGTGGCTCCAGAGGAGGAGAACCTGACGAAGTGGTTCAAGGCCGGTGTGTTCTGCGTCGGCATGGGCTCGAAGCTGTTCCCCTCTGACAAGGTGAAGGCCGGCGACTGGCAGTACGTGACCGACAAGTGCAAGGAAGCGCTCGGCTACGTGGCCAAGGCCCGCGCATAATAAACGTCTATCCCCTCTGTCTCAATGGACAGGGGGGATTCTATTCTTACTCATGAAATTCTGGCTATTCATCATATCAACCATTCTCATCTCAGCCTGTTCACGCCCAGACCGGGGCGCCGTGGACAAGTTGAATTCCCTCTCTTATGCTTTTCATTACCGCAACATCGACTCGGCCCAGGCTTATGCCGTCAGGGCCTATAAACTGAGCGACGGTTACAGCGAGGGTAGGGCGGAGGCAAGTAACAATCAAGCCTTCGTCAGCATCGTCCGCATGCAGTACGACGATGCTGAGATGCTGCTGGATGAAGTGCTGGAGACGAGCGACAACCAGGTGGAGCGGATGGTGGCCTACGTGCAGCACATGCGGCTTTGTCAGCGCCGTTCGCGTAATCGTGAGTTCCATGAGTACCGTCAGCTGGCCGACGAGGCATTGAACCGCATCAACGAGGAGCGCCGTCAGCTCTCGCCCCGACAGCTGCGCCGTCTGCACTATGCCGAGAGCGAGTACGCCATCGTCAACTCCACCTATTATTATTATGTGGGTCTGGAGAAACAGTCCATCGAGGCCCTCCACGCTATCAACCCCAACGAGGTGCAGCGCGACACCGCCCAGATGCTCAACTGGTTGTATAACATCGGAGCGGGCGGCATCATCACTCAGGGCACGCAGCAGGAAATCAACCAGCAGGAGTTCGACCACCTGATGCGCTGCTTCCTCATCGCCCGGCAGGGCGACTACCCCTTCTTCGCCGCCAACGCCCTCGAGGCCCTCTCCGAGCACCTGATGGACCCAGACTACCGCCGTCAGCTGCTCGCAGACAACCTGCCCGCGATGAAGTTCATCAATCCCGAGGACGTCGACGAGGATATGCTCTCGGGATGGCTCGCTGAGAACGCGCTCGCCATCTTCGAACAGTATGGCGATATCTACCAGATTGCCGGTGCCTACCGAACCCTCGCCTCTTGCTACAGACAGATCGGCGACTACGAATCGGCACTCTACAACCTCGAACAGGCGCTCTCCGACTCACTCATCTATCAGGCTCCCGACCTCGTGGCGTCTATCCGTGAACAGCTCAGTGTGGCCTATGCCGCCATCGACGACAAGCAGCAGAGCGACTACAACCGCAACCTCTACCTCGACCTCCAGGAGACTACCCGACAGGACCGTCAGCTTGAGGCTCGCGCCATACAGTATGAGAAGACCGCCGGGCAGCTGAACCTCATGCTGGGTGCCGTCGTCATCGCCATCATCCTGTTGCTCTTCTCGCTTTGGCTCTTCAACCACATGAACCGCCGCAAGCGCCGTGAGGACATCCCCGACGACCTCTTCGAACAGAAGCGCGAACAGCTGGCCGTACAGCGCCTGCGGGTGGAGAACGGCGAACGCCTCAGCCTCGAACAGCGGGCGAAGATCTCGCTCGTCAACAGCATCACGCCCTTCATCGACCGCATCATACATGAAGTAGGCGAGAAGGCGAGAAGGCGAGAAGGAGTAAGGAGTGAGGAGACGATGGACTACGTCCGCGAGCTGACCGACCAGATCAATGACTACAACGAGGTGCTCACCTACTGGATACAGCTGCGTCAGGGAGACCTCAGCCTTCATATCGAGAGTTTCCCCCTGCAGTCGCTCTTCGACCTGCTGGGGCGCGGACGCACGTCATTCCAGATGAAGGGCGTCGACCTCGAGGTGCAGCCCACGGAAACCGTGGTCAAGGCCGACAAGGTGCTCACCCTCTTCATGCTCAACACGCTGGCCGACAATGCTCGTAAGTTCACGCCCAAGGACGGCCGCGTCACCGTCTCTGCACGCGACCTCGACGACCGTGTAGAGATTGCCGTCGAAGACACCGGCCAGGGCATGACGCAAGACCAGCTCGACCATCTCTTCGACCATAAGATAGAGGGCGGTCACGGCTTTGGCCTTCTCAACTGCAAGGGCATCATCGAGAAGTACCGCAAGGTCAGCCAGATCTTCTCCGTCTGTTCGATGGGCGCCACCAGCACCCTCGGCCGTGGCAGCCGCATCAGCTTCACCCTCCCCAAGGGAATCATACGACTGTTGGTCGCTTTATTTCTTTTAGTCGCTTCGCTTGGTAATAGCTCTTACGCGAGGGGGACGCTTGCTACCGAAGGGACCCGGGAATTAGTAAAGGCCGAGGCTTTCGCCGACTCCGCCTATTTCTCCAATATCAACGGCACCTACGAGCGCACGCTCTTCTTTGCTGACTCCTGCCGCTACTATCTCAACGCCCACTACCGCCAGCTGCACCCCCACGGCCGTTACCTCATGCGCCAGATGGGCAATCCCTCGCTGTTGGCCCCGGAGATCAAATGGTTCCACGACAGCCTGAAGACCAACTACCAGGTCATCCTCGACATCCGCAACGAGAGCGCCGTCGCAGCCCTCGCTCTCCACCAGTGGCAGCTCTACAGCTACAACAACCGCATCTACACCCAGCTCTTCAAGGAGCTGTCGGCCGACAACACTCTCGGCGACTACTGCCGCACGATGCAGCAGTCGCAGACCAACAAGACCATCGCCGTCATCCTGCTCGTGCTCCTCTTGCTCGCCATCGTGCCAGCCTACTATCTGCTCTACTACCGCCACCGCCTCTACGACCGTTTCCTGCGCGAACAGCAGCGGCAGAACAGCCTCGAGATGCTCGATGACGACATCCGCAAGGCAGAACTCGAAGACGGCAACCTGCACGTGTCGAACGCCGTGCTCGACAACTGCCTCTCCGCCCTGAAGCATGAGACAATGTACTATCCCTCGCGCATCCGTCAGCTGCTCGACGCCGGTGATGTGGAGGCCCTGGGCGAGGTCACCCGCTACTACCGCGAGCTCTACGGCGTGCTCAGCCGTCAGGCCATGCGACAGGTGGAGCGCGCCACGCTCCATCTCAAGCCCCTCGAGGGCGGCGTGCTGGGTGACGAGACGCTCATCCGCTACCTCTACGAGATCCTGCGCCGCCAGAACGGCCAGCAGCGACTCGACAAGCAGTTCACGCCCCGCGACGACCGTTACGTCGAGGTGCGCATCCCCATGCCGCAGCTCCGGCTCACCCCTGAGCAGGCTGCCGATCTCTTCACGCCTTCCAAGGCGCACATCCCCTTCCTGCTCTGCCGTCAGATCGTCAGGGACCACGGTGAGGCCACCAACCGTCGCGGCTGCGGCATCTTCGCCGAGCTCGCCGATGCCGTGACCACCATCGTCATCACCCTCCCAGCCGCTCCATACAGAGATGATAATAAGAAACGAATTTGAATAATATGCATAATTTTGTCCACGAATATGAATAATTTTAAGGTAATTATCGTTGAGGACGTGCCCCTCGAACTTAAAGGCACCCTCGGTATCGTCCGCTCCGACATCCCCGAGGCGGAAGTGATTGGCACGGCTGACACGGAGCCTGCCTACTGGCGACTGCTCAAGCAGCAGATTCCCGACCTCGTACTCCTCGACCTCGGCCTCGGCGGCTCCACTACCGTCGGCGTGGAGATCTGTCGCCACACCAAGGAGCTCCACCCACAGGTGAAGGTGCTCATCTTCACGGGTGAGATCCTGAACGAGAAGCTGTGGGTCGACGTGCTCGACGCCGGCGCCGACGGCATCATCCTCAAGACGGGCGAGCTGCTGACGCGCCGCGACGTGTCGGCCGTGATGGACGGCAAGCAGCTGGTGTTCAACGAGCCCATCCTCGAGAAGATCGTCGAGCGCTTCAAGGCCTCCGTCAGCGGCAGGATCGTGAAGCAGGAGGCGCTGGTGAACTATGAGATCGACGAGTACGACGAGCGTTTCCTCCGCCACCTCGCCCTGGGCTACACGAAGGAGCAGATCACCAACCTGCGCGGCATGCCTTTCGGCGTGAAGAGCCTTGAGAAGCGGCAGAACGAGCTCATCCAGAAACTCTTCCCCGAGGGCAACGGCGGCATCAACGCCACGCGCCTCGTCGTCCGGGCCATTGAGCTCCGCATCCTCGACATCGACAATCTCCACCCGGATGAAGAATAAAGAGAAGGAGGCATCGAAGCGACGGATTCCGCTCCTAAGCAAGGAGAGGTTAGGCGCGGTAGGCCTCGTCCTCCTGTTGTCCGAGGCCCTGCTCTTCATCCTCTCGTGGCTGCTCTCTGCCACGAGGATGGAGGGCGTGCGCTCGCTGCTCTCCAGCGAGGGCATCCGCTGGTTCTTCGGTTCATGGCAGACGATCGTCGCCTCGCCGCTGCTCGTGTGGCTCCTCCTTGGTCTCATCGCCCTCGGCAGCCTCCAGAAGAGCGACCTGATCAGGAGTGGTCAGAATGGCGGTAGCCAATATTTCATTTTCCACTATTCACTTTTACCTTTCCGCGACCGCCTTGCCCTCCGCGTCTCGCTCGTCTTCCTGGCCATCTATCTCGTCATCCTGGCCCTGCTCACGCTGACGCCTCACGCCATCCTCCTCTCGGCCACGGGCCATCTCTTTCCCTCGGCCTTCAGCCGCAGCCTTGTGCCGGTCATCGCCTTCGGGGTGTGCCTGGTCTCCGTCACCTTCGGCCTTGTGTCGGGACGCCTGCGCAGCCTTGCCGACATCCTCGACGCCCTCAGTTCCGGCATCGTCCACGGCGCCCCGATTATCGTCGTCTACCTTTTCGCCGTCCAGCTCTACGCATCCCTCCGCTTCGTCTTCGGCTGATGCTCACGTTGGCGCAGACGGTGACGATTTCCATTAAAACTTGTCACTTTTTCCGTGCGATTGTCGTTTATTTAGAAAATAATGTGTATCTTTGCAGGCGAAAGTTTAAATAAATGTATCATGATAGGAACACTTAAAGCAAGTGATGTCTATATGGACATACTTGATACGTTGCCCAATGAGGATAAACTCGACTTGATTTCCAAACTTGTCAAGTCGATGAAGAAAGCCGTCACTGTGAAGAAAAAGCCGAAGGACGTCTTCGCCCGCTTCTCCAATGATTGGGGTGGGGACATGACTACCGAGGACTATGCCGATATGCTTCGTAGTGAGAACGTGGAGAGTACACGAACCGTTGAAACTTGGTAATCTGTTATGCCTAAGTATCTGCTTGACACCTGTGTCTGTATCTCCATGTTCCGTAATGAGGGTAATGTTCGCGATACCCTTCGAAATGTAGGAGTTGAGAAAAAAAATGATATAAGATATTATGGAAACAACAATTAGAAAAGACGACGACAACCAGGTAACCTTGATACTTGACGGTTATCTCGACAACTCTGTCACCCCACAGACCGAGAAGGAAGTGGAACCACTCTACGAGTTCTGCGACTGCGAGATTCTCATCGACTGCAGCCGGCTGGAGTACATCTCCTCCAGTGGCCTGCGACTGCTGATGACTATCAACCAGCGCTGCCGACAGAACCGCTGCAGCCTTTACATCAAGGGCTTGCAGGAGAAGGTGAAGGACGTGTTCCAGACCACAGGATTCATCAACCTGTTCGATTTCAAGTAGCATTTTAATAGATCAAGTGACGGTTCTCTGATCCGTTAGATACGAAAACAGGAGGGCGGCGCTTCCGCCACGGCGGACGGCACCGCCCTCCTTTCCCTCTGCCGACAGAAGAAAACAAGGAAGAAACGTGAGAGAAATATGAACATGTCTAACCATCAAGACAGTGGGCGCCCTCCGCCGGAATATCAGAGGTGATGCACATGGCCGGGAGCTTCCGTGAACATGAACGGAAACCGCCATGCATATGAACGGCGGCGGCCATGAGCATCACCAGAAACGGTCATGTATCATGACGGGAGCGAATCATGTATCATGAATGGACAGAATCATGTATCATGACGCGAGCAAATCATGTATCATGAACGGAGCAGGCCATGCAGATGGCGATTTCCAGACAACAAAAGTATTCACCAA
>JAFVGS010000049.1 GCA_017474845.1 Prevotella sp.
TATGGCATTAAAGATCAAAGCGAAGGAGAAGAAGCTTAAGTTCTCCAAAAGGGAAGACGATCCAGGCATCTGGCGCTATGTTATGGTGCCTGAGATCTATTCAGCATTAGCCCCCTCGAAGGTCATAAAGGAGGCGGCTCTGCGTAGTGGCGTAAACCAGGGCGTAATGCAAGCCTGCTGGGATGCAGCTGGTGATGTCATCCGTGCATGGGCAACTGAAGGACATACCGTCCCGTTGCCAGGACTTGGAAACATGCGTTTCGGATTGTCCGCGAAAGCGGTGGCAGATGTGAACGATGTCAAGTCGAGTCTCATCCGTACCCGCCGCATCGTGTTCACCCCGACGGTGGCGCTGAAGGAGGAGTTGGCCAGCACGGCCATCAACATCACTTGCTACGACCGCTACGGTGAAATCGTGAAGCGTGTGACCAGTACAGACCCTGGCACTGTGGAGGAGCCTGATCAGGGCGACGACAACGGTACCGGCGAGAACAACGGCACTGGCGGTGACTCGCAGAGCCAGACCGTGACGGCGCCCACGATCAGTGGCGAGACGCAGTTCACTGACACCACGCAGGTGAGCATCAGCGGTCCTGCCGGTGCGGAGATCCGCTACACCACCGACGGCAGCACGCCTACGGCTGAGAGCACGCTCTACAGTGAGCCCTTCACCCTGAGCGACACGGCTACCGTGAAGGCCATCGCCATCATGGGCGGTGTGTCGAGCCAGGTGACTTCACCAAGGGTAGCGGCGGAGGCGGCAGCAACGGCGGAGGCAACGACGTGAACTAAACGCCGACGGGCATCCAAGAAGGAGGGAGTCAGGTCTGAGAGGCCTGACTCTTTCTGTGTACGCTCGACATGAGCAATGTAATTTCAGAGACAATTATCCGGAAGTGCCTTGATTTTTTCTATTAATCATTTGGTTATTCCAATTCTTCATTGTATCTTTGCAGCCAAGAAACGATTGCGAAGGATGATGAAGACGAAGAAAGGCTTTTGGATGTGGACTGCCATCCTGTATTGTGGTCTCGTATTGACTGTCGTGTCGTGCTCCAAGAATGCCCATCCGGTGGGGCCTGTGCCAGAGCCGGGAGCGGAGTTCAAGGAAATGTTGCGCTCATTAAATTGGGGGCAGGACACTTGCTACGTCTATGGCCACAAGACGCCCGATGTGGATGCCGTCACCTCAGCCCTCTCGTATGCAAGGCTGATGAATCTCCTTGGCTATAACTGCAAGGCGAAGGTGTCGAGCCCCACGAATCGGGAGACACAGTACATCTCACAACTCTTCGGCTTTGCGCTGCCTGAATTAAAGTCGAAGGTAGTGCCCCAGACGCGGCTCATCCTGACTGACCACACGGACTATGCCCAATGTGTGGACGGAGCCCGTGAAGCCATCATCTTGCAGAAGATAGACCATCACGTGGAGGGCGATATTGCCGATGCCAGTATTCCCTACGTGCGTCGTGAGATGGTGGGCTCTACAAATACCATCATCTATAAGAAGTATAGGGAATTAGGTGTAAACATCGACGACGAGACGGCACGCATCATGCTTGCAGGCATCGTGAGCGACACGCGCAACCTCTCGAAGACCACTACGCGTGGCATCGACTCCACGGCCTGGCTGGCCCTCTCCATGCAATTAGGTATCTCACGAGACTCGATGACGGTCATCAACCGCAATATGGAAGATGCGGCATACGACTATTCCGGCATGACGGATGCCGAGATATTCTTGTCAGACTATAAGGACTATGAGATTAGTGGTCATCTGATAGGTTTCGGCAGTCTGGTCTGTAAGCAGGCCGAAATGGATGAGTTTATCACACGCATGCTTGCCGTTATGCCTGAGGTGATGCAGCTAAACGGTCGCCAGATGCTCTTTGCCAAAATCGACAACCTCGTGCCCAATACGGGAAGTGACAGGGACGTGAAGCCATACGTTGAGACCGGCACCTATTTTATCTATTATGGCGGGGGTGCGAAGGAAGTGGCTGAGGCTGTGTTTGGAGCTTCGCTGTGCGAGGGTGCCTGCTATACCACAGAGAATCTGTCGCGTAAGCAGATCGTCCCCCTCATCACCAAGTTGCTCTAATCGTAGTAAAGTATCCGCGACAGGCTGGTCACTCAATAAAATACACACCAAAACTAACGGATATGAAAGAAAACGGAATTTTGAGAGTGGGAATCATCGGCACTGGCTGGATTGCCGAAAAGGCAGCCATCACCCTGCGCGGCCTTAAGGACTGTGAGGCCTATGCCGTCGGTTCCCGTACGCCGGAGAAGGCAGTGGCCTTTGCCCGGCAATGGGGTATTGGTAAGGCCTACGGCTCGTATGCCGCGCTGATGGCCGACCCGGACGTAGACCTCGTGTATGTGGGTACGCCTCACTCGCATCACTACGACGTGACGCGCGAGGCGCTGCTGGCAGGCAAGCCCTGTCTGGTGGAGAAGGCCTTCATGGCCAACCGCCGCGAGGCCCAGGAGATCATCGACCTGGCGCATGAGCGCCGCGTGTTTTTGGCTGAGGCCATCTGGACGCGCTATCAGCCCGTGGTGGCGACGGTGCGCGAACTGATTGCTAATGGTCGCATCGGCACGCCCCGTCTGCTCACGGCGACGCTCGGCTACTCTATGGGCGACAAGCCGCGCATCATGCGGGCTGACCTCTGTGGCGGCGCCCTGCTCGACCTGGGCGTCTATGCACTGAACTTCGTCAGGATGTTCTTCCCGGCCGACATCGTAAGCATCGACAGCCAGTGTGTGAAGTCGGCGACGGGTATGGACCTGACGAACGCCATCACGCTCGTGCTGGCCGACGGCATGCTGTGCAACCTGCAGTCGAGTGCCGCCTGCGTGGGTGACAACATCGGCGTGATAGCCGGTACCGACGGCAACCTGATCATCGACAACATCAACAACCCGCAGACTGTCACTGTGAACGGCCCTGACCGTACGTACGTCGAGACCATCCGCGTGCCGGAGCAGATCACGGGCTATGAGTATCAGTTCTCGGCCTGCCGCCAGGCGCTCATCGACGGGCTCCTGGAGCCGAGGGAGATGCCTCACAAGGAGACGCTCTACATCATGGAGCTGATGGACGGGCTCAGACAGAAATGGGGCGTGCGATACCCAATGGACAAAGATTTTTAACAACAACGAATTAGACGAATTAAACGAATTTATGAAGGATTTTAATTATTACGCACCGACGGAAGTGGTGTTCGGAGAGAAGAGTGAGGAGCAGGTGGCTGCTCTGGTGAAGAAATATGGCGGCACCAAGGTGCTGGTGCATTATGGCGGTCAGAGTGCCGTGCGCTCGGGACTGCTCGACAAGATCTGCGGCCTGCTCAGCGAGGGTGGGGTAGACCATGTCACGTTGGGCGGCGTCGTGCCCAATCCCCGTCTGTCGCTGGCGCAGAAGGGCATCGAGCTCTGCCGCAAGGAGGGTGTGGACTTTATCCTCGCCGTGGGTGGCGGTTCGGTCATCGACTCGGCGAAGTGTATCGCCTATGGCGTGCCTTACGAGGGCAACGTGTGGGACTTCTATCTCGGCAAGGACGAGCCAAAGCACATGCTGCCAGTGGCTTCCGTGCTGACCATTCCCGCTGCGGGTTCGGAGATGAGCGAGGCGAGCGTGATCACCAACGAGGACGGCGACGTGAAGTTGGGCTACTCGAACAACATGTCGCGCCCGAAGTTCGCCATCATGAATCCCCGTCGCACGATGACCCTGCCCCCGTATCAGACGGCAGCCGGCGTGACCGACATGATGATGCACACGATGGAGCGCTACTTCACCAAGGACGACGACATGGACTTCACCACCGACCTGGCCGAGGCCGCGCTGCGGAGCATCAAGGCGGCCATCTTCGCCGTGCTGAAGAATCCCGAGGACTATCGCAACCGAGCCCAGATCATGTGGGGCGGCAGCGTGATGCACAACGGTCTGACGGGCTGTGGCGTCAGCGACGACTGGGCCACGCACCAGCTGGAGCACGAGCTGAGTGGCATGTTCGACGTGACCCACGGTGCCGGACTGGCCGCCATCTGGCCGTCGTGGGCCCGCTATGTGATGCACGAGAACCTGAGCCGCTTCGTGCGTTTCGCCGTGAATGTGATGGACGTGCCCAACGACTTCACCGATCCCGAGGGAACGGCCCTGAAGGGTGTCGAGGCGATGGAACGCTTCTACCACGCCATCGGCATGCCCATCAACATCAAGGAACTCATCGGCCGCGACATCACCGACGCAGAGATTGCTGAGATGACACGTAAGTGCAGCCGTGACTATACGTCGACCTGTGGCTGCCTGAAGGTGCTGAAGGCCGAGGATATGGAGGCCATCTACAAGCTGGCACGAGGCTGATATTGAATCATCAAAAGATACACAAAAATGAAACAGGTACTGACGTTACTTATGGTGCTGCTGGCAGTCCCCTCGGTAAGCAAGGCACAGGACTTACAACTAAACGACCGCGAGTATTTCGAGCGGCTGGGTGTGAACTTGCTGGTCTTCAGCAACAGTTTTAACGGCGGGTTCAACGACGAGAAGAACTCGGGTATCGAGATCATCCACCACGGTGTGCGGACGGTACAGGGCGGTGCCGTGCGTCTGAACAACACACCCGAGCAATGGGACCTCGTACCGCGGATGACCGACCGCAAGGTGGACCGTGACAACGGCAGCATCGAGGTGGCCTTGCGCTACGATGACTACGACTTCGACAGCCGCATCGTCGTGACCGCCAAGGGCAAGGCGGTGGAGATTGCCGTATGGCTCGACAAGCCCGTGCCTGAGAAGCTGGCGGGCGAGGCTGGCCTGAACATCGAGTTCCTGCCGTCGCAGTACTGGCTGAAGACCTTCACGATGGACGGTCGCCTGGGCCGTCTGCCGCGCTATGCCACCAGCCAGACCGTCACCCGTCCGAACAGCGAGAAGCCCCGTCAGTTCAAGGGCTTCAAGACCTACGACGACCGAGGCACAGGCCGTTTCGTCGACCCGCTGCCCATCGAGACGGGCCACAGCCTGAGCATGGCTACCGACGATCCCTCGCGCCTCGTCACCATCAAGAGCGATGCCGAGCTGAAGCTCTTCGACGGCCGTATGCTGGCACAGAACGGCTGGTTCGTCCTCCGCAGCGTGTTGCCTGCCGGGAAGACGGGCAAGGTTGTCACGTGGACCGTCGAGCCCCATGCCATCCCGGGCTGGATACGTGAGCCGAACATCGGCTTCTCGCAGATCGGCTATACCCCGGAGCAGCCGAAGGTGGCCGTCATCGAGCTCGACAAGAACGACACGCCGCTGGCTACGGCCAAGCTGATGCGTATCAGTCCCGACGGTACTCAGGAGCAGGCTTTTGAGGGTGCCATCACGTCGTGGGGGCCCTACTATAAATATAATTATGTGAAGTTCGACTTCTCGGCCGTGAAGGAGCCCGGCGTCTACTTCATCCTGTATGGCAAGACGAAGACCAACGACTTCCTTATCGACGCGCATGTCTACGACAAGATCACCGACGCCACAACCGACGTCTGGGTGCCCATCCACATGGACCACATGTATGTGAACGAGGGTTACCGCACGTGGCACGGCGAGCCCTTCAAGGAGGGGTATCTGCAGGCGCCGGAGAGCGACCATTTCGACCTGCACCGCCAGGGGGCCTCGACGGATACGAAGTACAAACCCTATGAACTCATCCCCGGACTGAACGTCGGCGGATTCTTCGATGCCGGTGACTTCGATATCGAGACAGGCTCGAACATCAACGTGGTGCAGAACTTCATCCGCACCTGGGAACTCTTCAAGCCCCAGCGCGACGAGACGTTTGTCTCGCAGAAGCAGCGCTATGTAGACCTGCACCGTCCCGACGGTGTGCCCGACATCCTGCAGTTTATCGAGCATGGCACGCTGAACCTCGTGGCCCAGGCCGAGCAGATAGGACACATGGCCTCGACGCTCTCGAACTCCGTCCTCGACAACTACCACCATCTGGGCGATGCCGCCTCGATCACCGACGGCCTGCACTATGACCCGAGTCTGAAGCCTTATGAGGTATCGGCCGACGGTAAGCGCTCGGGTACGCCCGATGACATGTGGGCCTTCACCACCCGCAATCCCAGTCTCGACCTGCGTGCCGCCACGATGTTCGCCGCCGCCAGCCATGCCCTCAAGGGCTACAACGACGATCTGGCCGAGCGTGCCCTCACCCAGTCGAAGCGACTGATGAAGGAGGCCACGGAACTCATCGCCCAGCACAACGCCAGGGAGGATGAATATGCCTGGCTCGACGGTACGGAACAGACCAACATCGCCAATCCCCGTCAGCAAGGAGCCAAGCCCGACAAGAAGCGACAGAAGCTGTTGGAGCGCAGTCGTATGAACCGTGAGCAACTGGGCGACATGGCTACCAACCTCATGCTTTATGGCGCCACGCAGGAGAAGCAATACCTCGACAATTTCTCCGCGCAGATCTGGGACGCCCTCGAGCTGCGCCTCTCAGGCAATATGCAGACCGCCCTCGACGCTGTGCCCTATATGGATGAGGCTTACAAGGAGAAACTCCGTCCGTACGTGGTGAAATATGAGGAATACATCAAGGGCTTCGACACACAGAACCCCTACGGCGTGCCCATCGGACTCGGTAACTGGGCCGGTGTGAACATGGTGCTCAACTTCGGCATCACCGTGAACTACGCCCACATCTACTTCCCCGACATTGTCGGCAAGGAGGAGGTCTACCGTGTGGCTAACTGGCTCTACGGCCGTCATCCCTACCACAACTACTCGTTTGTGGCCGTCGTGGGTGCCACCCGTCCGAAGCAGGTGTTCTACGGCAACAACCGTGCCGACTTCTCTGCCATTCCCGGCAACGTGGCCCCGGGTCTGCTCTTCCGCAAGCCCGACCACTTTGAGAACTTCGACGACTGGCCCTTCCTCTGGGGACAGAACGAAGGCACCATCGCCGGTAACACACAGTACATCATCTTCGGCTCGTCGCTTAAGAATATTGTTGCCGAATAAATGGTACATGGTAAATTGTCAAATTGTACATGAGGGAGCGGCTTTGGAACAGGAACTATATCAAGGTAATGATGGCGAACTTCTCGCTGTTCTTCGCCTTCTATGTCCTGACGCCACTGCTGCCGCTCTACCTGAGTGAACATTTCGGCGCAACAAAGGACGTGATAGGCCTCGTACTCTCGGGCTACACCATCACGGCTTTGTTGTGCCGGCCTTTCAGCGGTTACATCGTCGACTCCTTCTCGCGCAAGACGGTGCTGATGGTCTGCTTCGGCACCTTCGCCATCTTCTTTGCCGGCTATCTCGCTGCATCGACCCTGTTGCTGTTCACGATTGTGCGTACCCTGCACGGCGGACCCTTCGGTGCCCTGACCGTCTCCAACTCGACCGTCGCCATCGACGTGCTGCCCTCCAGCCGCCGTACGGAGGGCATCGGCTACTATGGTCTGTCGAACAACCTGGCGATGGCCATCGCGCCCACCGTCGGCATCTTCATCTATAAGTTTACCGCCAGCTTCGAGCTGCTCTTCTGGCTGGCCCTGCTCGTGGCCTGCCTCGGATGGCTGGTCGATGCCACGGTGACTTTGCCCTCGAAGGAAATCGTCCGAAACAAGACGAAGTTGTCGATGGACCGTTTCTTCCTCGTCAGAGGCTGGCTCCTCGGTCTGAACATGGTGGCGTTCGGCTTCAGTTTCGGCGTGCTGAGCAATTACCTGGCCATCTACGGCAAGGAGGTGATGGGCATTACCGGCGGCACGGGCACCTACTTCATGCTCTGTTCCGTCGGACTGATCCTCTCGCGCCTGCAGGGTGGCAAGGCCCTCCGCGAAGGACGGCTCACCTTCAATGCCGGCTCCGGCATGGTCATCTCCCTCGTCGGCTACACCTTATTCATTCTGATGCCGACGCTCGAACAATTATCCATTGTCAATTATCAATTATCCATTGCCCTCGGCTACTACGGCTCCGCCCTCCTCATCGGTCTCGGCAACGGACATATGTGGCCCGCCTTCCAGAACATGACCATCAACGTGGCCCGTAACAACCAGCGTGGCACCGCCAACTCCACCATTCTCATCTCCTGGGACATCGGCATGGGACTCGGCATCCTCGTCGGTGGCGTCATCTCCGAGATCCTCGGCTACGGCGCTGCCTTCTGGACCGTCGTCCTCGTCAACGCCGCAGGTGTCGCCTGCTTCTTCCTCGCCACCAGGGTGTTCTTCCTCCAGCGTAACCTGAACCCTACGGTCCACTGAGGCTCTTTTTTCTTTGAATTATTGTGTTATTCGGATATTATTATTATCTTTGTACCCAAAATATAAAACGATCAATTATGAAACAGACATTTCTGATGCTGCTGGTCGCTGTGCTGGTATGCAGTTGCGGTGGAAAAGGTAAGAGGGAGACAAAGGCTCCCACTCGTGTGAAGACGCAGATGGTGTCGCCGGGATTCGTGGATAATGCCCAGCCATACGTGGGCATCGTCGAGGAACGGGAGGCAACGGCTGTCAGTTTCACGGGTATGGGCGTGGTGAAGCGGATGCTGGTCAGCGAGGGCCAGGCCGTGAGTCGCGGTCAGTTGATTGCGGAGATGGACGACACGCAGGCCCGTAACCTCCTGGCCAGTGCCGAGGCCGACATGACGCGTGCCGACGACGCCTTGCAGCGTTATGGTATGCTGCACGAGAACGGCTCGCTGCCCGAGGTACAATGGGTGGAGCTGCAGAGCAAGGTGGCCCAGGCGAAATCACAGCTTGAGGTGGCGAAGAAGAATCTGGCCGACTGTCAGCTGACGGCGCCCGTGAGCGGCATCGTCGGCAAGAAGATGATCGGGGCCGGGGAGACCGCCATGCCCTCGCAGGCCGTGGTGAATATTCTCGACATCTCGACGGTCAAGGTGAAGGTGGCCATCCCCGAGGCAGAGATCGGCAGCGTCAGTCCAAATACCCGTTCGTCGGTCTTCGTGGCGGCTATCGACCGCAGCTATGAGGGTGGAAGGATAGAGAAGGGTGTGACGGCCGACGCGCTGACACATACCTATGACATCCGTATCAACGTGACGAACACGGACCGCCGGTTGCTCCCCGGTATGGTGGCCAGCGTGAAGTTCACGCCTGAAGGCTCGTCGTCTCTCAGCGGCAAGTCGATCCCTGTGGCGTCGGTTCAGAAAGGTTCTGACGGCTCGCTCTTCGTCTGGGTCATTGACAAGGACAGCACCGTACACCGTTCTACGGTGACGCTTGGCAGCACGCGTGGCAATTATATATCTGTCGTGGACGGCATCAGCCTCGGTCAGCGTATCGTCATAGAAGGCTATCAGAAGTTGAGCGACGGCACGAAAGTGATATTTTAATTGACAATTGATAGTGGATAATTGAAAATTGACAATTATGAAGGAGATGAATTGGCTGAAGTGGCCATTGGAACATTATCCGATATCGCTGCTCATCATCGCTATCCTGTTCGTGCTGGGTGTCTTTGGTATGTGGGACATGCCGAAGGACGAGTTCCCGCATGCGACCATCCGTCAAGGTGTGGTGGCGGCCGTCTATCCCGGTGCCACGAGCGAGGAGGTGGAGCAGCAGGTGGCGCGCCCCTTGGAGCGTTACCTCTTCACATTCGGTGAAGTGAACCGTGTGAAGACGACGACACAGTCGCAGAACGGCCTGTGTATCGTGATGGTGAAGCTGAACGACGACGTGAACAACAAGGACGAGGTGTGGAGTAAGATCAAGCACGGCCTGAACGGATTCAAGATGCAGTTGCCCAGCGGTGTGCTCGGCATCGTGGTGAATGATGACTTCGGCAATACCTCGGCCCTGCTCATCGCCATCGAGAGTGACCAGCGGAGCTATCGTGAACTGAAGGAGTATGGTGACAACCTCTCAGACCGTCTGCGCCGCATCCCCTCCGTGGCGAACGTGAAGCTGTTCGGTGAACAGAAGCAGCAGATCTCGCTCTATATAGACCGTCAGCGGATGCAGGCCTACGGCATCGGACAGCAGCTGCTCTTCAGCCGTCTGCAGGCGCAGGGTCTCACCACCATGAGTGGCAGCATCAACGATGATGACCAGCAGATACCCATCTACGTGGAGGCGACGGAGAATTCGGAAGATGAGATTGCCAACCAGATCATCTTCTCCGATCCTGTCACCGGCAAGGTGGCCAGGGTGAGGGACGTGGCCAGGGTGGTGAGGGAATATGACTCACATGCAAGCCGCATCGAGCAGGACGGCCATCCGTGTATGCTCATCTCGATGGAGATGACGCCAGGCAACAATGTGGTGCAGTATGGTGAGGAGGTGGACAAGGTGCTCAGCGACTTCCGCCAGAACGAACTGCCCGCCGACGTGAAGGTGACGCGTATTGCCGACAAACCGAAGGTGGTGAGCCTGAGTGTGACCAACTTCCTGCGCGACCTCTTCGTGGCAATGATCATTATCGTCATCGTGATGATGGTGCTCTTCCCCCTGCGCTCGGCTATCGTCGCCGCCATCACCATCCCGCTGAGTACGTTCGTCTCGGTGGCGGTGATGTTTATGGCGGGCATTGAACTGAACATCGTCACCTTAGCGGCGCTCATCGTAGTATTAGGAATGATTGTGGACAACTCAATCGTGGTCATCGACGGCTATCTGGAATACCTCAACAAGGGCTACGAACCCAAACGCGCGGCCATCGACTCGGCCAAGCAGTATTTCATGCCGATGATGCTCGCCACAATCTGTATCTGTGCCATCTTCTTCCCCTTCCTCATCACGCTGAAGGGTATGTTCCTCGACGCCATGCATGACTTCCCGTGGACCATCACCATCAACCTGATGGTGTCGCTGGTGCTGGCCGTGACGGTCATCCCCTTCCTGGAGGTGAAGATCATCAAGCCGGGTAAGGTGAGTACCGACGGCAACGCCATCACGAAGTGGGTGCAGAGGACGTACGACAAGGCGCTCGACTGGACATTCCGTCATCCGATGCTGACCATCACGGGCGGTATTGCGGTTGTCCTGATTTCGTTGCTCATCCTGCCGACGCTGAAGGTACGCCTGTTCCCGTTTGCTGACCGCGACCAGTTTGCCGTGGAGATCTTCCTGCCCGACGGCAAGGGACTGGCAGAGACGGAACTGATTGCCGACTCTGTGCATCACGTGCTGGAGAAGGACGACCGCGTGGTGGGCATCACGGCCTTTCTCGGCTGTTCGTCGCCACGCTTCATGGATGCCTATGCGCCACAGTTGGCAGGTAATAACTTCGCCCAGTTCATCGTGAACACCACGGACGAGTATGCCACACTCGACCTGCTGGCCAAATACCAGCCGATGCTGAGCGAGGCCTTCCCCAATGCCTACGTGAAGTTCAAGAGGCTGGACTATCTGGAGGTGCCCGAACTGGAATACCGCTTCTATGGCGACAATCTCGACTCGCTTCACGTTGTGGCCGACCGACTGATGGAACGGATGCGGCAGATGCCCGATCTGGAGTGGGTGCATACCGACTATCTACAGCCCTATCCAATCATCAACGTGAAGCTCGATCCTGTGACGTCGGCACAGTTGGGTATCACCCGTACGACGGCCCAGTTGGCGTTGACAGCTACGTCGAGCGACCTCCGGGTGGGACAGATCTGGGAGGATAACTATGAGCTGCCCATCGTGGTGAAGGACGATGCCGACATGACCTTCGCCGGTATTGCCAACCTCGGCATCGCGTCGCCTACGTCGATCCTCTCGTCAGGATTGCGCAGCACCAACAGCACCGTTCCCCTGCGTTCGATTGCCCAGGTGACTCCCCGCTGGACAGAGAGTCGCATCATGCACCGTGGCGGTGAACGCTGCATCACGGTGACGGGACACTTCCGCCAGGGCATTTTCACGGCTCCAGTAGAGACCGAGGTGGCGCGGATCATGCAGGAGGAGATTCTCCTGCCGCAGGGGGTGCGCACGGAGGTGGGCGGTGAGATAGAGTATGGCGACGAAGCCATTCCGCAGATTGTCGGCGGCATGGCTATCGCCCTTGTCATCGTGTTCTTCTTCCTGTTGTTCAACTTCCAGAAGTATGGTATCACGCTGGTGTGTATGGCAGCCCTCGGACTCATGATTCCCGGAGCGCTGATCGGTCTGGGACTGATGAACCGTGCCTTGGGCCTGACCTCTATCTTTGGTCTGATCACGCTGATGGGTATGATCATGCGTAACGAGATCCTCATCTTTGAACATGCCATCGACCTGATTAATAAATATGTGGCCGAGCATGGTGACTGGACCGTCGACCGTCAGGGCTACAACGAGGCGGTGAAGCAGGCGGCCTACGATGCCGGTAAGCGGCGTATGGTGCCCATCTTCCTCACCACGGCCACGACGGCTGTGGGTGTGGTACCGATGATTCTCGCCCAAAGCTCGTTCTGGATGCCTGTGGGTGTCACCATCTTCGCCGGTGGTATCGGTTCGCTCATCATGGTAGTCATGATGCTGCCTGTGGTTTATTGGAAAGTGTCAACTAAAAAATAATTTGGTATGAGATATATTTGTATACTTTGTGTCTTCGTATCTCTGTGCTCTAACAAAGCATTTGCACAAACATATACATTGGAGCAGATTAAGGACTCTGCCCTGCAGAATAATATTGCCGTCCGCTCGGCACGCTATGACATCGAGGCAGCCCAGCAACAGCGCAAGGAGGCTTTCACAAAGTATTTCCCCAACATCAGCGGTAAGGGATTCTGGTTCAACGCCAACAAGGGTATGGCTCAGACCACCATCAATCCCGCTGACTTCATTTCGCCCGAACTGCAGTCTACATTGGCGACGATGTTCCCGGCAGAGGTGTTGGGGGCACTGGTCAGTCCCGTCGACATTTCGATGCTGAAGAATGGTACCGTCGGGTCGCTGACGGCTGTCCAGCCCGTCTTTGCCGGTGGGCAGATCATCAACGGCAACAAACTGGCGAAGGTGGGGGAAGACGTGAGCCGTCTGCAGCTGCAACTCTCTGAACAAGAGGTGGAGAAGACTGCCGAACAGTATTTCTGGCAGTTGGCCTCGTTGCAGGAGAAGATGAAGACCGTCGATGCTGTCGACACGCTTCTGCGTGATATTCATAAGGATGTGGATGTGGCGGTGCGTGCCGGTGTGGCCCTGCCCAACGATCGGTTACAGGTGGAGATCCGGCAGAACGATATCGAGAGTCAGAAACTGAAACTGGCAAACGCCATCTCCATCGTCCGTCTGCTCATGACCCAGTATTGTGGCCTGCGTGATACGTCGTTCTCCATCACTTATCAGACGGATGTCTCGTCACCTTTACTGGCGAAGCAAGACCATCAGCAGGCGCTGCTCTCGACGGCGGAGTATCAGTTGTTAGGCAAGCAGGTGGAGGCCACAAGTCTCCAGAAGAAGCTGGCTGTGGGTCAGAACCTGCCGTCGGTGGCTGTTGGAGCAGGTTACAACTACCATAACCTGTTGGATAACGACCATCATTTCGGGATGGTATTCGCTACCGTCAGTCTGCCCATATCCGACTGGTGGGGTGGTTCACACGCCATCAAGCGTAAGGCCATAGCGTATCAGAAGGCTCAGGAGCAGCAGGCCGACAATGCCGAGCTGCTGAAGATCCGGATGCAGAATGCCTGGAATGGGGTGGAGGAGTCGTACCAGCAGTTGCAGATTACCCAGAAGAGCATCGTCCAGGCAGAGGAGAACCTGCGGCTGCACAGGAACTACTATCAGGCTGGTACCTGCAGGATGTCAGACTTCCTGGAAGCGCAGCTGCTCTATCAGCAGGCCTGTGACAAGCACACCGATGCCTTTGCAGCTTATCAGAACAAGCTGTTGGAGTACCGGCAGGCCGTCGGACAATAAAGAAAAGGCTATTCTTTCTTGCCGTTGATGGTGTAGTCGAGTGCTGCGCCAATGGCGGTGCAATACTGTGAGTACTTGGGGATATGGAAGCGGATGTCGTAGAGCTTCTCCAAGGCGGGGAATACCTCCTTGCATTGAGGCAGCAGCGATAGGTTGCCGATGAGCACGAAGTCGCGAATGTCGCTGCCTAATGAGGCGAGCCAGGCGGCGGAGCCGATCGATTGCAGTACCATCTTAATGATGCCGGCGGCAATATCCTCCTTCGAGGCGTCGCTCTGTGCACGGGCGAAGTTCGAAGCCGTCGTGTCCATGGGCAGTCCGGGTAACGGCTGGGCGCTGATGTCACCGATGGTCAGGTCGATATTGCGGATGTTTCCCTGTTTGGCCATGGTCGCCACCTGCTTGATGTCGCTGGTGTTAAGCATGATACGGGCCAGTCCTGCAAGTGTACCGCCTCCTACGCCGATACCGCCGATATGACGCATATCGTCGCCGTCGCACTTCACAAACGAGGTACCTGTCCCCATCGAAACGACGATGGTATGGTCGAGCTTCGACTCGAAGCGGGCACCAAGACCGTCGGCGATGAACTCCTGCGATTTTGCCGTTGACAGTCCGTAAATGGGTTGGTCGATATAGGCAGCACCCACACCGGTGAGCATCACCTGTTCCACCTCTTTCAGGTCGATATCGTTGTCGTGCAGATACTTGCCGAAAGCGCCATAGAGTGAGGTGATGGGGTCGGCAGCGGTGATACGGATTGGCGCAGATACCTTTCCGTTCTTGATTCCTACGATCTTTGTGGTGGAGATGCCCACGTCAATACCAATGACAATTCCCATAATGTTCAATGTTTAGTGTTCAATGATCAATGTTCAATGAAAAAAGAAACCCGGCCGCCATCACGCGAAACCGGGCTAATGAAAGGAGGAGTGGTACCTCCAGGAATCGAACCGGGGACACACGGATTTTCAGTCCGATGCTCTACCAACTGAGCTAAGGCACCAATTTCGGTCGCAATCCTTTCGTTTGCGGGTGCAAAGGTACAAAGAAAAAATGAAACACAACAAGAATATAGGAAGGAAATGCTTTTCTTTAGCGTTTATTAACACTTTTAAAGTGGATTCCAACCCTGCGCTTTGAGCTCAAACTCCTGATTATCACGGGTTACGAGCACCTGACCGAACTTTGCATCGGTGATGTGCCCGATAAGCTTTACTCCCTCAATTTGTTCAATCTTCTCGTGGTCGCCGATGGGAACGGTGAACAAAAGCTCATAGTCTTCGCCGCCATTCAGGGCACAGGTGGTCACGTTCATGTTCATTTCCTCAGCCATCACGGCCGTCTGGTAGTCGATGGGGATATTCTTCTCGTAGATGCGACAACCCACGCCCGACTGTTTGCAAATGTGCATCAGTTCTGACGACAGACCATCGGAGATATCCATCATTGCCGTCGGACGGATGCCGGCCTCACGCAGTTTCTGGATGATGTCGCCACGGGCCTCGGTCTGCAGTTGGCGCTGCAAGAGATATTCCTTACCGGCGAAATCAGGTTCGAAATGTGCTAGCTCCTCAAGGGCGCGTTTGTCGCCCTTCCGCTTGGCCTCCTCCACCTGTTGGTAATAGACGCTCTTCTCGCGTTCCAGCAGCTGCAGGCCCATATAGGCGGCACCCAAGTCACCGCTGACGCAGATCAGGTCAGTATCCTTGGCACCGTTGCGGTAGACGATATCCTCTTTCCTGGCCTCACCGATGCAGGTGATGGAGATGGCCAGTCCGGTGTAGCTTGAGGTGGTGTCGCCACCGACGATGTCCACATCCCATTTGTCGCAGGCCATGCGCAGACCGCTGTAGAACTGTTCCATATCTTCCACGGAGAACCGTTTGCTGATTGCCAGTGAGACGGTCATCTGCCGGGGTATGCCGTTCATGGCGAACACATCGCTGATGTTCACCATTGCACTCTTATAGCCGAGGTGCTGCAGGTCGATGTAGGTCAAGTCGAAATGGACACCCTCCATCAGTAGGTCGGTGGTGACGAGCACTTCCTTGTCTGGATAGGAGAGAACGGCGCAGTCGTCGCCGACGCCGTATTTCGTACTCTCGTTCTTGATCTTGATGTCTTTGGTGAGATGGTCGATCAGGCCGAACTCTCCGAGTTTTGCTATTTCCATTCTTCTGTGGGGTGATCGGTGTTGAATTTCTCCTTTTGCTGGCTCTCAACCTGTTCTGACCGTACGATCATCTCCCTCATAATCGTTGTCATCAGCGGTTGGGCCCTGTTGGCTGCTTTCTGCACTCCTTCGTGGCTGACCTCTACGGGGGCGTTGAAACCGCCAAGGTCGGTGATGATGGAAATACCGAAAGTGCGGATGCCACAATGATGGGCCACGATAACCTCCGGCACGGTGGACATGCCGACGGCGTCACCACCCAAGATGCGATACATCTTATATTCGGCAGGCGTCTCAAAGGTGGGACCTTGCACACCGACATAGACACCGTATTTCACCCTTATCTTATTCTCACGGGCAATCTCCGTTGCGAGCTTAATCAGTTTCTGGTCATAAGCCTCGTGCATGTCAGGGAAGCGGGGGCCTGTAGGGAAGTTCTTGCCACGGAGCGGATGCTCGGGGAAGAAGTTGATGTGGTCGGTGATAATCATCAGGTCGCCTACATGGAAGCTCTCGTTCATGCCTCCTGACGCATTACTGACGAAGAGTGTCTTGATGCCCAGTTCATACATCACACGGACAGGGAAGGTCACCTCTTTCATCGAGTAGCCCTCATAGAAATGGAAACGGCCCTTCATAGCCATGATATCCACGCCGCCGAGCTTGCCGAAGATCAGCTTGCCGCTGTGGCCTTCTACCGTCGATACGGGGAAGTTGGGAATCTCCGAATAAGGGATTTCGAGGGTGTCAGTTATTTCTGAAGCTAATTGTCCGAGGCCTGTCCCCAGGACGATCGCAGTCTTTGGGTTTGTGGTCATCCGGCTTTTTAGCCAGGATGCTGTTTCTTGAATTCTTTCGTACATAATTGATAATACTTTGATTGAATGTATTCTCCTGCTCGAGCAGGATCTGGATCTTGATAGGCAGGACGTAGAGACGGCTCTTCACCTCGTCGCTCAGACCATCCACCTGCTTCAGGCGGGTCTCGTCTTTCTCCGTCGTGACGATGAGCTTGGGCGATGGGAGGGCATTGAATGCTTCGTTGATACGGTCCACATCCTTCTTCTTGAAGTCGTGATGGTCGCTGAAGGCCAACGGAGTCACCTCCTTGGCATAGGTCTTCAGATCGATCAGCATCTGCTCGGGTGAGGCGATGCCTGTCAACAATAGGACGTTCTTGTCAGCCAGGGATTCTGATAATGTCTGGGAAATCTCAGCATTTGGAGCAGTCGGGAATACCGGTCTCAATGTCCCAAACTCATGGGTGGAGAAGAAGAGTTGCTGGTAGGGATAGAGGCCCATCGCCTTGGTGATGACGCGAAACTCCATGGGTTTCAGGTCCTTCGGACATTTCGTGACGATCACGATGTCGGCGCGGTTCTTGCTCACCACAGGTTCTCTGAGACGTCCAGCCGGCAGCAGCTTGTCATAGATAATCAGACGGTGGTAGTCGACGAGCAGGATGTTGATGCCCGGTTTCACATAGCGGTGCTGGAAGGCATCGTCGAGGAGGATGACATCGATGTCCTTGACATAGTCCCCGCTGGTCAGCTTCTCGATGCCTCGGGTGCGTTTCTTGTCCACCGCTACGGTAATATCAGGGAACTTCGTTTTCATCTGGTATGGCTCGTCGCCGATGGTGCGGACGGTTGCATCGTCACCAGCCAACACGAAACCGCTGGTCTTACGTTTATAGCCCCGGCTCAGCACGGCCACTTTCGCATGGTCCTTCAGCAGACGGACCAGGTATTCCACATGTGGGGTCTTGCCGGTGCCGCCGACGGTGATGTTACCGACGGAGATGACCGGTGTACTGTACGGACGGCTTTTCAGGATGCCCATCTCGAAGAGCAGGTTCCTGAAACCGACGCCCCAACCGTAGAGCCAGCTCAGTGGCAACAGCTTCTTGTTAATGCTGATGAGGTCGCCCTCGATTCTGTCCTTACCTAACACTTCTCACCTTTTCACTTTTTCACCTTATTATTATTTTACTCTCACGTCCTCAAGCATGCGGGTCTGGAGCGTGTTGCCGTTCTTCACGGTCTGACGGATCTCCATCACAGGCTCGTAGAGGTCACCGAGCAGGGCCTTCAACTCTTCCTGCAGCTTACCGTCGAGATACGAACCCTTGTTCTTCTCATCTTTCGACAGGAAGGTGTCGAGCCAGTTACCCTTGTCGGGATAGCTCTTAGTATGATATTCTTTGGTCTTGGCGAGTTCGGCGGCCTTCTTCACGGCATCGTCCAGACTACCAATCTGGTCGACGAGCTTGATCTTGATGGCATCGGTAGCCAGCCATACACGGCCCTGGGCGATGGAGTCGACCTGCGCGGGCTTCATGCCACGACCTTCGGAGACGATGTTGAGGAAGTTCTGGTAGCCGCGGTCTACGTAGGTCTGCATATGTGCCATAATCTCGCCGGGATCCTTCCCGAGAACCAGGTCGGTCTCGTAGTCAGAATATTTATTGGTGGTCACACCGTCGAAGGTCACGCCGAGCTTGTCCTGCACCAGTCCGCTGAGGTTGGGGATTAGTCCGAAGATACCGATGCTGCCGGTGATAGTCGTCGGCTCGGCAACGATGCAGTTGGCGGGTGAACTGATCCAGTAGCCGCCGGAGGCAGCGGCGCCACCCATCGATACCACCACAGGCTTCTTGGCCTTGACCAGTTTGACGGCATGGCGGATCTGCTCAGAGGCAACGGCGCTGCCGCCGCCCGAGTTCACACGGAACACCACGGCCTTCACGTCATCATCGTCGGCCAACTTCCGAAGATCCTCAGCCGTCGTCTTGCCCACGATGCAGTGGCCTCCGCCGTTGATCAGGTTTGTGACCTCGCTGTCAACGATGCTGCCGAAGGCGTAGTAGACGGCAATCTGGTCACCGTCGTCGTTCTTCTCTGTCTTCACGTTCAGCATGTCGGCGAGGGTCAGCTGGTGAATCTCGTCGTCCTTGCCGAGTTTCAGGCGTTCCTTGATCTCTGCCTTGAGCTCTTCGGGATACAGGATCTTATCGACGAGCTTGGCTGTCAGATAGTCATCGGGGTAGGCAAAAGCCATGATGCTGTCGTTGGCCAGCTGATTCAGCTGCTCTGTAGTCACCTTACGGCTCTCGGCAATCTCCTTCAACCAGTACTGCCAGATGCCATTCAGGTAGGCCGTGCGCTGCTCACGGTCGTAGTCGCTCATGCCTGTCAGCGTGTTGCGCTCCACATAACTCTTATATTTGCCTACCTTCGCAGTCAGGTACTTCACGCCGATTTTGTCGTAGAGTCCTTTCAGATACTCGCCCTTGCCACCAAGACCTTTGAAGTCGACATTACCCTCGGCATTCAGGTACACCTTGTCGGCCACGGAGACCACGTAGTAGTTTGCCTGCATATACTGGTCGGCGTAGGCCACGATCCACTTGCCGCTCGTCTTGAAGTCCTTTAGGGCGTCGCGCAGCTGCTGGGCGGTGGCGGGGGCGTCGAACTCCGTCAGACCGCCTTCCAGGTAGATGCCCTTGATGTCGTCGTTGTCCTTGGCCTTGCGGATGCTGGCAATGAGGTCGTCGAGGCCCATGGCACTCATGTCATTCATGCCGAGCACGGCGTCGAAGGGCGTACTACCTTCAGCCCGTTCGCTGATGGTACCGCTGAGTTTGATCACGAACACCGAGTTGTCCTCCACCTTGGTCGGAACTGATTCGCTGGCCAGCATACCGGCGAGTGAGATGACGAGGAAGAGTCCCGTTATAAGCAGGAAAATCGCAATGCCACAGACGGTGGCGAGTGTCATTTTAAAGAACTGTTTCATACCTTATTAATAAATATAGTTGATTTCAGCCGACAAAGATAGTGATTTTTATTGAAACAACCAAATCTTAGGCAGAATTTTTGTGTTCAGGATATCATTTACCTTCTGACAAGTTGGCACAACTATCAGGATTGGCACGGTTTTGGCTGAAAGAATGGCGAGGCACTTGAATAATTGCTTCGTGTATATTGTATATAATAATATGTATAACATTAAAATAAAAACAGTATTATGAACATCAAACCATTAGCAGACCGCGTGCTGGTATTGCCCGCACCGGCAGAAGAGAAGATCGGTGGTATCATCATTCCTGATACCGCTAAGGAGAAACCCCTCCACGGAACCATCAAGGCCGTCGGTCAGGGAACGAAGGACGAGCAGATGATCCTGAAAGAGGGTGACGAAGTGCTCTACGGCAAGTATAGTGGCACGGAACTCGAGTTCGAGGGCACCAAGTATCTCATGATGCGTCAGAGTGACGTGCTGGCAGTAATAGAGAAGTAAATTTTTAGTTTAAAGAAACAAATTCCCATAATTATCCATAATTTCTCATAATGCATTTATGATCAATTACGATTAATATTATGGTCAATTACGGGTATTAGTTTCCCAAAAGAAAAAATAAATTTTAAAATTATGGCAAAGGATATTAAATTCAATATTGACGCCCGCGACGCTATGAAGCAGGGTGTAGACCAGTTGGCAAACGCCGTTAAAGTAACACTCGGTCCGAAGGGACGTAACGTAGTGATTGAGAAGAAGTTCGGTGCTCCGCAGATCACCAAGGACGGTGTGACCGTCGCTAAGGAGATTGAGCTGGAGGACAAGTTTGAGAACACAGGTGCACAGCTCGTGAAGAGTGTTGCCTCGAAGACTGGTGACGATGCCGGTGACGGTACGACAACCGCAACCATCCTCGCCCAGGCTATCGTTGCCGAGGGTCTGAAAAACGTGACCGCCGGTGCCAACCCCATGGATCTGAAGCGTGGTATCGACAAGGCTGTGAAGGCTGTCACTGAGCACATCGCCAAGAGTGCTGAGCAGGTGGGCGACAACTACGATAAGATCGAGCAGGTGGCTACCGTCTCTGCCAACAATGATAAGGAAATTGGTGAGCTGCTGGCTGAGGCTATGCGCAAGGTTTCTAAGGACGGCGTGATCACCATCGAGGAGTCGAAGAGCCGTGACACTCACATCGGCGTTGTCGAGGGTATGCAGTTCGACCGTGGTTATCTGTCAGCCTACTTCATCACCGACTCAGAGAAGATGGAGTGCGTGATGGAGAATCCGTACATCCTCATCTACGACAAGAAGATCTCGAACATCAAGGACTTTCTGCCCATCCTGCAGCCCGCTGCCGAGAGTGGCCGTCCTCTGCTCGTGATTGCTGAGGATGTAGACTCTGAGGCACTAACCACACTCGTGGTGAACCGTCTGCGTGGTGGTCTGAAGATCTGTGCCGTGAAGGCTCCTGGCTTCGGTGACCGTCGTAAGGCCATGCTCGAGGATATCGCAACGCTGACTGGCGGTGTGGTAATCAGCGAGGAGAAGGGTCTGAAGCTGGAGCAGGCTACGCTGGAGATGCTGGGTACCTGTGACAAGGTGACGGTATCTAAGGACAATACCACCATTGTGAACGGTGCCGGTGACAAGCAGGCCATTCAGGACCGTATTGCCCAGATTAAGAAGGAGATAGAGGTGACAACTTCATCTTATGATAAGGAGAAACTGCAGGAGCGTCTGGCCAAGCTGGCCGGTGGCGTTGCCGTGCTCTATGTCGGTGCCAACTCTGAGGTGGAGATGAAGGAGAAGAAGGATCGTGTCGACGATGCTCTCTGTGCTACCCGTGCTGCCATCGAGGAAGGTGTTGTGGCTGGTGGTGGTACCACCTACATCCGTGCCCAGGAGGCTCTGGCTGAGCTGAAGGGTGATAATGCCGACGAGCAGACCGGTATCAACATCATCTGCCGTGCCATCGAGGAGCCGCTGCGCCAGATTGCCGTCAATGGCGGTCAGGAGGGTGCTGTGGTCGTCCAGAAGGTTCGTGAGGGTAAGGGTGACTTCGGTTTCAATGCCCGTACCGACGAATATGAGGATCTGCGTGAGGCTGGTGTCATCGATCCTGCCAAGGTGGCACGTGTCGCTTTGGAGAATGCTGCCAGTATCGCCGGTATGTTCCTCACCACGGAGTGCCTGATCGTCGACAAGCCCGAGAAGGAGCCTGCCATGCCGATGGGTGGTGCCCCGGGCATGGGTGGCATGATGTAAGCCGTCGGTATGCAGAAACTTATAGAACTCTACAGGCAATGGAAAGGTGCGGAGCCTGCCAACGTCAGTCAGATACCTGGCGGTGGCAGTAACCGCACTTACTTCCGGATTACTGATACGCATGGCCAAAGCGTGATCGGCGTTATCGGCACGAGCCGTGACGAAGATCACGCTTTTATCTATCTTACGGAGCATTTCAGTCGCCGTCAGTTGCCTGTGCCGAAGATCCTTGCTGCCAGTGACGATCAGTTGCGTTACTTGCAGACAGACCTCGGTTCATACTCCCTCTTCGATGCCGTCAGAGGTGGTCGCGAGGCAGGTGGCCGATATACGTTGAAGGAGCAGGAACTGCTGAAGCGTACCATCCGTGAGTTGCCGAATATCCAGATCCGCGGTGCCCGTGGACTGGACTTCACGAACTGTTATCCTCAGGCGGAGTTCAATCAGGACAGTGTGCTCTTCGACCTAAACTACTTCAAGTACTGTTTCCTGAAGGCCACCGAACTCGACTTCCACGAACTGAAGCTGGAGGCCGACTTCCGGCTCTTTGCCAAGGATCTGACGACCGATGAGTATTTCGTTGGCGGGGATACGAAGTCCACTGCCGTAGAGAGCTTCCTCTACCGTGACTTCCAGGCCCGTAACGTGATGCTCGACCACGACGGCAATCCGTACTTTATTGACTATCAGGGTGGGCGTAAGGGACCTTATTATTACGATCTCGCCTCGTTCCTCTGGCAGGCTTCTGCGAAGTATCCGCATAAGCTGCGCCGTGAACTGGTCTATGAATACTACAACTCGCTGAAGAACTATGTCGAGGTGCCGCCAGCCCGTCATTTTGTGAGCAGGCTCTCCTTGTTTGTGCTCTTCCGTACCCTCCAGGTGCTGGGCGCTTACGGCTTCCGTGGCTATTTCGAGCAGAAGAAGCACTTCATCGAGTCTATTCCGCCGGCCATCCAGAACCTGCGTGAACTGTTGGCCAGCTCGTCGGTATTCCACTATCCTCATCTGATGGAGATTCTCCGACAGCTGACCGAACTGCCACAGTTCCAGCAGATAGAGACGATTGCCAGTCGTGCCGACGGTTACAAGACGACGGACTTGAATCCTTATAAGGCTCATCCTCAGGACGGTCCTGCTACGTTCTCCAAGTATGATGCCCAGGGACCGTTGGTGGTGAGAGTCTACAGTTTCTCCTACCGTGAGGGCATCCCCGAGGATGAGAGTGGCAATGGTGGCGGTTACGTATTCGACTGCCGCAGCACCCACAATCCCGGACGTTATGAACCGTACAAGCAACTGACGGGACTCGACGAGCCAGTCATCCGATTCCTGGAGGACGACGGTGAGATCCTGACGTTCCTCGATTCGGTCTATAAACTCGCCGATGCCCATGTGCGCCGGTATATCCAGCGTGGATTCACCTCGCTGATGTTCTCTTTCGGCTGTACGGGTGGTCAGCACCGTTCGGTCTACTCTGCCCAGCATCTCGCTGAGCACATCCATGATAAGTTCGGCGTCGAGGTGCGCATCTGCCACCGTGAGCAGAACATCCATCAGACTTTGGAAGCTATAAACATTAAATAAACTAGCGTATGAAGACAATTAAACTGTTTATCTGCTGTGTGATGGTCCTTGTGCTGGCCTCATGTTCGGCAAAGCAGACTGCCATCAATCAGTTGGAGAAATTCTCCACAGAGCTGCGTGACCACAGTCGTTATTACGACGTTCAGGACTGGGAGAAGGCTGGTCAGAAGTTCGTGAAGATCACGAAGAAGGTGAAAAAGTACGAGACGGAATACACCGCCGAGGAGAAATCCCGTATCGGCAGGCTCGAAGGTGAGTGTGCCGGTTATATGGCCCGTGGTGCCAAGGATAACGTGACGGACCGTCTCCGTGGTATCTTCAACGAGATTCAGGGAATTATCGAGGGTGTCACAGACGCTTTCGGAGATTTGTGGAAGTAAGGACATGAGACAGGCGATGATCTTTGCCGCCGGACTCGGCACGAGGCTGAAACCGTTGACCGACACGATGCCGAAAGCATTGGTAAGGGTAGGGGGACAGCCTCTGCTGTGGCATGTCATCCAGAAACTAAAGGCCTCGGGTTATGAGCGTCTGGTGGTGAACGTGCATCACTTTGCGGAGCAGATTGTCGACTATCTGAAGGCTAACGATAACTTCGGCCTTGACATCCGCATCAGCGATGAGACGGATGGCCTGCTCGAGACAGGTGGTGGCATTAAGAAAGCCTTACCGTTGTTCGATTCTTCCGAGCCTATCCTCATCCACAACGTCGATATATTGAGTAATCTCGACCTGAGTGCCTTGCCCACCGAAGCACCATTGTTGGTGGTGAGTCAGCGGAAGACGAAGCGTTATCTGCAGTTCGACGACGATATGCGACTGATAGGATGGAAGAATATTGAGACTTGTGAGGTGAAAGGTCGCGAGGGACGTCCGTTGGCCTTTTCCGGCATCCATATGTTTCATCCGTTTCTGGCTCCCTTGCTGGAGAATTGGCCTGACCGTTTCCCCATCATGGACTTCTACCTGAAAGTTTGTGCTGATCATGTCATTCGTGGCTTTGATGCCCCCCATCTACAACTCCTCGATGTCGGCAAGCTTGACACGCTCGAACAAGCGGAGGTGTTCATGGAAACTAATTCCCATAATAAACCATAATTTACCATAATAATTACGGATAATTACGAATGATTATGGCAATTTGTTTCATAAAAAGATAATTACTCATTTATTTATATATGCAAAAGATTATTATTTTGGATTTTGGCTCTCAGACCACGCAGCTCATAGGCCGTCGTGTCCGCGAGCTGGACACCTTCTGCGAGATCTTGCCTTACAACAAGTTTCCGAAGGACGATCCCTCGGTCATTGGCGTGATCCTGAGCGGTTCGCCTTTCTCGGTTCATGACCCTGAGGCATTCAAGGTAGACCTGAGCCAGTTTGTGGGGCACATCCCAGTACTGGGTATCTGCTATGGTGCCCAGTTCATCAGCCACACCCTCGGCGGTAAGGTTGAAAAGGCAGACAGTCGTGAGTACGGTCGTGCCAACCTCGAGACCATCAATCTCTACAATCCGCTCTTCAAGGGATTCTCTACGGGTTCACAGGTGTGGATGAGTCATGGTGATACTATCACCGCCATCCCCGAAGACTTCGAGGTGATCGGTTCTACCAAGGATGTGCGGAATGCTGCCTTTGCTTCCACCAAACAACCCATTTGGGCTGTGCAGTTCCATCCCGAGGTGTTCCATACGCTTCAGGGTTCGCTGCTGCTGAAGAACTTCGTGGTAGACATCTGCGGTTCCAAGCAGGAGTGGAGTGCTGCCTCGTTTGTTGATTCCACGGTGGCAGAATTGAAAGAGATGTTAGGACAGGATAGAGTGATATTAGGTCTGAGCGGCGGTGTCGACTCTTCCGTCGCTGCCGTGCTGCTGAACCGTGCCATCGGCGACCATCTCACCTGTATCTTCGTCGATCACGGCATGCTCCGTAAGAACGAGTTCCGTCAGGTGATGGACGACTATAAGGTGTTGGGTCTCAACGTGATTGGTGTCGATGCCAGTGAGAAGTTCTTCGCAGACTTGGCAGGTGTCGATGAACCGGAGCAGAAGCGAAAGATCATCGGCCGTGACTTCGTTGAGGTGTTCAATGCCGAGGCGAAGAAGATCACCGATGCCAAGTGGTTGGCGCAGGGTACAATCTATCCCGATCGTATCGAGTCGCTGAACATCACGGGTAAGGTCATTAAGAGCCACCACAACGTTGGTGGTCTGCCGAAGGAGATGAACCTGCAACTCTGTGAACCGCTGAAATGGCTGTTCAAGGATGAAGTGCGTCGTGTGGGTCGTCAGCTTGGTATGCCTGAGCATCTCATCACCCGCCATCCCTTCCCGGGCCCGGGCCTTGCTGTCCGTATTCTGGGTGACATCACGCCAGAGAAGGTACGAATCCTTCAGGATGCTGATGATATTTATATAAAAGGTTTGCGCGAGTACAAGGTGAAATTGTCTGGCGAAGAGGCCCGCAAGGTCTTAGCTGCCGGTGTGCCTGCCGATATGAAGGACGGCACCATCGAGGTATCCCTCTACGACCAGATCTGGCAGGCCGGTGTCATCCTCCTGAGTACTGTCCGTTCTGTCGGTGTGATGGGCGATGAGCGCACTTATGAACATCCCGTTGCCCTCCGTGCCGTCACCTCTACCGATGCGATGACTGCCGACTGGGCCCATCTGCCCTACGACTTCATGGCGAAGGTGTCAAACGAGATCATCAACAAGGTCCGTGGCGTCAACCGCGTCTGCTACGACATCTCTTCCAAGCCCCCCGCAACGATAGAGTGGGAATAAGCTATCACACAGAGATACTATAGAATAAATAGCATGACTATCGAAGAAAGTTACAGCCGTCTGCAAGATGAGCATCGTCAGTTGCAGGAGGATTATACTCAATTGAACACGATGTTCGAGAATATGGGTAAGGGCTACGAAGAAGCTCTCAACCTCTACGACAAGGCTATGGAATCTTCTCGAATGAAGACCGATTTCATTCAGCAGATTTCCCATGAGATCCGCACCCCGCTGAATATTCTCAGCGGCTTTGCTCAGGTGCTCACCTCGGGTATGGAACTCGATGAGGCCACCCGGCAGGATGTGACAAAGGGAATCGTCGACAACACGGAGCGTATCACATCGCTGGTAAACAAGATGCTCGAACTGGCAGAGGCTGGCAGCGACAACCCGTTGGAACGTCACGACCAGGCGCTGGCCATTCAGATTGCTGCACAGGCCACCGAAGACTCCGGCATCTCGCAGGCCACGCATCTTGACTTCGACCTCGACATCACCCCAGAGGCAGAGACTGTCATGCTTACCACCGCCCTCGCTCCAGCCACTCGCGCCCTTGTGTTGCTGCTCGACAACGCCATGAAGTTCACGCACCCTGCTGAGGCTGCAGGAGGTGTGAGCGCTGTGACGGAGAAAGCGCATGCTATGCTCCGCGTTGCCGTTGATGACGGAATGGTTGTCTTCACGGTAGAGGACACAGGCATCGGGGTATCACCCGAAGAGTCTGAGCATATCTTCGAAGAGTTCGTGCAACTCGACAAATACTATGATGGAACGGGTATCGGCCTTACCGTTGCCCGTTCCTTAGCCCGCCGCCTGGGAGGCGACATCAGGCTCGACACCGACTATTCCGCCGGCGCCCGCTTTGTTTATACCCTCCCTCTTTAAGTCTCTATAATCTGTTACCGGCGGTACGGCTTGTCTGGTTTAGGGATTTCCCTTAGGAAGAGTAGGGGAAATCCTTTTCAAGTGTGAGGAGAATGGGCTACCTTTGCAGCGTGAACTTAATACTTGACGCTTATGAAAAGAATAATGATTGCCCTGATGAGCCTCGTGCTCACGTTGCCTGCTCTCGCACAGTATGGCAGACCTCACTATTATAGCCGTCCGCCGGCTGCGTATCGTCCGGCAGCTGTGCACAGTCCTCGACCAGCCTATGCCGACATCTACTACGGTTTGCGCATCGGCGCTGCTTTCGCGACGGTGAACTCCGATGACCGCTATCTCGACGGCGGCTCGGCCAAGACGGGCCTCAATGTCGGTTTTGTGGCTGGTTTCCAAGTGGCCTATCGTTCGCCGGTGTATTTCGAGACGGGACTATCGTATATCGAAAAAGGTGGAAAGGGAAACTATGATGGGACGAAGTTCTCGTACAGCCTCGACTATTTAGAGGTGCCGTTGGTGATGAAGTACATGATCGACATTGACCGTTCGTTCAGCATCCAGCCGTATCTTGGCGGTTACTTGGCCTTGGGCGTTGCGGGAAAGATCAAGGACTTCGGCCATCGCCAGGCCTACAGCTCCTTCGACTCCAAAGAGGGGTTCCAGCGTTTCGACGGCGGTATCAGGCTCGGTTGCGGTCTTCAGTATGACTTTGTCTATGCGGAGTTAGGCTATGACTTCGGGCTGGCGAACATCTCGCACGACTATTTCGACACCTCCCGTACTGGTGCCTTCTTCGCCACCGTCGGCTTCAACTTCTGAAATATAATATAGGGGCGGCACTAATGGCCGCCCCTATATATATAATAAGGTGTAGCTTACTTCTTTTCCAGCAGGTCGCGGATCTCGGCAAGCAGTTCCTCCTGTGTGGGACCCTTGGGTGCCTCGGGCTCTGCGGGCTTCGGCTCTTCCTTCTTCTTGGACAGTTTGTTCATGCCCTTGATCATCATGAAGATACAGAAGGCGACAATCACGAAGTCGATGATGTTCTGGATGAACTGTCCGTAGGCAAAGACGGCAGCACCTGCCTCCTTGGCTTCTGCGAGGGTCTTGTAATTGCCGTCGCCGAGGTTGACGAAGAGGTCTACGAAACTCACGCCGCCCGTCAGCTTGCCAATAAGCGGCATCAACACATCACTCACCAGCGAGGTGACGATTTTGCCAAATGCACCGCCGATGATGACACCGACTGCCATGTCCATCACATTGCCCTTAACGGCAAACTCTTTGAATTCTTTAATAAATCCCATAATCTTTAATTTTTTAAGTTTGAACTTTGAATTTATGATTTGATTAGATGTTTTGAAACAGATAATTTGTAATCTTCGTTTTGCAATCTCAGACTTGACAACTCCGATTTAGATTCTTTTCACTTTTCGCTTTTAACTTTTCACTTTAATTTAGTATGAAACTGCGTGCAAATATAAGAATTTTTTCGTAACTTTGCATCCGAAATAAGGAAAAAAATGCTGAAAAGGCATAAAAAATAGACATTTTTTAGGTATAACCCATTTAAATAACAAAGTAAAATGACAAAAGTAGCTATTAACGGCTTTGGCCGTATTGGTCGCCTCGCTTTCCGTCAGATGTTCGAGGCAGAAGGTTATGAAGTAGTAGCAATCAACGATTTGACAAGCCCGAAGATGCTTGCTCACCTGCTGAAGTACGATACCGCTCAGGGTGGTTTCGCTGGCAAGTTCGGTGAGGGTAAGCACACTGTGGAGGCTACCGAGAACTCTATCATCGTTGATGGTAAGGAGATCACCATCTATGCTAAGCCCAACGCTGCTGAGCTGCCTTGGGGTGAGCTGGGTGTTGACGTTGTTCTCGAGTGCACAGGTTTCTATACTTCTAAGGAGAAGGCTTCTGCTCACATCCAGGCTGGTGCTAAGAAGGTTGTGATCTCTGCTCCTGCCGGCAACGACCTGCCCACCATCGTTTACAATGTGAACCACAAGACCCTGACTCCAGCTGACACCGTGATCAGCGCTGCTTCTTGCACCACGAACTGTCTGGCTCCTATGGCTGACGCTCTGAACAAGTTCGCTCCCATCGTGTCTGGTATCATGTCTACCATCCACGCTTACACTGGCGACCAGATGATTCTCGACGGTCCTCAGCGTAAGGGTGACCTCCGCCGTAGCCGCGCAGGTGCTCAGAACATCGTTCCTAACTCAACAGGTGCTGCCAAGGCCATCGGTCTGGTGATTCCCGAGCTGAACGGTAAGCTGATCGGTTCTGCACAGCGCGTTCCGACTCCCACTGGCTCTACCACTATCCTGGTTGCCGTTGTGAAGGGTAAGGACATCACTAAGGAGGGTATCAACGCTGCCATGAAGGCTGCTGGTACCGAGAGCTTCGGTTACACAGAGGATCAGATCGTTTCTTCTGACATCATTGGCATGAAGTTCGGTTCTCTCTTCGACGCTACTCAGACCATGGTTAGCAAGATCGACGACGATACCTATCAGGTTCAGGTTGTTTCTTGGTACGACAATGAGAACTCTTACACTTCTCAGATGGTTCGCACCATTAAGTACCTCGCCGAGCTGAAATAAGCCCAGATTACACAGATAATCTAAAATAATTGCCGTCCGATTTTGTCGGACGGCATTTTTTTCGTACCTTTGTGGCCGATACGTATCAACTCATAAACATGATAAAAGGTTATGGCAGACTTTAAGGAAATAATAGGTAAGGTTTTTAAAGGCTGTGGTTGTCTGAGCATCGGCTTTTGCGTTCTGCTGGTCATAGTGGGACTCTTTGCGGATGACGAGGAGAGTACTGAGGTGACAGATGAGACAACCCAGAAGACGGAACAGGTTGAAAAGAAAGACTCTGTCATTGTGAATGAGCCGTTGGAGGGTGATCCCTATAAGGAACTTGACGAACTGATCGGTCTCAACTCTGTGAAGAAGGAGGTTCGTTCGCTGGCGAACTTCGTGAAATTGCAAAAGCAGCGTGAGGCACAGGGACTGAAGACGGCAAAGGTGTCGTATCACCTGGTGTTCTATGGATCGCCAGGTACTGGTAAGACCACCGTGGCCCGTATCGTCGGGCGTATCTATAAAGATCTCGGTGTCTTGAAGAAAGGTCATACGGTCGAGACCGACCGTGCCGGACTTGTAGGCGAGTATGTCGGAAAGACGGGTCCAAAAACCGATGCGGTGATTATGCAGGCCCTTGATGGTGTACTCTTCATTGATGAGGCCTATTCGCTGGTGCCGAAGGATGGCGGTGGTAGTGACTATGGCCAGGAAGCCATCTCGACCATCCTGAAACGTATGGAGGACTATCGTGACCGTCTGGTCGTGATCGTCGCAGGCTACAAGGACGAGATGCAGCGCTTCATCGACTCGAACCCTGGTCTGCAGTCTCGTTTCAACCGTTACATCGATTTCCCCGACTATACGGGACAAGAGCTGACAGAAATCTTCAAGATGTACATGAAGAAGAACCAGTATACACTCAACGATAGTGCTGAGGCCTACCTCAGAACCCGCTTTGATGTTATCGTCGAGAAGAAAGACCGTAACTTCGGTAATGCCCGTTTCGCCCGAAATGTCTTTGAGAAGAGCATCCAGGCACAGGCCAACCGTCTGGCCGGGCAGACGAATCTGAGTAAGGATCAGTTGACGGAGATTGTCATCTCTGACCTCCGTGAAGGCTTCACCTCCAAGACAAACATCGGGCAGTAATGCAGAAAATGATCACGATATTAGGTCCGACGGCTTCGGGGAAGACACCTGTGGCAGCGCGGTTGGCAGCGGAGATTGGCGGAGAGATCATCTCGGCAGACTCGCGGCAGGTGTATCGTCGGATGGATATCGGAACGGGAAAGGACCTGGGGGAGTATGGGGTGATACCTTACCATCTGATAGATATCCGGGAGCCGGGTACGAAGTATAACCTGTTTGAGTATCAGCAGGATTTCTTCGATGCCTATCAGGACATCCGGAGTAGGGGAGCGGTGCCCATTCTCTGTGGGGGAACGGGACTTTATATCGAGGCGGTGCTCAAAGGCTACCATCTCTCTCCCGTGCCTCAGAATCAGGCCTTGCGGGATTCTCTGGAAGGCAAGTCGTTGGTAGAGCTGACACAGATGCTGACGGAACTCAAAGCCAAGACTGGTTCGAATATGCACAATACGACAGATGTCGACTCATGTCAACGAGCCATCCGCGCCATTGAGATTGAGACCTACAATATTGAGCATCCGACACCCCGGCGGGAGTTGCCTCCGGTGGATAGTATAATAATAGGTATAGACATCGATAGGGAACTGCGTCGTGAGAAAATCACCCGACGACTGAAAGCCCGCTTGGAGGAGGGGATGGTCGAGGAGGTGAAGGCTCTGCTTGACGAAGGCATCCCAGCCGAAGACCTCATCTACTACGGTCTGGAATATAAGTTCGTGACCGAATACCTGACGGGGCAGATCACGTACGACGAGATGTTCACCCGACTTGAGATTGCCATCCACCAGTTTGCCAAGCGGCAGATGACTTGGTTCCGTGGCATGGAGCGCCGGGGCTTTCAGATCCATTGGATCGACGCCACCCTCCCAATGGAGGAAAAGGTATCTCAAATCATACAAATCGTAAATTGTAAATCCGAAAATCGTAAATCATAAGATGGCAGTAGAAACGACAAAGTGGGGTATCCTGTATTGCCCCAAGACAGGCATCAGCAACAAGCGTAAGCGCTGGGAGAAAATTCAGAAGGTTCTCGATGAGCGCGGAGTTGACTACGACTTCGTACAGAGTGAGACCTCCGACAGTGTGGAACGACTGATGAAGATGATGATCTCCAACGGCTATAAGACCATCGTCATTGTGGGCGGTGACTCGGCACTTAACGATGCGGCGAACTGTCTGATGATGGAGGAGAAGGAGGTGAGGGAAAGCATCGCCCTGGGAGTCATCCCCAATGGCGTGATGAACGACTTCGCCCGCTTCTGGGAGTTCGATGAGGACGACATCGAACAGACCGTCGACTGGCTGATAGCACGCCGTATCCGTCAGGTGGATCTCGGCTGTATCCGTTATACAAATGCTAAGGGTGAGAAGTGTCACCGTTATTTCCTGAATTGTGTCAATATCGGCATGACGGCCGATATTATGAACCTGCGCCGTCAGACGCGTCGGCTTTTTGGCTCGCGTACCTTATCTTTTATATCGTCGCTCTTCGTGATGCTCTTCCACCGTATGGAGTACAAGATGAAACTGAAGATCAACAGCGACGTGATCGACCGTAAGGTGATGACCGTCTGCATCGGCAGTGGGCCAGGTTACGGACAGACCCCCAACGCCGTGCCTTATAACGGTATGCTCGATGTGTCGGTGGTCTATCATCCGGAGATGGTCCAGCTGATAGAAGGCATCTGGTTGTTGGTGACTGGTCGCTTCCTGAATCATCGTAGTGTCCACCCCTTCCGCACCAAGGAAATCACGGTGGATTATGCCAAGCATGCGATGGTCGGAGTCGACGGTCGGTTGATGAAAACACCCGTCGGAACTTATCGCGTTAATGTCGAGCAAGAAGTCATCAATTTCCTCATTCCTGCTTAATCCTTAAGCGACTTTCCCAAATATTTGTTAAATGTTGGCATAATATTTTGTTATGTCAAGAAAAGTGCGTACCTTTGAGGAATGAATGCTAAAACTTAATTTGATAATAAAACCTATTAGGAACTATGAGTTATTTGCGATTAGAGAAAGCCGTGATGACTAACTTGCAGGAAAGTCTCCGTCGTGAATTCCTCCGGACTAACCGGTCTGGCGCATATAGCAGTTCTACCCTCGTAGACTGCAATACGCGCAAGTACCATGGTCTGCTGGTTGTTCCTGTGCCAGAACTCGATGATGAGAACCATGTGCTCTTGTCGTCGCTCGACTGTACAGTCATCCAGCACGGAGCGGAATTCAACCTGGGACTCCACAAGTATCAGGGCAACAATTTCAGTCCTAACGGACACAAGTACATCCGTGAGTTTGATGCCACCAAGGTACCGACGACAACGTATCGTGTGGGTGGCGTGATCCTGAAGAAGGAGGTGATCTTCCAGCACTATGAGGACCGTATCCTCATCCGCTACACACTGGAGGATGCCCATTCTGCCACCACCTTGCGTTTCCGACCGTTCCTGGCCTTCCGCAGCGTCAGGCAGTTTACGCACGAGAACTCCACTGCCAGCCGTGAATACAGCCAGGTGGACAATGGTATCAAGACCTGTATGTATGCCGGTTATCCCGACCTGTACATGCAGTTCTCGAAGAAGAACGAGTTTGTATTCCAGCCCGACTGGTATCGTGGCGTGGAGTACCCGAAGGAGCAGGAGCGTGGTTATGCCTCGAATGAGGACCTCTACGTGCCTGGCTATTTCGAGATGCCTATCAAGAAGGGTGAGAGCATCATCTTCTCCGGTTCTACTTCGCAGATCAAGACCTCGTCGCTGAAGAAACTCTTCGACGAGGAAGTGGACGACCGCGTACCCCGTGATAATTTCTATCACTGTCTGGTGACGGCTGCCCACCAGTTCCACTTCCGCGATCGCCGCAGTGGCACTATGGAGAAGATTGACAAGAAGGACGAGCGTTATCTGCTGGCAGGTTATCCTTGGTTCAAGGCCCGTGCCCGCGACACGTTTATTGCTGTGCCAGGACTGACGCTGGCTATCGGCGAGCGTGACTACTTTGAGCTGGTGATGCGAACTGCTGAGCGCGGTCTCCGTGAGTTCATGGAGGGGAAACCCCTGTCTGTGAAGATTTATGAGATCGAGCAGCCTGATGTGCCCCTCTGGGCTATATGGGCCATCCAGCAGTACACGAAGGAGGTTGGCGTAGAGGCTGGCTTTAAGAAATATGGTAAGCTGGTGAAGGATATCGTAAAGTATATCGAGAAGGGTGGTCACCCGAACCTCCGCCTCGATGAGAACGGACTGCTTTACTCCAATGGTCGCGACAAGGCTGTGACGTGGATGAACTCCACGGCCAACGGTCGTCCCGTCGTGCCGCGCAGCGGTTATATCGTGGAGTTCAATGCTCTTTGGTACAACGCCTTGAAGTTCTGTGCTGCCATGGTTGCCGATCAGAAGGACGAGAAGGAAGTGAACCATCTGGAGGAAATGGCTGCCAAAGTCAAGACATCGTTCGTCGAGACCTTCGTCAACGAGTACGGCTATCTGCTCGACTATGTCGACGGCAATATGATGGACTGGAGTGTCCGTCCGAACATGATCTTCGCAGTGGCACTCGACTACTCGCCGTTGAGTCAGGATCAGATGAAGAGTGTGGTGGATATCTGCACCCGTGAGCTGCTCACCCCGAAGGGACTGCGCTCACTCTCTCCGAAGAGCGGCGGCTACAACCCCATCTATGTCGGTCCTCAGACCCAGCGCGACTATGCCTACCATCAGGGAACGGCCTGGCCTTGGCTCGGCGGATTCTACATGGAGGCTTGCCTGAAACTGTATAAGCGTTCTCGCCTCTCGTTCATCGAGCGCCAGCTCGTGGGCTATGAGGATGAGATGGACTATCATGCCATCGGTACGATCAGTGAACTCTTCGACGGTAACCCGCCGTTCCACGGACGTGGTGCCATGTCGTTTGCCATGAACGTAGCGGAGATTCTGCGTACGCTCAGACTGATGGATAAGTATTCATATCAAAAATAAGGAGGGACGACGATGAAAGTATTAATGTTTGGATGGGAGTATCCTCCTCACGTATTCGGTGGACTGGCCACCGCCAACTATGGTATCTCCGAGGGTCTGAAGGCCCAGGGAGATCTGGACATCACGCTCTGTCTGCCTCATCCTTTCGGTGATGAGAGTCTGCACGCCTGTCGTATCGTCGCCATGAATGCCGTGCCTATCGCCTGGCGCGACGTAGACTATGACTACGTGAAGCAGCGTGTGGGCAACATCATGGATCCCGACTACTATTTCAAGCTCCGTGATCATATCTATGCAGACTTCAACTATATGAATGTGAACGACCTCGGTGCGATGGAGTTTGCGGGAGGCTATCCCGGCAACCTGCATGAGGAAATCAACAACTACTCGATCATTGCCGGCCAAGTGGCTCGCACTGAGGAGTTTGACATCATTCACGCTCACGACTGGCTGACCTTCCCTGCCGGCATCCACGCCAAGCAGGTGAGTGGCAGGCCTCTCTGCATCCATGTGCATGCCACCGACTTCGACCGCAGTCGTGGTAAGGTTAATCCCACCGTCTATTCGATTGAGAAGAACGGTATGGACTGGGCCGACTGTATCATGTGTGTGTCGGAACTGACACGCCAGACGGTCATCAACCAGTATCATCAGGATCCGCGCAAGGTCTATACGGTGCACAATGCCGTGTATCCCCTGCCGCAGGAGTATCAGGACATTCCGCGTCCCGACCATACGGGCAAGGAGAAGGTTGTCACCTTCCTCGGCCGTATCACGATGCAGAAGGGTCCCGAGTATTTCGTCGAGGCTGCCACGATGGTGCTTCACCGTACCCGCAACGTCCGTTTCTGCATGGCAGGATCGGGTGATATGATGGATGCGATGATCCATCTCGCAGCAGAGCGCGGCATCGCAGACCGTTTCCACTTCCCCGGCTTCATGAGGGGCAAGCAGGTCTATGAGTGCCTGAAGGACTCTGATGTCTATGTGATGCCTTCTGTCTCTGAGCCTTTCGGCATCTCGCCGCTGGAGGCCATGCAGTGCGGTACGCCGTCGATCATCTCCAAGCAGTCAGGCTGTGCCGAGATCCTCGACAACTGTATCAAGGTGGACTACTGGGACATCCACGCCCTAGCTGATGCCATCTATTCTATCTGCCACAACGAGTCGCTCTTCCAGTATCTGAAGGAGGAGGGCAAGCGCGAGGTAGACCAGATTACCTGGGAGAAGGTAGGCCGCTGGATCCGCACCCTCTATCGCCGCACCCTCGGCTGGGAAGAATAAATAACGAAATAACGTAATAACGAAATAACGATAATAATTATGAAAACGATTTGTTTATATTTCGAAATACATCAGATTATTCATCTGAAGCGCTACCGTTTCTTCGATATCGGTACCGACCATTACTATTACGATGACTACGAGAACGAGCGTAGCATCACCGACATCGCCGAGCGCAGCTACATGCCGGCGCTGAACACCCTCCACGACATGATCAAGGAGAACGGCAAGTTCTTCAAGGTCGCCTTCTCACTCTCCGGCACAGGCATCGAGCAGCTTGAGATGCATGCCCCGCAGGTAATCGCCAAGCTGCAGGAGATGAACGAGACCGGCTGCGTGGAGTTCCTCGCCGAGCCCTACAGCCACGGCCTCTCCTCACTGGCTAACCCTGAGACCTTCGCCCTCGACGTGAAGAAGCAGGTTGCAAAAATTGAGGAACTCTTTGGCAAGAAGCCGACGGTGGCCCGCAACTCATCACTCATCTACAGCGATGACATCGGTGCACAGATTGCCGCCATGGGATTCAAGGGCATGCTTACCGAGGGTGCCAAGCACGTGCTCGGATGGAAGTCGCCACACTATGTCTACAACTGCAACCAGGCTCCGAACCTGAAGCTGTTGCTCCGTGATGTTGAGTTGTCAGATGATATCTCGCTACGCTTCAACAACTCCGAGTGGGACGGCTATCCTCTCTTTGCCGATGCTTATATCGACCGTATCGCCCGCTTCCCCGAGGAAGAGCAGATCATCAACATCTTCATGGAACTCTCTGCCCTGGGTATCGCCCAGCCGCTCAGCTCCAACATCCTCGACTTCATCCATGCCCTGCCCGCATGTGCCAAGGAGAAAGGCGTTACCTTCATGACGCCGACGGAGATCTGCAAGTCGTGCAAGAGTGTCGGACAGATCGATGTGCCTGACACATTGTCATGGGTGGATGAGGAGCGCGATGTCAGCTGCTGGCTCGGTAATGCCATGCAGCACGAGGCCTTCAACAAACTATACTCGGTGGCAGACCGTCTGCGCATTGCCGATGATCCCCGCATCAATCAGGACTGGGACTATCTGCAGGCTTCGAACAATTTCCGCTTCATGACCACCAAACCCTCTAACGTAGGTCTGGACCGTGGTATCTACAGCGGACCGTTTGATGCTTTCACCAACTATATGAACATTCTCGGCGACTTCATCAACAGAGTGAACGCCCTCTATCCGCTCGACATCGACAACGACGAGCTCGAGAGTCTGCTCACCACCATCAAGAATCAGGGTGATGAGATTGAGATGAAGGATAAGGAGATTACCCGTCTGAAGGCAAAGCTCGAGAAGCTCGAGGGCGCTAAGCCTGAGAAGAAGCCTGCTGCCAAGAAGGCTCCTGCTAAGAAGAAGGCAGAGAAGGCTGCTGAATAATCATGAAATCTGATCATAAGGAAATCGGGGTGGAAGCCCCGATTTCTTTTTATGCGCTAATTGTCGATGACAACATGCTTATTTGATAGTAACCAGTATCTTCTTTAAGTCCTTGTCGGCACTGGAGTTGCCGACCATCAGTTCGTACTTGCCAGGAATCACTCGCATGGTGTTCGTCTGTTCGTCCCAGCCCTCGAAGCTCTGACGGGGCAGGTCGATGCTGAGGGTCTTGGCCTCGCCCGGATTCAGCTGAACCTGTTGGTAGGCGCGGAGGGATTTCAGCGGACCGTTAGGGTCATTCAGGTTTCGGAGGTAGACCTGAACGGTCTCGAGGCCGGCCATGTTGCCGGAGTTCTTGACGCTCACTTGTACCTTGTTATTCTGATAGACGAGCTGGCCGATCTCGAAGGTCGTATAGCTCAGGCCGTAGCCGAAGGGGAAGAGCGCTTCACCCGTATAGTAGCGATAGGTGCGGTTCTTCATCGAGTAGTCGAGGAAGTCGGGCAGATCCTCGGTGCTCTTGTAGAAGGTGACGGGTAGTTTGCCGCTGGGGTTGTACTGTCCGAAGAGCACTTCGGCAAGTGCCTGTCCGCCGAGTTCTCCGCCGTACCAGGCCTGCAGGATGGCGTCGCAGCTCTCCAGTTCGGGTACGAGTGCCATCGCCGAGCCGGAACAGTTGACGAAGATCACCTTCTTGCCAGCTTTGTGAATCATGGCGAGGGTTTCGCGCTGGGCCTTTGGCAGTTCGATGCTCGTACGGTCGCCACCCTTGAAGCCTTCTTCGTTGACGCGCATCTCCTCGCCTTCAAGTTTCGGCGAGATGCCGCCTACGAAGATGACAGTCTCCGCGTCGCCGATCTGTGCGAGCAGTTCCTGATGGGTGGGTGCCACCTTGTGCTGGATGTCGAAGCCGAGGAAGGCGAAGTCGCTCACCTGTACGTAGTCGATCTGGATGCGGTAGTGCTCTCCGGCATTCACGTCCATCTCCTTCTGGGCTCCCTGTATGCGGTTGCGCACCTGCCAGATGTTCACGAGAGTGTCGCCGTTCACGATGAGGCGCACCTTGTCGTCGGCATTGATGTTGAAGATGACGGTCTCATCCTTCGTGGGTATGAAGGTGGCGTCGAGACGGGCGGAGAAGTTCTCGAGGTTCACGCCTGGGGCGAAGACAGTGTTACCGCCGTTGCTCTGCATGATGGGGGAGGTGAGGGTGATGGTGGCAGCTGGCGAGCCGCTCATCTCCGTATTATTATAATACGTGGCCTGCATGCCTTGGCTGCCGAGAGGTGTCTTCAGATCGGCAAAGCGACTCTCGAACACCTCGTTGCGCGTCAGACCGCAGCCGCTGATGTATCTGGCCTGTGGGCTGATCTGCCGGATACCTTCGAGGGATGTGATCGTGCGGGTGGCAAAGCCGGAGTAGTTGCCCCACTGCATGACGGAGTCGATGGCATTGGCACCCATTACAGCTATTTCCTGCTGCGGCTGTGCCACAGCAGAAGTTAGTGGCAGGATACCATTGTTCTTCAGGAGGACGATGCTCTTGCGAGCCATGTTGAGGGCGAGCTGCTTGTGGGCATCGCAGGCGACGACACTTTCGGGAATCTTTGTCCAGGGGTTCAGCTCGTCAGGATCCAGGTCTCCGAGTTCGAAGCGGGCGATGAGTAGGCGGCGCAGACTCTTGTCGAGGTCAGCCTCCTTGATGTCTCCGCGGCGTACGGCCTCCGGCAGATGCTTGTATTCCGAGCCACACTCCACGTCGGTACCAGCCAGCACGGCCTGTGCCGAAGCCTGGGCGCCGTCCTTGGCCGTGTTGTGCCAGCGTGGCAGGAAGTCGCGGATGGCGCCGCAGTCGGAGGTAATCAATCCGTCGAAGCCCCATTCGTCGCGCAGGATCTGCTGTTCATAGCGAGTCTGGGCACAGCAGGGCTGGCCGTCGATACGCTGGTAGGCACACATAATCTCTGCCACCTTGCCCTCCTGCACCAGTGCCTTGAAGGCTGGCAGATAGGTCTCCCAGAGATCGCGCTCAGGCAGATTCTCGACATTAAACTCATGACGATTCCACTCCGGGCCGCTATGTACGGCAAAGTGCTTGGCGCAAGCAAGGAGTTTTTTATATCCGTCACCCAACCACTGTCCGTCATACGTCATGCCTTGCAGGCCGCGGACGACGGCCAGTCCCATCTTCGCCGTCAGATAGGGATCCTCGCCGTAGGTCTCCTGGCCGCGTCCCCAACGGGGATCACGGAAGATATTGATGTTCGGCGTCCAGAACGACAGGCTCTGGTAGCGCTTGATGTCGCCAGCACGTTTCGCCTGCAGGGCCTTCACGCGGGCCTCGTCGCTGACGGCGGTAAACACCTTGTGCAGCAAGGCGTCGTCCCACGAGGCGGCCATACCCATCGTGATGGGGAACACGGTGGCGAAGCCGTTACGGCCCACGCCGTGCAGGGCTTCGTTCCACCATTGGAACTGCGGGATGCCTAATCGCTCGATGGCGGGTGAGGTGTCCATCATCAGGCTGACCTTCTCTTCGAGTGTCAGTCTCGTCAGCAGATCGTCGGCCCGTTGTGCAGCCGGCAGATTCGGATTCTGATACGGTAATGTCTGTGCACTGAGGCTCATGGCCGTCAGCACAGCGCAAAGCATAGTTGTTAGTCTTTTTTTCATCGTTGTTTGGTTTTTATGTTAATAATCGTACATTCCACGTCTTCCTTGTTGGTGGCGTAGGCTACATAGAGACGGCCGTTGTAGACCATCGATTTGGGATAGTTATAGCCGAGGGTTTTGGCCTTGCCCGGATAGCGCTGGGGTTGAAGGTTTGAGCCTCCGGCCCTCAATAATACGGCCTTGTCAAAACGGATGCCGTCGTCACTAAACAGCGCAACGAGGGGATAACGGCGTTTTGCTCCCGTCGGATTGCCTACCAGGTAGGCTGTGCCATCGGGTATATTGCCTGCACTCTGTTTCACTCGGGCGTCAGGGATATTGGTGACTATCGGTTCTGTCCACGTCTCACCTCGGTCACGACTCAGCGACACCATCTTCCGATAACTGCTGTTTTGGTCACGGAAGACCATTGTGAGCGTACCGTCCCTTTGCTGATACAGGCTTGGTTCCAGTTCCTGCGACTGCTTCCCTCTTTCATGAACCGTCATCTGTCCCCGATACCAGCCGCTGCGTCCTGTTGGATCATCAGTGTAGATGGGGGCAACGTGCAGGCCTGGCTGGAAATGGGCTGCTCCTACGATCCGTCCGTCAGCCGTCGGGTAGGGATCTTGTTCTATCACACCATTCATCACCCGTCCGTCTGCCATTCTGACAGGCTGAGGCTCGCTCCAGCGGCTACCATCTGTACTATATATGAAACAGGTGTAGCCGCCGATGGGCTGCATACCCTTGGGCCAGACGTTGACGAAGGCTGTGAGTGTGTCCTTCGTACTGATCCATCCGCCCGAAGTGCAGTAACTGCTGTCCGTCGTAGCTGCCAATAACTCAGGTGACGTCCATGTGACGCCTTCGTCTGTGCTTTTGCTATACATCACGCAGGTCTCTGGCGCATCCTCATCAGTCTGTGAACTCTGCCACATGCAGTAGAGCACATCCTTGAAGGCCGTCATCACGACACCGTTGGCATAGTGGTGGGTCTCATCATTGGGTGAGAAGATGGTCACGGTCTTTGTGTCGCCCATCATCGTCAGGCCCAGAGTCTCCACGTTGGTAGTGTCTATCACTCCAGATGAGAGATAGGGTAGGATTCCGAGGATGATTGTTGACAATATCATGTTGCAAATATACAAAAGATTTTTGAATTAGCCAAATCTTTATCCCTTAAAAGTTAGTTTATGTATAAGAGGTGCCTTGTAAAACATAGTAAGGTGCCTTGTAAAACGTAGAGAAGTGCCTTGTATAGTTAAAACAACGCCAGTGTTTGATAAATCAAAGGCATTGTTTAATAAAACAAAGGCATTGTTTAATAAATCAAAGGCGTCGTTCAATAGAATTTTGTACAAAAGAGGGGAGGCAATCATTGCCTCCCCAATTATTTACGTTTTGAAGTTAATCTGTGCAGGTTTACTTCTGGATGTACTTCTTACCGTTCTTGATCACAAGACCCTTATAAGAAGCGTTCACCTTCTGACCAGCGATGTTGTAGATAGCACCATTAGCAGCAGCCTTCACAACCTTAGCACTCTTAATAGCGGTCTGGCCACCACCTGTGTAGATTACAACACCGTCCTCGGTAGCGATGGTAACATCGTCAGCCTTAGAGAATGCGAATGCAGCAGCAGTGATCTTAGAACCGTTAGCATTAACGATGTACTTACACTCCTTGAAGATGGGGAATGCGATGACACCAAGACCGTTGACCTTGATAGCAGTCCAAGAAGTAGTACCGTCTTCGTTAGTTGTCTGGTGAGCAGCATACTTCTCAGGATCGGTAGCCTTCAGGAATTCCTGCTCAGCCCACTCTACAGAGTTCTTAACCTCATTCAGCTCGCCTTCACCCTTCAGCTCGAAGCTGTAAACAGCGCCGAGGTCTGTAGAAGCGTCGCCCTGAGCAGCGAACTTGTAACCAATAGCGGTACCCTCTTCGAATACGGTGTAAGCCTTGTTAGAAGAAGCCTTGTGGATGACATACAGGAAACCATCTTCATTAGCGGTGAACTCCAGATATGCACCGCTAACGGGAGCAAGCAGTGTAGTAGAAGGAGTACCACCGTCGGCATCCTTCGGGTTAGTTCCACCCTGGAGACCACCCTTGAACGTAGCACCGTTAATAACGGCTGCAACATCCTGGGGCTTGTAGGTGTCGTCAGCACCGATGGCGCATGTGACCTCATCAAGTGCGGCGATTTCAGTTCCGGCAGCCAGAGCTGTACCGTTTTCTGAATCAAGTTCAAGTGCGTTTTCAACGTTTAAGGCAACGATCTTAGCATCGCCAACAGGCTGAACGGGCTCACTGCTCTCAGGAACAATATGGGATACAGCCTTGGTTTCAGGATCGAAGGTGATAAAGAGTGTTGCTGCTTCTTCTGCCAAATCGAGGACATAGTTGCCGTCAGGACCGTCACCACCATAATTCTCAGACCAGTCGTGGTTGACACGAACCTTGAGCTGATATGAACCAGCGGCTACGTTGTTGAAAACAGCAGCATAGAACTTGTTCTCCTCGTCCCAAGTCATATCGGTATCATTGTCCCAGTTACCGTTGATGGTACCAATGACAGAGTAGGTCTTTTCGCCAATCACAGCCTCACCAGTCTTTTCAGGATCTGCAGAAACCTCCTTGGTATCAGCGTTGAATGTGAAGGTCACAGTATATATAGCTGTCTCATCAACGGTCAGAGTGGCGTTGCCGTTTGGACCATTCTCGTTACCATAACTCTCTGTCCAAGCGTGATCCTTGGCAACCTTATACTCATATGTTACGCCCTTCTCCAGAACGACGCCTTCCTTCACGAGGGTGTAAGTCACACCATCAGTACTCGTCATGTCGTTGTTGGTATCTGCGGTATCCCAGTTGGAGCCCAGCAGGTTAGAGCCACCTGCGACAGTCCATAATTCGATTGTAGGCTCAACAGGAGTAGCGCTACCTTCGCCGATGATGGTCACACCATCAGAAGTAGAAGAAATGCTTACGTTGTCCTCTGTGCTGAATGCGAAACCAGCAGCCGTGAGCTTAGAACCATTGGCATTGACGATGTACTTGCAATCCTTGTAGACAGGGAACTTGATGACACCAAGGCCGTTGACCTTGATAGCATCCCAAGTAGTCTTACCTTCTGCGTCAGTAGAAGTATGAGCTGTATACTTATCAGGAGCGGTATTCTTCAGGAATTCCTGCTCTGCCCACTCGATAGGGTTCTTGACCACATACTGCTCGTTCTCAACCTCGTAGGGAAGAGTGAACTGGTAAACAGCACCGAGATCGGTAGCAGCATCGCCGATAGCTGCGAACGTGTAGCTGATAGCAGTACCCTCCTCAAACACGCTGTAAGCCTTGTTTGAAGAAGCCTTGTGCATCACGTAGAGGTAACCGTCAGCCTTTGCCTCGAATACGAGGAAAGCACCGCTGGCTGGCTGAAGCAGAGTGGTAGCAGGTGTGCCACCATCAGCATCTTTCGGGTTTGTACCACCCTGTAGACCGCCGGCGATCTCTGTTCCGTTGACTGTAAATTTAGCAGACTGGGGCTTGTAGGTGTCGTCGGCACCGATTGTAGCCACAATGCTCTCTGTCTCACCGATGACGGTGCCAGCAGCCAGTGCGGTACCGTTGTCGGCATCCAGCTCCAATGCATTGTCTGCATTGAATGTGCAGATTTCCTGCGCATTCATACTCAGTGCTGCAAAGATTGCAGCTGCGCTAAGTAAAATTTTCTTCATAAATTTAATTTTTTAGTTTATAATTAGTTTAAAATAGGGGTTTATTTCCGTTGCAAAGATAGAACTTTATTTCTAAATATACAAACTTTTGGAAACTTTTTTGTTTAAAAGATTATAAAAGGAGGGATAGCAAGCATGTCGCTTCCCTCCTTTTGAATCTTTATTCTATTTCTTTCCGATAAACTCGTACTTGAATTCGTAGTTCTTACGGCCCACCTTCTGACTGATGGTGAAGGAGGTCGTCATATTACCGTTCTCATCTATTCTACCAGAGAATGCTACGCCCAGTTTATTGGCATCGCTGGCAGTCTGGTTGAAGAACTGATAGCCATAGTTGGCGTGCCAAACGTTTGCAATCGAGGTGGCATCGAGAGATGTCTCAGGGCAGGAGAAGGTGACATTGGTCACATTGGCTTCACTGCCAGCAGCAAGTGTTACAGTTCCGCTGTATGTCTCGGAGCCGTCATCACCAGTACGGGTCCATGTGCCGCTGTACGTGCCTGCAGAACCCTGGGCAGCCGTCTTGTCGTAGTTGATGACGGGATCGTCATTGTCGTCGCCACAAGCTACGAAGGTGCAGCTGAGTGCGAGAGCGGCTATTGCTGAAAAGATATATTTCTTCATAATTTTCAATCTTCAATGTTCAATAATCAATCTATTAATATCCAGGATTCTGGTCTGCCACAGAGATGCCAGTGTTAGCACTGATCTCGTTGGTGGGAATCGGACGATACCATCTGATATTGCCGTCGTTGCCCTTCATGGCATTCTCGTCGGAGATATACTCGCTGAACTCCACGTTGTAACGAACCAGCTGCTTGGTGCGGCGGAGGTCCATCCAACGGTGTCCCTCGCCATAGAGCTCACGGGCACGCTCATCGAGAACGAGGTCGATGTCCTTGATGGTGAAGTTGCCAGTGGTGGTGTATTCAGGCTTGTAGGCACTGAATGAAGCCAGGGCGGAAAGGCCGGCACGGCTGCGGACGGCGTTGATCTTATCAAGAGCCTGAGCGGTCTGGCCTGCCATCAGGTAAGCCTCGGCAGCAATCAGGTACATGTCGCTCACGTGGAGCAGGACGATGTCGCGATAGTTGTTAGCCTTGTTGGTGAAGTCGGCAGCAGCATCGTCGAACTTCTTCACACAGGCACCATTGCTGGTCTGGACGTTGTAGTCTGTAATGGCCACTTTCGACTTGGTCCATTTTGCTACACCGTTAGCATCCTGGACATAAACCCAGAGGGTGACCTGAGGCAAAGTGAGCAGAGACACGCGGACGTCGGCATTGGCATACTTGTCCTTATCGGCAATCAACTGGCTCTCGTGTGAGTCGATCCAGGCCTGTACTTCTTTCTCAGTATAGTAGTGGGGGAAGTATGCCTTGCAGATGGGCATCGTGCTAAGCTTATCTCTTGAGTTATAGTAGGCGTAATATCCTTCAGTGCCCCAAGTAGGCTTGCCGCTGCCGTCGAATGAAGAGTTATACATGAACATCATATAGGTGGCATCGTAGCGGTTATCGCCCTTCTCAAAGAGGTACATGCTCTTCTGCGACTGGCAGTCATCAGAGCTGACACCCTTGATACCGCTGGCGTCATAGGCTCCGTAGTAACCGCCGAAGGTGCCGTGCATAGAGTGTCCACCATCCATGATGTCACCAGGATAGCCGTTGCGCTCATACTGGATGGAGAAGATTTCCTCAGCGTTGCCCTCATTGAAGGGTGACCATTTGTCCTCAAACGACATGGTTAGACTGATGCCGTTGATGGCCTTCTCTGCCCAAGAGGCAGCCTGACTGAAGTTGGAGGTGCTGTTGACAGAATAAGAACCATCGGTAGCACTGCCGCTTAAAGAGGTGTCGAGATCCCAGCCTGCTGCCAGATAGACCTTGGCGAGCAAGGCTGCGATAGACTGCTTGCTGGCATGGCCATCATGGCGCTGTGTGTCCAGTGTGGAACTGTTGTAGAGACTGGTCAGATCCTCAATCATACTTGCGTAAACCTCGTTCAGCGGCGTACGGGGATAGTTGGTCTCCGCACTGTTGATGTACTCTGTGATATAAGGTACACTGCCGAAGTGCTGGGTCAGGATGTAGTAGCCGTAGTTACGGAGGAAGCGGGCTTCCTGGCCTAACTGTGAGTCGGCACCTGCATAGTAGATGACACCGTTTGACAGGTTGATGGTCTTATACAAATTAGAGTAGAGGCTGGTGATGGTACCATTGTCTGCATTAAAGGTATAGGTGTCGAAATCAGACACAGTCTTACCACGGGTGTGGATATAGAGGTCGGTACCTCTTGAGAACAGGTCTGTATTGAATCCGTATGACTTCATGCTGCTGTATGCAGCGGTCAGCAGTGTGGACGCATCCTTGCTGAAGAAATCTTCTGCCGTCTGTCCGCCAGCCGACTTGTTCTCGGCTTCCAGGAAGTCGCTGCAGGCTGTCAGTGTGAAACCTGCAAAGAGGGCGGCAATCACTGATAAATATATATTCTTTTTCATATCTTCTTTACTTCTTTAACTTCATTAACTTCTTAACTTCAATCCCTTAGAACTTAATGCTTGCGCCAACCTGATAGTTGATGGTGCTAGGACCATCCTGCTTAACACCTGCACCTGCCCACTCTGGGTCGAAGCCTTTGTAGCCAGTGAAGACGAACGGATTGGTAATCGTTGCATAGAGACGAAGGTGCTTGCAGCCGATCTTGTTGAGGAGATTCTTCTCGAAAGTGTAGCCTAACGTGATGTTCTTCACCTTCATGAAGGTGGCATCGACGACACCCTTGGCTTGGTTCCATTCTGAAGCCTGACGGCCAACACCGCCGCTGCTACCACCGTTGTTGGGGAAGGGATACTCACCGTAGTGAGTGGTCTCCTGATACTTCGGATTGATGTAGGTGCCGTCAGGATTCACGCCGTCGCAGTCAATCAATGTACCAGCAGGGATGTACCAGTCCATGTTCAACTTCTGACGACCACGGTCACTGAGGTCAACGATGTTACTGGTCAGGAAGGAAGAATAAACCTTATAGCCCACCTTGGCATAGAGGGAGAACGAGAAGTCCCAGTTCTTCCAGCTGAGGTTAGAGGTGAAGCTACCCGTAAAGTCAGGATCCATGCTCGTGATGGTGCGGTCATCCGGATTGATGTTGCCATCGCCGTTCTGGTCGACTACCCATGGCTGACCCTCAGTCAGACCGTAAACCTTATAGTAATAATCATACTCCTTCATGGTAGAACCTGGTGTCAGGCCAGCATTCTTAGCTGCCATATTATCAGGAACCGTCATGTCGCGGTCAGAGACGATGCCGCCCCATTCGTAAGCATATACGTTGTTGGCAGAATAGTCGACGAACAGGTTGCCTGTCGTACCAGAGCTGAGCACTCTGTCACCAGTACCGTTAATCTCGCGTACCCTATTCTTATTATGTGAGAAGGTGAGGGTGGTCTCCCAGTGCCAGTCCTTGTTCTCAATGTTGATGGTGGTCAATGCGATTTCAATACCAGTATTGCGGACAGATCCGACGTTGGTCACCATCGTGCCGCCACCAGAGACGAGCGGAAGCTGGACGGGGAAGAGCAGATCTTTAGATGTCTTCTGATAGAAATCGATGCTACCGTTGATGCGGCCACCGATGAAACCGAAGTCGATACCGGCATTGTACTCGGTAGAGGTCTCCCACTGCAGATCCTTATTCACAATGCTGGAGGCTGTATAGCCAGTGTTGTATGAGCTTCCGAAAGGATAGCTGATAGGACTTGAGAGTGTCTGCTGAGTATCGTAGGCACCGATACCGGTGTTGTTACCAGTCACACCGTATGAAAGACGGAGCTTCAAGTTGCTGAGCCAATTGCTGGCTTTCTGCATGAATGGCTCTTCAGAGATACGCCAGGCAGCAGCTGCAGAGGGGAATGTACCCCAGCGGTTGTCCTTGGTGAACTTCGAGCTGCCATCACGACGGATGGTGGCGGTCACCAGGTACTTACCCTTATAGCTGTAGTTTAAGCGCGCAGCATAAGATATCATACTCGTTTCACTGTAGCCGGATCCGAAACTGGCAAGTGCAGTTGCACCGTCAGAATTCTTTGCCGTACCGATATTCCACCAATCAGTATGCTCCAACACGTCAGTACCTCCCATGCTGATCTTCTCCGTATTGCTGGCCTCTGAAGAGAATAACAGCATTACACCGATGTTGTGATCATTGGCGATGGTGGTGTTGTAGTTAAGGATGTTGTCCCATGTCCAAGAGAAAGAACGATTAGTTGTCAGACTTGCAGAGTTCTGAGACAGTCCAGAATCGTAGAAGTTTCCGTCTTCATCCTTGTATCCCTCGAAGTAGCCCTCACGATAGTTGTTATAGCTGGGAGAGAAGGTGGTCTTGAAGTCCAGACCCTTGATGATGTCAAATTTCACGTAGAAGTTTCCTAATACTCTCCAGGTCTCACGCTCATTTTTGGTGCTCTGCATCTTGAGTAGCGGGTTGGGCTCGTCAGAGAACTGGTAGGAAGCTGTACCCAAAGCCTGGTAGTTACCGGGCTTGGCATACGGTTTGCCATTGGCATCGTATGGAGTCATATAGGGGTTCATGCGGAAAGCACTCTGAATGGCTGCGTCGTTGGCATAGTCGTTCTCGAGACGGGCTGCGTTAAAGCTGAATCCTGCACTCACGACCTTGTTGATCTTGGCATCGATACTTCCCTTGAAGTTAATGCGGTTAGACTTATCGCCTTTGTAGACGCCTTCTTCACCGTTGTAACCAACACCGATATGATAGTTGATGTTTTCACTACCACCGCTGACAGCTAAGTAATGGTTCTGCTGGCTACCGTTCTGGGTCACCATGTCGGGCCAGTCGTAAGTGTTACCGCTGGCGAGCATTTCCTTCATGCGGTAGGCTCCTGAACCCTCGGCCTCACGAAGCAGACACTGCTCCAGGATGGAACCACCGATCTGGTAGGCGGGGTGTGAAGAGTTGGCTGTGGTGGCTGTAGCACCATTACCTGCGTAGGTCAGGAACTTCATGAAACGGAAGTTGTAGAACTGCTGTCCGTCCATGAACTCCGGTAAGCGGGCGGTCTTCGACCAGCCGTAGTATCCGTCGTAGCTGATGGTTGGCTTCTGGTCGCTCTTCGACTTCACGGTCACACCGCCCTTGGTGGTCACCATGACGACACCTGCCGTAGCACGGCTACCATAGATAGCAGTAGAAGAAGCATCCTTCAGCACGTCGATGCGCTCAATGTCCTGCGGGTTCAGCCAGTCGATATCATCACACATGACACCGTCAACCACATAGAGTGGGGTGGTCTTAGAGTTAATAGACGACTTACCACGGATCTCAATGCTGTAGCTGCCGCCACGACCAGAGGTCTGGGTGATGTTCACACCAGGGTTGCTACCCTGCAGGTTACCCAGCACAGAGGGAGCACCCTTCGCATTCAGCTGTTCGGTGTTCACGGATGATACAGAACCCGTCAGGTCCTGCTTCTTCATCGTACCGTAACCCACGACAACCACGTCCTGAAGGGTCGTGGCGTCTTCCTTGAGGACTACGTTAACACTTGTCTTACCAGCGACATTGACATCCTGCGACTGCATACCGATGTACGAAATCGTAAGCACATTGCCACTCTCCAATTTAATGGTGAAGTTACCGTCGAAGTCCGTCACTGTGGCATTCTTGGTACCTTTCTCCATTACAGTAGCGCCGATGACGGCCTCGCCCGTTTCATCGACCACATTTCCTGTCACCGTCTGTGCAGATACAGTGCCTATGAAAAGGCTGAGTACCAACATTAGCGCGATGCGGAACGCTTTTAAATTACCTTGCATACTTAGTTATTTATTAGTTATAATTAAATTTTGATGCAAATTTACGTCTTTTTAGGGAAATAAACGAAAATATTTCCTAAAAACAACACGTAAACGTTTACAAATATTGTTAAATTTCCATCAATAGAAAAATAAGGTGCAGCCTGTGCGGCTACACCTTATTATATATAGAAGAGAGGGGTTTATCTCACGACGGTCTTCTTACCGTTGATGATATAGATACCCTTGCCGGGATTCTTGACGCGTACACCCTGAAGGTTGTAGATGACATCCTCGCCCGTCGTCGTCTTCGTCGTCTTGACCTTCTGGATGTCGGTAGTGCCTGCCACGTGAGCCTCTGGGCCGAAGCCGCCATGGGCGTTGGCGGAACGGATGGTCAATCGGTGGAGGCCTGGGTTGACATCAACATTATACGACGTCTCCTCTGTAATCGTGATGAGCTCGTCATTCTGGAATAATGCATAGGCGATGGCACCGTCGACAGCAGTCCAGGTGACGGAACCGTTGGCATAGTTGGCATCGGCAGGAGCAGCTACCTGCTTGGTGTGCTTCGCGGGATTCCATTTCTTTTCAGTATTGGCGGAGAACATCGCCTTGTATGAGAACTCTTCCGCCTGGCTGGCTGAGAGGATGGTCTGGTAGTTTGACTTGAACTTGATGGTGTTGGTTTCAGGGTTGATAACTGTACCATCAATATCTATTGTATTATACTCACCGAATACAAGGGGATCGGTCTCTGTCTTTCCTTCCTCCGTCCATCGGGTGGGGACGATTGTGTTTTCAGCAAACTCGTCAAGTGTGGTGTTCAAGTAGACTGCTATGGGCTGGTTACTCCATGTGCGTCCGAAACTCCAATCGCCTTTGCCCTGAGAGAGGTCAACCACTTTACAATTGTCAAACACATAACCGAACTTTGTCAGTGTACGGGGTGCTACAATCACACGTGTGCCGCCGCCATTAGTGAATCGGGGCTCAAGAGAGAGGGTGGAGTTCTGGATTCGGATGTCGCCGCCTCCACAGATGAAGTCATATACACCATGGATGTCACAGTCTTCCCAATACGACTGGGCTTTGTTGTTCATACAATAATATGTATTCTCATGGGAGAGCATCCTGACGTTTTTACCTATAGTACGGTTGCCGAGGTCATTCAGCACAGCGGCTGCGCCTTTTGAATCGGCGGCGTAGTAGTCAAGGTCATTCTTCAAGGTCAGGTCCTGCAGATAGAGGTTAGTGGCTTTGTCGTTCAGTAACAAATCTGCTGATCCCAAGCCCTCAAGCGAGTAGTCTGGCTCGTTGACAATAATGGTCTTGTCTGTAGACTGTCCAATGATGGAGATGTTGTGTCCGCTGATGGTTGTTCCCACGGCATCGCCTAAATCATAAGTACCATTGGGCAAGAAGATGAAAAGCCGTTCGGAACCTTTGGACAAGTTAAGTGTATTGACCATTTCGATGACCTCAAGGAAACCTTCGTCATCATCAGGCTTGACGATGTACCAGTTGCCGATGTTTTCATAGCCTTCATCAGCCGTATTGATGATCCTGACGCCGTGTATCTTCATCTCGTTTTCTGTCTTGATGAGAAGAGTTAGGGTTCCAGGTTTACCTTCATAGTTATAGTGTACGAGATCTCCGTCTTCATTTACTGTAACGCTGAGAACTTTAAGCGTGTCGCCAGCTTCAGATTTGAAGATAATGGTGTCATTCTTATTCTCATTGCAAAGTTTCATAGTGATTGTTGCCCTTTGGCCGACGAGCAGGTCAATCTGATTGCCGTCCTTAAAGGCCCATCCGTGAGTCTCACTGACCCATCCGCATCCCTCGCCCTTGGGATTAAAGGCCTCATGGTTGTCAGGGTCGAAGAAGAAGTCTGTGAGGTCAAAGTCGTATACGGCATATGAGCTTGCCTCTTCGATGATGGTGGCGATAGCGTAGAGGTTGATGTCCTTGTCCACCTTCTCGCCAACGGTATACTTCTGGCCGCCGTTAGGCTCGTGATACCAACCGCGCATCTTGTAGCCATCTTTGACCTTCACAGTGTTGTCGCTGATATCGAACTTCTCGATGGCCGTACCCTTCTCACGACGCCCCACACCTAAGACGGTCGTATGGTCGGTGTCGTAATAGGTCAGTTTGACGCTGGACTTCTGCGTCACGGTCAGCTTATACTGCACCGTCTGCTCGCCATTGGTCATTTCAATGGTAACGGAGCATGTGGTGTCATTTCCTTCATAGGTGATACCACTGACAGTACCTGTCTTGGCTATTGCAGTTACGGGATTCTCCTCACTGGGCAGTGGGGCGTCATAGTCGATTACCAACTCTGCTTCGAAAGACGTACCGAAAAGCTCTTCAGCGGAATACTTGGTGCCGTTGAAAGTCAGCGAATCCAATGCCGGTGGATCCAGGGGGACTGGTGCTACTTTCTGAACAACGCTGATGCTGAGCAGGCTCCCGCCATTATTGATGATGGTCACATAGCCGTTTTCCACGTCGGCATCTGTAGCAGTATAGATGGTATCTGCCTTTGCAGCGGCTTCCCCACCGATCGTATACGCAAAGTCTTCGCCGCCTTTCACCGTTACTACGTCGAGATTGCTCTGTACCTCCACCTTGAAGATCACGCTGTCTTCCGTCCAAATGCCATCCTCGCCATTATCGATGGCTTTGCCGTTGGGTTCGACGATAAGGGCGATGTCGTTGACCTTGATGATGATGGTGTCGGTTGTTGTTGATGCTTCAACCAGCCTGTCTGAGATGGTCTCATCATTGAAATCCCAGGTGGCAGTCACATCCTGGGCCTTGGCAAGGCCTGCCAGCAGACATAGCAGCCATAGTGTAGCAATTCTTTGTAATTGTTTCATCATAATGAATTGTATTTAATAAGTTCTTTAATGTTTGTTGATATTGTCTATTTATATACTTTTGTCACGGTCTTGCTCCCGTCGGTCATACGCTCCACTCGGATGGTTACTCCCTTCCGAGGAGTGTCGAGCCGAAAGCCCTCGAGCGAGTAGTATTCGGTGCTGAGGATACCGGAGACAGGCTTCAATGGTATGATGCCCGTCTTGCTACTGGCGGGGTAGTATTCCTCGATGGTACTCTCGGCATCGGCGTTTCCGGCCTTCATGATATCCTCAACGATAGAGTTCATGTAGACCTCAACGTTCGTGTACCAGCCTTTCTCGGTATCGAGGGTATAGGCATTGCCGTCAGCCGCGTCGTTTGGATTAAGGCCATTGGCCGATTCCCATTCGTCAGGCATGCCGTCGCCGTCGGTGTCAAAATCTTCAGAGCGGCTCTCTGATGCCAGATCAGGGAAACTGGGACAGGCAGGATCCTGAACGCCATCGGGATCGTTGATGATATCTACGATTCCTTTGATACCGGTCTTAGTACCAGTATAGGTGACGACGCCAGCCTGAGTCTCTTCCATGAAACGTGCATCGACGGCATCGCGGTAGATGGAAGCACCGGCATACGACAACACCTTTTCATAAGTGGTCTCTGCAGAATGGGTCGTTATGTCGCCAATAGGACATGGACCATCTACCTTAATCCGGATACAGTCCTCACCATTTGCGTTCTGCTTATAGATGACAGTGTCGCCGTAGAAATGCTTGGGATCTTTGCTGTATTTCTCGCCGTCGATGGTGAATGTACCGGCATCGATGGTAACACCTTTCCAGTCATAGTTGGCTGCTTTGTCACCAGCGGCAGTCACATAGTTACCGCTAATATAATAGCGGCTTGTCATACCGATTTGGTCTCCTTCCGTCGAATTGCCGGATGCACCAACGCTGACCTGGGTGACCGTCTTAGTGTTCTTGGTTCCGGGACCTGACTTGTAGTAGTTGTTGACGATGTTGATATAACCACCGCCAGGACCGCCATAGCAGCCGTTGCCGTTGCCCCAGTTATACATCACACAATTGCGGAGGTCGACAGTTTCGGCCTGAATCGTGTTCTCCCACTTGTATTGGTCGTAATACATGTTTTTTGTGTAGTCTCCCCATCCATATCGGGCACCGTTGAAACGGGGTACGCGGTTGTTCAGGTGGATGAGTAGGTTATGGTGGAACGAGGCGAGTTTACCGCCCCAGATACCGCCGTAGCTGTGGTTACCCTTGCCGTGGCCAGCATCGTTCTGGGCTTCGCCAACGGTACACCACTGCATGGTGAAGTTGTTGTTGTCATAGAATGAGGCCACTTCGTCGATGCTCCAGCTGAAGGAGCAGTGGTCGAGCATAATCTGATTACGCCTGCGGCCCCATGTGGCATCGGCACCGTCGTTTACGTCTTTCACCTGACTGCGGCGGAAACGGAGGAAACGCACAATTACATTGTCGCATTTGCCGAAGTAGATGGTATAGTATCGCAGGGTAATGCCCGGATAGGGGGCCGTCTGTCCGGCAATAGTGGTGTTGGAGGTGATATCCAACTGAGACTTCAGGTCAATATAGCCGCTCACATCGAAGACGATGGTCTTGGCATTGTTTCCTTTCAGCGCCTCTCGCAGGGAACCAGCACCAGAGTCGTTGAGGTTGGTGACGTGCCTGATTTCTCCGCCCCGTCCACCAGTGATATAACGTCCGTGTCCTTCTGCACCGGGGAAGGCGGGGATTTCTTCTTGTGCCATTGCTGTCAAAGTGCCGACAGCCATTACCATTGTTAATAAGATATTCTTCATATTCGTTTGTTTTGTTATATTATTGCATTCTTTGTATTCCTTCCCAACGAACGTCCCATTGGCAGTCTTTCGGGAATCCGGGATTAAGCGGCTCCTTGCAGCCGTCCCAGCCGGCGCACATCATGGCGACAGCGGTGAGCAGGGCCCCATTGCCGGGGAGATAGCAGCGCAGACGGTCTGCGGTCTGGAAGTTATGTCCGTTTTTAAGATAGGTATTCTTCTGGGTGTCGATGAGGAGGGCTTTGAGGGCAGTCTCTGGTTCTCCGAGACGGGCAGCGGCCATGGCTATCATGCCGTAGTCCCAGCCCCAGGTGGTCTGCCAGTTCCAGTTCTGCATCACCCAGTCGAGGGTTTGCTTCATTTCCCCTTTATTATATAATAATGTGTAGGGAGGGGTAGGGTGATTAGGGAGAAGACCACAGGCTCCGAGAACGGCAGGATGGTCTGAGCGGGATTTCTCTGCGAAGGCTTCTGTCGAAACTGAGGGCAGCCCGGCGCTGTAGATGCCATTCTGCTCGGGGAGGGGAGACAGGTGGGCAATGATATGATCCCATTGGGCATTGCGTTCCTTGCCCTGACGTTCACGCCAGAGATTAGCAATACTAAGACCATACTGCCAGTAGGCCAGTTCGAAGGGATGGTCATAACTGAAGTCCTTCGACAGGGTCTCCTGCATGGCGGTGGCTCCCTTGAGATGGTAAAGCCTTGTCTTTTTGTCATAGCTGACAAAGTCGGCCATAAATTCGGCAGTAGCTTCAACTTGCTCGCCGTAAGTCTGGAGTGTTTCAGCAGACGGGTTGTAGCGATACATCTCTTCTGCGAAGTAGATGTAGTGGGGCTGTTGCCAGATGAGGAACGAACCGATGTTAGAGGGTGCCTCGCCAGCCCAGGGGTCGGTCATCTTCATCCAGCGGACTCCCTTGAAGCCCTGGCGCTCGGCTATCTGACGGGCGACGGGGTAGGCTGTCTCGTTATACCACTTGAGTATCTGCTCTAATACCTCAGGCCGGTTCCAGAGAGCGAAGTCAACGGCATGCCACCACGTCATCTCTAAATGAGGGCGGCCGAACCATGAATTATAGGTCAGGCCTGTCTCTTGTGGGGGAATGTTGTTGGCACAGTTGATCTGCGTGAGGTATTGTGAGAGAACGACACGGCGTTCCAGCTCCTTGGCACGGGGATCGGTGCAATGCGAGAAGTCTACCATGGCACCTTCGTTCCACCATTGGTGCCAGTGGCGCTGTGTGGCCTTGTGGTATTGGTCGTATTCGTAGGTAGGGGTATTAGGATGAATAGGGGAATTAGGGCGATTAGAGAGGTATTCAACAGCGAAGGTCAGCACGTTGTCGGTGGTGCTGAGCTCGAAGTGATGACGGTCGCACTCCTGCAGGGTGGCTTGGCCTTCCCATTGGAGGAGTACGTCATATTTAGTGTCGTCGAGGGTGCGCTCGATGATGGCAGAATGGTCGTCTTGGGAGATGATAACTGACAGGTGGCGCTCAGGCTTTTTCCAGTCGTTGGCATCGTCGGAATGTTTTCCCGTAGGATAGGAGAACCGAAGGGCAACAGTCGCTCTCCGGTCTTTTAAAAGGTTACTCTGGATTCTGGCGTAGAGCGCATCCTTCGAGGGATGGACGCCGGTAGTGACTTGAACTGATTCACCATCTGCCTTGAAGGAAGACTCAATCTCTCCGTCCCAAAGATGGAGGGTCTGTTTAGGGGATTTTATGGAGGTTAGGGGAATTAGCGCTCCGTGGGAATCCTTGAGGTCGAGGCCGAAGGTGCCAAGGTTCAGACGGTGTGGATTGACACGGAAGAACTCTGTGGCCAGTACTTTGCGATCAGTCTCTCCTCCTTGGGGGGAGTTGGAGAGGGTCTTGTATTCTACGGCATAGACCTCCTGATGGCCGTGACCGAGGTCGAAGGCTTTCTCCGACTCCTGCGGTGTAAGACCGGTGGTGTTTTCGAACTTATGCCATCCCCAGTCGGACATGGCTGTCAGGGGCACACCTGCCCCATATTCAAAAGGGAACGACTGCAGTCCTGTAATATCGACAGTCGTGGCGAAGTGGCCGTTGCCGACAGAGAGTGAGGCGAGAGGATCGGCCTCGGTAACGACAGGGTTGTTACGAGTCACGACGGACTGCCTGTCTATGGCAGCCGTCGTGTTCTCTGTATCGTAACCTAACATTTCCATTTCAAGCGAAGCCCAGATGAACGGACCGACACCCTTGGCGTCGTTGTCGCGGACAGGCTCCGAGAGGTAGTAGGCATAACTGCCGTTGCGCGTCGTGTTCTCATTGACGGTGCCCTTGGGGTTCACTTTCTTCATCGCATCGATGACCTCAGGTGTGGCAGCAGGACCAAGACCGGCCACGCTGCAGCAGTTCGTCAGCGAGATGGTCTTGTCGGCATTTACACGGATAAAATTGTTAATGATGCCCTTATAGGCCTTGATACCTGCATCGCGGTATTTCGCTCCGACATAACCCTTGCGGTAGGCTTTCAGCAGGGCATAGGTGAACATGGCGGAGCAAGTGCTCTCCAAGTAGTTGCCCTCACGCTGCGGAGAGTCCATCACCTGATACCATACGCCACTCTTTTGGTCCTGCCACTTCAGGATGGCGTCGAAGTCCTTCACCAGCAGGTCGATGACCTCACTGCGACGTGCATAGTCCTCGGGCAGGGCGTCGAGCACCTCGATGAGTGCCATCGTGTACCAGCCCTGGGCACGGCCCCAGCAGTGCTGTGAGAGTCCTGTCTCCTTGTCGGCCCAGAAGGTGTTGCGGGTCTCGTCGTAGGCATGGCGGTTCAGGCCGGTCTTCGGGTCGAGGGTACGGTCGTAGGTGATCTTCAGCTGATTCACGGCATCATCGTAGATGGTGGTAGCAAATTTATCACCTTTCGCTTTTCCTTTTTCACTTCCCGTGATGGGGGCAGTGAGGCAGCGGAAGGGCAGTCCCATGAAGATGCCGTCGAGCCACACCTGATAGGCGTAGATGGCCTTGTGCCAGAATACCTTGTCGGCAATGGTGCGCGGCTGGTTCTCCAACTGCTTCATCATCGTCTTCATGGCCAGCAGGTTCTTCGCCTCGGGCCACTTCTGGTACATACGGGTCACGAAATGGCCCGTGCGGATATTGTCGAGGTTATAGTCGAGGATGTCATAGCCCCGGATGTCGCCCTGGGCGTTGATCATGGTGTCGGTATATTCCTGACAGTACTTGCGGATGTCCTCGCCGCCATATTTTAAATAGGTGTCGAGCATACCCTCTAACTCGATGCCCATCACGTAGCTCCATTTGGGCTTTGTCGAGAAGTCGAGCAGATAACTCTTCGGCACGCGCTGCATTTCCGAGTAGGTAAGCCACTCGCTATAGTGCTTGTAGGGCTTCTGGTCCAGCACAAGTGAACCGTTGATGAAGAGGTTTTCGAAGTTGATGTTGCGGGTCTTGCCGCTCCTGAAGTTACCAGACTGTACCCCGTTGAACCTGCAGTTCTTCACCAGCACGTCGTACACATAGGTGTCTTCGTCGAGGCCGATGATCTGTACGCCGTATTTGGACTTCTCGCTGGTGACGTTCTCCATATAGACGTTACGGACGGTGGGATAGAAGCCTCTGCAGCAAACCTCGTTGTGTTCGTAGTCGAGGTTGATCTTCAGTACGCTCTCCTTGCAGACGCCCACCTTGATGTCCTTCATGTTGATGTTTTCGATGATGCCGCCTCGGCAGGAGTTCGTCTTGATGCGCAGCACGCGCTCCAGTTCCGGGGAGTCCATCACGCAGTCGTGAGCAAAGACGTTCTGGCAGCCGCCTGAGATCTCCGATCCGATGACCACACCACCGTGGCCGTTCTTCATCTCACAGTTGCGGATGATGATGTTCTTCGACGGCATGTTCCTTTCCCTGCCGTCACGGTTGCGACCGCTCTTGATGGCGATACAGTCATCACCGGTATTGAAGAAACAGTCCTCGATGAGCACACGGTCGCAGCACTCCGGGTCGCAGCCGTCACCGTTGGGACCGTCGTTGATCATCTTCACCCGACGGACGGTGATATCGGTAGAGTGGAGGGGATGGATCACCCAGAACGGCGAGCGTAGCAGGGTGACATCCTCCAACAGGATGCCCTCGCACTTGTTGAAGCTCACGAGTTGCGGGCGCAGTCCGTCCTTCGGACCGAACACACGCTCCGGTGAACGCTCACCTTTCTCATTATACATGGGGATGCCGTCCTCACCGTTCTTCAACAGACGTGGACGTGACTCGATACGCTGGCTGATCATGCCTTCCTTCCAGCCGAAGCGGGGATTGCCGTTCCATGGCCACCAGGTGTCGTTCGAGCCGCCGCCGTCGATGGTTCCCTTACCCGTGATGGCGATGTCCTTGGCACCGAAGGCATAGACACAAGGGGAAAGGTTGAAACACTCCAGTCCCTCCCACGAGGTCTCCACGATGGGATAGAGCTCAGGCTCGAAGGCAAACTCCAGCACGGCGCCTTCCTCAATGACGAGGTTCACGCCGCTCTTTAGCGTGATGGCTCCCGTGAGGAATGTCTGTCCGGCTGGTACGACGACCTTGCCGCCGCCCTTCTTCGAGCACTGGTCGATGGCCTTCTGGATGGCCTTCTGGTTCTTGGCGGCTGTCGCTTCAGTACTGGCGCCATACTTGGTGATTGGGTAGTCTTTGTCCGCAAACTGCGGCTCACGGATGCTCTGCTCAATTTGCCTGTACATCGCTGTGTCCCAGCCTTGGGCAATTGCCAATACCGGGGCGAGAAGACTTAGCACGAGCCATAGGGTTCTTTTTTTCATCTTTTTATGCATTTAGTTCGTAGTCTCACAATTTGCGTACAAAGGTACGAAAAACCGTGAAAACTACGAACTATATTGCCGGAAAAAAACAACGTAAACGTTATCTTAGACCGTCCATTACTGGATCTCCCAGCCGATGGCCGAGGCTCCGAGAACAGCAGCCGAGGCTCCGTCGAGACCGCTCACGAGGAACTGTGCCTTGTTCTTGAAGATGTTCATCACATGGGCGTTGTATGCCTCGCGGATGGGCTTCATGATCAGTTCACCGGCCTTCACCATGCCACCGAAGAAGATGAATGCCTCGGGCGATGAGAAGGCTGCGAAGTCTGCACAGGCCTCACCCAGCATCTTACCCGTGAACTCATAGATCTCCTTGGCCAGTGCGTCGCCCTTGCCGGCAGCGATGGAGACGTCGAGCGAGGTAATCTTCTCGGGATCCATCTCGCGGAGCAGGCTCGGACGGTCTGTCTTGGCCAGCAGCTCACGTGCCGTACGTGCCACACCCGTGGCCGAGCAGTAAGCCTCCAGACAGCCTGTACGTCCGCATCCGCAGCTGCGTCCCTCTGCTCCACGTACCATCGTCACATGTCCCAGCTCACCTGCGAAGCCGTCGTGGCCATAGAGCAGCTGACCGTTCACCACGATACCAGAGCCTACGCCCGTGCCGAGGGTGATGACGATGAAATTCTTCATGCCTCGAGCCACACCATACACCATCTCACCGATGGCGGCGGCATTGGCGTCGTTGGTCAGGGCGACGGGGATGTTGTCCAGACGCTCGCTAAACAGCTTGGCCAGGGGCACCACGCCATTCTTAGCCCAAGAAAGGTTCGGGGCAAACTCTATGGTGCCGTTGTAGTAGTTGCCGTTGGGAGCACCGATACCCATGGCCTTGATCTTCTCGATGCCGCCCACCTGGTCGATGATCACCTGCAGCGCCTCCACACAGGCGTCCACATAGTCTTCCACTTTCTCGTAACTGCCGGTCTTGATGGCCGTTGTTGCCTTGATCTCACCACGGGCATCGACGATGCCGAAAACGGAGTTCGTTCCTCCTAAGTCCAAGCCGATGACATAGGGCTTGATAGCTGCATTTTGTTCGTTCATATTCATATGGTTTAATGTCTATAATTCCTAATTTGGGTACAAAGTTACGAAAATATTCTGAAATCAAGCCTCCTTTTATTATTTTTTTAGCATTAAATTAGCATAAATGTTTGTCATTTTGAAAAATATTACTACTTTTGTACCGTCTTCAAGACAGTTTGATATGCGAAAGAGTACAATAATACTGACGTTGATACCGCTTCTTCTCCTTGTCCTCGCCGTCTCATGCGGAAAGACAGGGCGTCAGGAGAGGATTGTCAAGTCGGGCCATGCCGACAGCGTGCTTTTTGATGTGGGTGTGGAGAAGGATTACGGGCGCATGCTCGTCCTCGTCGACAGCTTTGAGGCGGCAGGCGATCTCTCTACGCTCGATGCTAACCGCTGGCGTGGCGTAGCCTATTACCGTCAGGGACAGTACCGCAAGTCGGAGCAGTATTATTGGAAGGCACTCGAGGGCAAGGCGAAGGGCGACGAGGATATGCTCAGTTATAATAAGGTGGCGCGCCGACTGTCGGAGCTGCTCCTTGTGCGGGGTGACTACGAGGGTTCGCTCCGTGTGGCCATCCCCGCTGTGAAGAAGATGGACGAGACGGGCATCGGCTCTGACATCGACTATGCCATCCTGCTCAATAACATCGGCTGCTGCCAGTTGAACCTCGGACAGGACAAGGAGGCCAACGAGAGCTTCCTCACCGCCCGCGGCCACTATGCCAACCGCTGGCAGTCAGACAGTACCAGCCGCGGTTTCCAGGAGGCCGTCATCGGCACCGTCTATACGAGTCTGGCCTACATCAACATGCGGCGCTATGCCGAGTCGATTTACTGGATCGATCGTACGGAGATGCTGCTGAACATGTATCGGCAGCGTCCCGACGCCCGTTCCGAGTACTTCGACGAGTATCAGGGCCGTATTGAAATCATGCGTGCCGTCGCCCGTCAGGGTCTGGGCCAGAAGGAAGAGGCCGCCAAGGCCTATCAGGCATTCTTGAAGACCGACTATTCCAAGACCGGTACGGGCCATATCAATGCCAACGAGTATCTCGTGGCGGCCCAGCGCTATAGGGAGGCGGCAGACAATTACCGATACCTCGACCAGGTGTTGAGCGATATGGGCATGGAGGAAACGCTCGACAACATCCAGCTCTATATGCTGCCCAAGTACACGTCTAATGCCGAGGCAGGGCGTAAAGACTCCGCCCTTGTTGCAGGAAAGCGCATCCTCGCCGTCCTCGACTCTGCCATTACCATCCAGAAGAACAGTACGACGGCCGAGATGGCCACCATCTACGATACGCAAGGGAAGGAAGCCGAAATCGCCCACCAGCAGGCCGACCTGGCCCGTCAGCGCCTTTTCAGCGCCCTCATCGCCTTAGGATTGGTGGTCACGTTCTTCTCCGTCTTCATCTTCTTCCGTTACCGTTCGGCCAAGCGGCTGGAACATGCCCATGAGAAGCTGCAGCAGGCCTATGACAAATTAGAGGAGACGACGGCCGCCAAGGAACGTATCGAGAGTGAACTGCGCATCGCACGGGACATCCAGATGTCGATGGTGCCGAATATCTTCCCCGATCAGGAGGGACTCGACATCTATGCCGTCATTGAACCCGCGAAGGAGGTGGGTGGCGACCTCTACGGTTATCTGCTCATCGGTGACAAACTTTATTTCACCCTCGGTGACGTGTCGGGCAAGGGTGTGCCCGCCTCGCTCTTCATGGCGCAGGCCACACGGCTCTTCCGTACGCTGGCCGCCCAGGGCATGTTGCCGGCAGAGATTGCCACCCGCATGAACGCCGCCTTAGTGGAGGACAACGAACAGGGCATGTTCGTCACGATGTTTCTCGGCTTGGCCGACCTGAATACCGGACATCTCGAGTTCTGCAATGCCGGTCATAACCCGCCGTTGATGAAGGATGCATCTGGCCATTGGACGTTCCTCGAGATGGTTCCCAATGCGCCCATCGGCATGTGGCCGGGCCTGCAGTTCAAGGAGGAGCATGTGGACTCCATCAAGGGCATGCCGCTGCTCGTCTATACCGACGGCCTGAACGAGGCGGAGAACCGTGAGCAGGTACAGTTCGGAGACGACCGTCTGATAGAAGAGCTGAACCATACCACCTTCAAGAATGCGAAGGAGGTCATCGACAAGCTGATGGCCGACGTGAAGCAGCATCGCAACGGAGCTGCTCCCAACGACGACATGACGATGATGTGTATCAAGATCAGTTAAATTATCTCCGTTTTCCTTGCTCGTTTCGATATAATTTTGTACCTTTGCACTCGATATGCCGATACATATACCTATTAATATTTTGGATTTCATCTTCAAGGGGATGATGATCGGGATGATTGCAAGTGCCCCGATGGGCCCCGTCGGTATCCTTTGTGTGCAGCGGACGCTGAACAAAGGACGCTGGTATGGTATGGCCACTGGAGTGGGTGCTGCTGTCAGCGACATCCTGTATGCCGGCTTTGCAGGCTTCGGTATGTCGTTCGTCATGGACCTGATCAACAACGACCAGAATCGCTTCTATCTGCAGATGGGCGGTAGTATCATGCTGCTGTGCTTCGGCCTGTACACGTATAAGACCGACCCTACGAAGAAGATGCATAAGTCTGGACAACAGAAGGGAACGCTGTGGTATAACACGTGGACGGCGTTCCTCGTGACGTTCTCCAACCCGCTGATCATTTTCCTGTTCCTGGCCCTCTATGCCCAGTTCGCCTTCGTGTTGCCCGACCATCCGTTTGAGATGCTCGTAGGCTTTGCCAGTATCGTGGGCGGTGCCCTGCTGTGGTGGTGGGGACTGACTTGGCTGGTGGACCGCATCCGCACGAAGTTCGATACGGCGGGCATCCGCATCATCAATCAGATCATCGGTGTGGCCGTGATCATCGTCTCTGTCTTGATGCTGTTAGGCCTGACAACCAACCTGATCCGCTTTTTCTGACGACAACTATGACAACATAGACAACTCGAAATATGTTTGTAGCGCAGGAACTAAGAAAGAAGAATATCGCAGAGTATCTGCTGTATATGTGGCAGATAGAGGACACGATACGGGCGTTTGACTGCTCGCTGAGGAGAATCCGCGACGAGTATGTCAGCCGCTTTGACTATACCGAGGAACAGAAGGAAGAGGAAATCGACTGGTTCGGCAACCTTATCCGCATGATGAATCAGGAGGGCTGTCGCGAGAAGGGGCACCTGCAGATCAACAAAGTAACGCTGCAGATGCTGACAGAGCTGCACGATCAGTTGTTGCAGTCACCGAAGTTTCCGTTCTACAACACGGCTTACTATAAGGTGTTGCCGTTCATCGTGGAGCTGCGCAACCGTGGGGCGAATAAGGAGGAGAATGAGATTGAGACCTGCTTCAACTCACTCTATGGCGTGATGCTGCTTCGTCTGCAGAAGAAGGATATATCCCCTGAGACGGCCCACGCTGTGAAGGAGATCTCGACCTTCATTGGCATGCTGTCGGATTATTATCATAAAGATAAAGAAGAAGGATTGAAATTTGAATAAGAAAACAAGATGATGCTTGGAAGTTGTCTTAGTTGTCATAGTTGTCGTGAATTAAAATTAGTTGTTGTATGAAGATATTGATTACTGGCTGTAATGGCCAATTGGGAAATGAGATGCAGTTGCTGGAGAAGGAGAATCCCCAGCATACCTATTTTAATACGGACGTGGCCGAGCTGGACATTACCAGTCAGGAGGCCGTTGAGGCGTTCGTGAGCGAGAATCAGATTGACGGCATCGTGAACTGTGCCGCCTATACCGCTGTGGATAAGGCGGAGGACAACCAGGAACTGTGCCACCTGCTGAATGCCGTGGCCCCGGGGTATCTGGCAGAGGCCGTCGGTAAGCGTGGTGGATGGATGATACAGATATCGACCGACTATGTGTTCGACGGCACGAACCATACGCCTTATGTGGAGACCGACCCTGTGTGTCCTAACAGCGTCTACGGTTCGACGAAGCTCGATGGTGAGAATGCCGTGACGGCTGCCTGCGAGCAGTCGATGATCATCCGTACGGCTTGGCTGTACTCCACCTTTGGCAACAACTTCGTGAAGACGATGATCCGTCTGGGTAAGGAGAAGCCGGAGCTGGGCGTGATCTTCGACCAGATTGGTACGCCGACGTATGCCCGAGACCTTGCTGTCGCTATCTTTGCTGCCATCAACCAAGGCGTGAAGCCTGGGCTGTATCATTTTAGTAATGAGGGCGTTATCTCGTGGTACGACTTCACGAAGGCCATCCACCGTATCGCTGGCATCACGACCTGTCACGTGCGTCCTCTTCACACCGAGGAGTATCCGACTCCCGCCGCCCGTCCGCACTATTCCGTACTCGACAAAACCAAAATCAAACAGACCTACGGCCTCGAAATCCCCTACTGGGAAGAATCCCTCTCTGAGTGTGTAAATAAATTGTTGTCATAAACAAGGATTTAAGGATTTATGGATTTTCCCATCCTTTATATTTTTAATCCTTAAATCCTTGTTTAATTAAGAAATAGGAATGAATCAGGAGATAGATAGAAGAAGGACATTTGCGATTATATCGCACCCGGATGCCGGTAAGACGACGCTGACAGAGAAGTTCCTGCTGTTCGGTGGACAGATACAGGTGGCCGGTGCCGTCAAGAACAACAAGATCAAGAAGACGGCAACCTCCGACTGGATGGACATCGAGAAACAACGCGGAATCTCGGTGTCTACCTCTGTGATGGAGTTCGACTACCAGCCAGAGGGCTCAGACATTGAATACAAAGTGAATATCCTCGACACACCGGGTCACCAGGACTTTGCCGAGGATACCTTCCGTACACTGACAGCCGTCGATAGTGCCATCATCGTAGTCGATGGTGCGAAGGGTGTGGAAACACAGACCCGTAAGCTGATGACCGTCTGCCGCATGCGTAAGACGCCCGTCATCATCTTCATCAACAAGATGGACCGTGAGGGCCGTGACCCCTTCGACCTGCTTGACGAACTCGAACAGGAACTGGAGATCAGCGTGCGTCCGCTGTCGTGGCCCATCAATCAGGGCGCGAAGTTCAAGGGTGTGTATAACATCTACGAGCAGAAACTCGACCTCTTTACTCCCGATAAGCAGCGCGTGACGGAGAAGGTGGAGGTGGGCATTGACAGCGAGGAACTCGACAAGCGGGTAGGGGAACAGGATGCCCAGAAACTGCGTGAGGACCTGGAACTCGTCGATGGTGTCTATCCCGAGTTCGATGTGGAGTCCTATCGTGCTGCCGAGGTGGCACCAGTGTTCTTCGGTTCGGCCCTGAACAACTTCGGTGTGCAGGAACTGTTGAACTGCTTCGTGGAGATAGCCCCCTCGCCCCGTCCGACGAAGGCTGAGGAGCGTGACGTACAGCCCGAGGAACCCAAATTCACCGGTTTCATCTTCAAGATTACCGCGAATATCGACCCCAACCACCGCTCGTGTATCGCCTTCTGTAAGGTGTGCAGCGGTCAGTTCCGTCGTAACCAGCCATATCTGCATGTGCGTCAGGGGAAAACGATGCGTTTCACTTCACCCACACAGTTTATGGCCCAGCGCAAGTCGACCATCGATGAGGCGTGGCCGGGAGATATCGTAGGACTACCGGATACAGGTGGTATATTTAAAATAGGTGACACCCTGACGGAGGGCGAGCAATTGCATTTCCGCGGACTACCCTCGTTCTCACCGGAGCTGTTCAAGTATATCGAGAACGACGACCCGATGAAGTCGAAGCAGTTGCAGAAGGGTATCGACCAGTTGATGGACGAGGGCGTGGCCCAGTTGTTCGTCAACCAGTTCAACAACCGAAAGATCATCGGTACCGTCGGTCAGCTGCAGTTCGAGGTGATCCAGTATCGCTTGGAGAACGAGTACAACGCCAAGTGCCGCTGGGAGCCCGTACATCTCTATAAGGCCTGTTGGATCGAGAGTGACGACGATGCCGAGTTGGAGAACTTCAAGAAGCGTAAGTATCAGTATATGGCCAAGGACAAAGAAGGCCGTGATGTGTTCCTCGCTGACTCCGGTTATGTACTCTCGATGGCGCAGGAGGACTTCAAGCATATCAAGTTCCACTTTACGAGTGAATTTTAATAAACACGGATTATAAGGATTATAAGGAGGTTGCCACCAGAAAAATCCATAAAATCCTTATAATCTTTGTTCGAAAAAATAGAATAATATGACACGGGAAGAAGATATTAGGAAGGCTGTTGAGACGATGCGGAAGGGTGGGGTGATCCTCTATCCGACGGACACCGTCTGGGGCATCGGTTGTGACGCCACGAATGTGGAAGCCGTGAAGCGGGTGTATGCCATCAAGCAGCGTGACGACTCGAAGGCACTTATCTGTCTGGTGGACAGCGATGCCCGTATGCAACGCTATTTCCGGAATGTACCTGATGTCGCCTGGCAGCTTATCGACAGCTTGAAAGAGGGTGATGCCAAGCCGACGACGCTGATTCTCGATGGGGCCATCAATCTGGCGGAGAACTTGATTGCCGATGATGGCAGCGTGGGAATCCGCATCACCAACGAGCCCTTCTCGAAGGAGCTCTGCTTCCGTTTCCAGAAGGCCATCGTCTCCACCTCTGCGAATATCAGCGGAGAGCCTGCAGCCCAGAACTACTGTGATATCGACCCCCGGATCATCGAAGCCGTCGATTATGTGTGTTGGTCGCGTCGTCAGGAGCATAAACCCCATACCCCCTCGAGCATCATCAAACTCAAGGAAAACGGCGAAGTCATGATTATCAGGAAATAAACAAATATGAGGAGGAATAATTATTTTAACAAGGATTATAAGGATTATAAGGAGGTTGCCGCCAGAAAATCCATAAATCCTTTTAATCCTTGTTTAAAACAAAATGGAAAAAATTAACGACAGAAGGCCGAAGTGGCTCCAGCGGCTGCACGAGTGGCGGGTGGAGCATATCAGCGAGAAGATGTTCATGATCATCCTCGCGCTGATCGTCGGCTTCTTCGCGGCAGTGGCGGCCTTCGTGCTCCATTGGATCATCAACCAGATCGTACTGCTGCTCACCAGTTCCTTCGACCGTACGGGTGCCAACTGGCTCTATCTGGTCTATCCCGTTGTGGGTATCTATCTGACATCGTTGTTCGTACGTTATGTCGTCAAGGACAACATCTCTCACGGTATTACCCGTATCCTTTATGCCATCTCGTCGAACAAGTCGAGACTGAAGTCTCATAACTGTTGGTCGTCGGTCATTGCATCGGCCATCACCATCGGCTTTGGCGGCAGTGTGGGAGCAGAGGCGCCTATCGTACTGACGGGTTCGGCCATCGGTTCGAACCTCGGCCAGCTGTTCCATATGGACCGTAAGATGCTGATGACACTCGTAGGCTGTGGTGCGGCAGGTGCTATCGCTGGTATCTTCAAAGCGCCTATTGCCGGACTGGTGTTCACGTTGGAGGTACTGATGATCGATATGACGATGTCGGCACTGTTGCCGATCCTTGTTTCTTGTGTAACGGCCACCTGCTTCACCTATATCTTCAGCGGTGATGCGGCACTGTTTACGTTCCATCTCGACAGTGTATGGTCTGTACAGCGGATTCCGGCTTGTGTGTTGTTGGGCATCACCTGCGGTCTGGTGTCGCTCTATTTCATCCGGATGATGGGTGCCTGCGAGGATGTGTTTGCCCGCTTCAAGAATAAACCGTATATCCGTCTGGCTATTGGTGGTACGGTGCTGAGCCTGCTCATCTTCCTGTTCCCAGCCTTGTATGGTGAGGGTTATAGCAGCATCAACCTCCTGCTGAATGGACGGACGGAAGCTGACTGGAACCAAATCTTGGACAATTCATTGTTTGCCGGTCAGGGGTCGATGCTGATACCGTTTATCGCATTGGTATTGCTGACAAAGGTAATCGCTACTTCGGCCACGAATGGCGGTGGCGGCTGTGGCGGTACGTTCGCACCTTCGCTGTTTATCGGATGCTTTGCAGGCTTCCTCTTCTCCCGGCTGTGGAATATCAATCAGATCGGTGTCTATGTGCCGGAGAAGAACTTCGCCCTGTTAGGTATGGCCGGTGTGATGTCGGGTGTGATGCACGCCCCGTTGACGGGTGTCTTCCTCATCGCAGAACTCACGGGTGGCTATACCATGTTCATGCCGCTGATGATTGTCAGCGTGTGTGCCTATCTCACCATCATCATCTTCGAGCCCCACAGCATCTATGGTTCTCGTCTGGCCCGTCAGGGGAAGTTGCTCACGCATCATACCGACCATGCTGTGCTGACGCTGATGAATCTGGAGTCTGTCGTCGAGCGTGACTATCTGAGTGTGACGCCCGATATGGAACTGGGACAGATCGTGCATAAGATCAGCCGCAGCCATTCGACGGTGCTGCCTGTGCTCGATGCTGCAGGGAAGCTGTTGGGCGAGATCGATATCATGAAGATCCGTAATGTGGTGTTCCGCATCGAGCTCTATCATCATTTCACGGCCACCCAGCTGATGACCGAACCGAAGGCCCGTTTGAGTGATGCCACACCGATGGCCGAGGTGATGCGTGCCTTCGACAAGACTGGTGCCAACTGGTTGCCGGTCTTTGACGTGGAGAACCGCCTCATGGGCTACGTCTCCCGCCAGCGTATCTACACCATGTACCGCAAGATGGTTGCCGACATGAGCGAAGATTAATTTCTTTTTATAAACAAGGATTAAAGGATTTAAGAATTGAGATGGACAGTTTAGAGAAACTTCAGCGTTTCAGAGAACTGAGCAATCAGTATGAGGCATTGACCTATAATATTATAGGTGCAGCATTAGAGGTCCACAAACAGTTGGGTTGTGGCTTCCTAGAAGCAGTCTATAGCGAAGCTCTTGAATTGGAATTAAGTGCTCGAAGTATTCCTTTCGAGCGCGAGAAGATGTTATCTTTAGTTTATAAGGGACAGATGTTGAAACAATATTATGTTGCCGATTTTGTTTGCTATGGATCTGTGATTGTTGAGTTGAAAGCTGTGTCAAAATTGGAATCCATTTATGATGCACAAGTATTGAATTATCTGAAAGCAACAAATATGGAAGTCGGGTTATTGCTAAATTTTGGTGAAGAGAGCCTGGTAAAGAAAAGATTATTCAATCTGAAGAAATAAAATAAGTAATAAAGGATTTATGGTGTTATATGTGATAAAATCTTTTAATCCTTAAATCCTTGTTTCTAGAATAATGAGAATATGCGAAAAGAGGATTTGAGAATTGTGTTTATGGGAACGCCGGAGTTTGCGGTGGAGACACTGAAGGCACTGGTGGAGAATGAGTATAATGTGGTGGCGGTGGTGACGCAGCCCGACAAGGCCGTAGGCCGGCATCAGACGGAGGTTCAGCCCTCGGAGGTGAAGAAGTTTGCTTTGGAGAAAGGACTGCCTGTGCTGCAGCCGGAGAAGATGAAAGACCCTGCTTTTGTCGAGGAACTCCGTAGCTACAAGGCCAACCTTCAGGTGGTCGTCGCCTTCCGGATGCTGCCCGAGGTGGTGTGGGATATGCCGGCATACGGCACTTTCAACGTCCATGCTGCCCTGTTGCCCCAGTACCGTGGTGCCGCCCCCATCAACTGGGCCGTCATCAACGGTGAGACGCAGACGGGTGTCACGACGTTTTTCCTGGATAAGGAGATCGATACGGGCCGCATCATCATGCAGAAGCCTTTCGATATTCCCGATGAGGCCGATGTGGAATATGTCTATGACGGCCTGATGCACCTCGGGGCAGACATCTGCCTGGAGACTCTCGAAAAGATCATCGCTGCCGACGGACACCCGGAGAGCATCCCGCAGGCAGAACTGGAAGGAAAGTTCAGCCGTCTCTACGATGCCCCGAAACTTTTCAAGAACACATGTGAGATCAACTGGGAACGTCCCTGCAAGCGTATCTATGATTTCATCCGTGGCCTGAGTCCTTATCCCGGTGCATGGACTACGTTGAGAGATACCAACGGCAAGGATACCGTGCTGAAGATATTCAAGTCCGAATGCTCAGGTAAGGGTAGTAACTTTGCCCCAGGACGGATTGTAGTAGATAATAAAGATATGTATGTCACAGCCAAGGATGGATTGCTTAAGATCATCGAACTTCAGTTGGCTGGCAAGAAGCGTATGGCAGCCCGCGATTTCTTGAACGGCATCAAAAACATGACAGAGTATCAATGTATTTGCTCAGAATCTTCTGTGTAAATCAAAAAATCTGTGAAAATCTGTGAAATCTGTGGCTTGATATAATAAAGTAGCAGGTGTTTGCGTTTCTATGGTAGAATAAGAATAAAAATGGACTCCATATAATCCATATAATCCGTGTTTTTAAAAAAATATTCGCCTATGAAGCATTTTACTCCCGAATCGTTCAAGCCCAGCGAGCAGACGCTCGACATCATCCGGCAGTACGCCTACACCTTCCGTGTAAACAACAACAAACAGGCCCTGTGCCTTAATTGACTGGATTATGGCAATAGTATCACCCTCCTTACTCGCAGCCGACTTCCTTCATCTCGACCGCGACATCGACATGATTAACCGCAGTGAGGCTGACTGGCTTCACCTCGACGTGATGGACGGTTCATTCGTCCCCAACATCTCCTTCGGCTTCCCCGTCCTCGAGGCAGTGGCGAAGGCCTGTAAGAAATCTCTCGATGTACACTACATGATAGAGCGTCCCGAACGTTACATCCAGCAGACCGCCAAACTTGGTGCGATGATGATGAACGTCCATTACGAGGCTTCTGTCCATCTGCACCGCACCGTCCAGGAAATCCACAATGCCGGCATGAAGGCCGGTGTCACGCTGAATCCTTCGACGCCCGTATCGCTGTTGGAGGATATCATCGGTGATGTGGAGATGGTGTTGCTGATGAGTGTCAATCCCGGTTTCGGGGGCCAGAAGTTCATCGAGAACACGATTGACAAGGTGAAGCGCCTCCGTGAGATGATCGACAGGAAAGGCTGTCAGACGCTGATAGAGGTGGATGGCGGTGTACAGGGCGAGACGGCTCCCCGTCTGGTAGCAGCTGGTGTCGATGTCCTCGTCAGTGGCAGCTATGTCTTCAACGCTCCCAACCCCGAGCAGGTCATCCACGATCTTAGGGCTCTTTAAGCAACAGATTACAGCTTACTCCAACACGAGGTTCACGCCGTGCTGATGCGTCAGCTTCCTCATGTTGATGAGGGCATAGCGCATGCGTCCTAATGAGGTGTTGATGCTCACCCCTGTGATCTTCGCGATCTCCTTGAACGACAGTTCCTGGTAGTACCGCATAAAGACCACCTCGCGCTGCTGTTCCGGCAAGGCCTCCATCAGTTTCTTCACGTCGCGCAGCACCTGGGCATTGGCCATCTCGCTTTCGCGACAGCCGTCCATCACTGAGTTGCTGCTCAGGTTCGAGAGATCGTTGTCCTTCGTGGGCTCCACGATATGACGGCTCTTTTGGGCACGGTAGTAGTCGATGATGACATTGTGGGCCACACGTGTCAGCCACCAGAAGAACTTCCCCGAGTCTGTATATCTGCCACTCTGCATTTTCGTGATGGCTTTCAGGAAAGTCTCCTGGAACAGGTCATTGGCCAAGTTCTCATCCTTCACTATATAGATGATATAGCTGAAAATCTTGTCCTGACTTCTTGAAAGTAACTCATCGAATGCTCGGTTATTGCCATTGATGTAAGATAATGCCAACTCTTCGTCGGTCATACTTTCTAAAGTACTCATATACTATTTTATTTTATTCGTATTTGAGTAAAGTTTGTTTCGATAGGCAATAATCTTTTAAATGTTTATAATTCGAGGGCAAAAGTAGGCATTTTAGCTGAAACGACCAAACAAAAGTGCAAAAAAATATCAAAATTCGAGCGATTTTAGGTCTTTTCTCCTTTAAATCGGTGTAATCTGTGGCTTTTTTTGTTATCTTTGCACTGATAAAACTACAGAAATATGATAAAACTATTTGTTCCGGGGCGTTTATGCCTCTTTGGTGAGCATACCGACTGGGCGGGTCACTATCGTACGATGAATGCAGACATCGCCCCAGGTGCTGCCATCGTCACAGGTATCGAACAAGGTATCTATGCTGAAGTCGAGAAATCCAGTATCTTTGAACTTTACAGTGAGGCAACCGAGATTGAGGGTGTATGGCAGGATTTCTCCTGCCGGATGGACGAGATAGAACTGAAGCGCATCGCGAAGTCGGGGTCGTTCTTCTGCTACTGTGCAGGGGTCGCCTCCTATATGCTGGAATGGTATAAGGTGGGTGGTGTGCGCATCCGCATCACGTCGATGACACTACCCATGAAGAGTGGCCTTTCCAGTTCTGCTGCCATCTGTGTCTTGGTCGCGCGTGCGTTCAATTTATTATATAATCTGAATCTGAACACCCTTGGCGAGATGAACATCGCCTATGTGGGGGAGTTGCGGACCAGTAGCCGCTGCGGGCGCCTGGACCAGGCTTGTGCCTTCGGTGTGAAGCCGAACCTCATGACCTTCGACGGTGACGAGATAGAGGTGCGTTCGCTGAATGTGAAGAAACACCTCTACTGGGTCTTTGCCGACCTCTGTGCCGAGAAGGACACCATCAGGATCCTCTCCGACCTGAACAAGGCCTATCCTTTCCCCACGACCGATGCCGAGCGTGCAGAGCACGAGGCCCTCGGACAACAGAACCTCGACATCGTCGATCGTGCCATCCAGTATATGGCGGAAGGCGAGGCCGAGGCTTTGGGGCGGCTGATGACGGAGGCGGAAGCCGTCTTCGACGAGAAGGTGGTGCCGATGTCACCGGCTCTCCACTCGCCCAAGCTCCACAGTGTGCTTCAGGACCCCGAGATCCAACCCCTCGTATGGGGCGGCAAGGGCGTCGGTTCCCATGGTGACGGTTCCGTGCAGTTCCTGGCCCGCAGTGCCGAGGCCCAACAGCAGCTGATAGCCTATCTCAACGAGCATGGCATGAAGGCCTATCCTCTCACGCTGAAGCCCGTCCATACCGTGCGTCGCGCCATCATCCCCGTGGCAGGCTTCGGCACGCGTCTCTATCCGGCCACCCGTGCCCTGAAGAAGGATTTCTTCCCCATCCCGTGTCCGGATGGTATGGTGCGCCCTGTCATCCTGATCCTCTTGGAGGAGCTGGTGAAGAGCGGCATTGAGGAGATCTGTCTGGTGTTGGGTTCTGAAGAGGAGCGTCAGCAGTATGCCGACTACTTCGAGCGTCCGCTCTCCGACGAGCATCTCCGCAAGCTGAATCCGGAGGCGCAGGAGTACGAGAACCATATCCTCGATATCGGCAAGCGCCTGCATTACGTCTACCAGCGTGAGAAACGTGGTTTCGGTCATGCGGTCTATCAGGCGGCACAGTTCGCCCGTAATGAGCCCGTGTTGCTCCTCTTGGGTGACACCATCTATCGCAGCGACTCCAACAAGCCTTGTGCCCTGCAACTGATCGAAGAGTATGAACGCTATAACTCCCTGATGGTCAGCATCCATAGCGTCCCGCTGTCGGTGGTGAGCCATTACGGTATCCTCCACGGGGTGTGGGAGGATAAGGAGAACACCATTCTCAATGTCGATATCATGCATGAGAAACCCAAGGCAAGCTATGCCGAAGACTTCCTGGGCGTCCGCAACAAGAATGGGGAGAAAGAGTATTACAGTGTGTTCGGACAGTATATCCTCACACCTGAGGTGTTTGCCCAGCTGCACGATGATATCATGAAAAAAGAAATTGACGGAGACCACGTGAGCGAGATAGAGTTGACCTCTGCTCTCGAAGCCGTCCGTCAGAGAAGTGGTATGATGGGTGTCAGGTTGAAGGGACGTATGTTCGATATGGGCAATCCCGCAGCCCTCACCCGTTGTGTAGAGGAATACGCTATCTGACGTATTCCTCTGCACGACGCAGCAGATACTGGCCGTAGTCGTTCTTTGCCATCGGCTCGGCCAGTTTTTTCAGTTGTTCTTTCGTGATCCATCCACGCTTGTAGGCAATCTCCTCCAGACAGGCCACCTTCAGGCCCTGACGCTTCTCGATGACTTCGATGAAGGTCGAGGCCTCTGAGAGTGAGTCGTGCGTACCGGTGTCGAGCCAGGCAAAACCGCGCTGCAGGGTCTGCACCAGCAGATTCTTCTGTTCGAGATATTTCTGGTTCACCGTGGTGATCTCCAGCTCCCCACGGGCACTGGGCTTGATGTTCTTCGCAATCTCCACCACACTGTTCGGGTAGAAATAGAGTCCTACGACGGCATAGTTCGACTTCGGCTTGGCGGGCTTCTCCTCGATGCTGAGGCAGTTGCCGTCCTTGTCAAACTCTGCCACACCATAGCGCTCTGGATCGTTCACCCAGTAGCCGAACACGGTGGCATGGTTATTCTGTTCTGCGTTGATGACGGCCTGCTTCAGCATGCCTGTGAAGCCGCTGCCGTAGAAGATGTTGTCGCCTAATACCAGACAGACACTGTCCTCTCCGATGAACTTGTCACCGATGATGAAGGCCTGTGCCAGACCGTCGGGTGAGGGCTGCTCGGCATACTCGAAATGCACGCCCAGCTCACTGCCGTCGCCCAAAAGGCGCTTGAAACCCGGCAGGTCGTAGGGGGTGGAGATGATCAGGATCTCACGGATGCCTGCGAGCATCAGCGTCGAGATGGGGTAGTAAATCATCGGTTTGTCGAAAATAGGAATCAATTGCTTGCTGACTCCCTTGGTGATGGGGTAGAGGCGCGTGCCAGAACCTCCTGCTAATACGATACCTTTCATGTTTATTTCTTGTTTGTTGCCTGCAAAGGTAATGAATTTTGTTTGAAAGTAATGTCCTTTAACTCCCTTTAACTTCTTTAACTCCTTTAACTCCTTAAAAAGTAGTAACTTTGCACGCGATTTCTAAACAATTATAGATATTTATGGGATTTTGGAATAAGATTTTCGGAAAGAAAGACGAGCAGAAGGTGGGTGGCATGGAAGATTTCATGACCCTCATCCGCGTCTATTTCCAGGCAGCCCTTGCTGCCGACCTTGGCATCACGAACCTGGCAGCACTCCCTGACCTCAGGGTGTTCAAGTCCACACTCAAGGTGCCTACCGTTAATAATAAGTTAGGTGTTGGTGAGCGCAGCCGCTGCAAGAACATGCTCAAGTCAATGTATCAGATGGACGATGCCTTCTTCAAGGAGATCGACCAGAGCCTCCACCGTCGTTGTAAGAAGATACAGGACGCACAGACCTATCTCCTGCAGTTCCAGGGCTTTACGCAGGACATCATGATGCTCACGGGCAATCTGATGAAGTTCAAGCTCCGTCTGCCGGGATTTATGAAGAAGGCCCTCTACACGATGACCGAGAAGACCGTTAGTGACATCTTCAACAAGAACGACTTCAAGGAGCCCGACGTGCTCAAGACCGTTGTCTCCGTCCGTGAATACAACCGTCGTCTCGGCTTCTCCCAGAAGTGGGTTACAGACTTCGTCTATCGCGTGGTGATGCTCGCCAAGAAGGAACCGAGAAAGAAAGAGGAGTGAGGAGTGAAGAATAGCCACAGATTACACAGATGTTCACAGAAGAAAAGATGATCTCAGAATTGTTTCTGTGTGAATCTCTTTATCAGTGTGAATCTGTGCAATCTGTGGCTAAACTGTTAAAAAAAGAGAAATAATAGGGACTTTTCACTTTTCACCTTTCACTTTTCACTTTTTTGGCTTAACTTTGTAGGCCAAATAGTTATGTATGAATCCAAGCGAGAAAACTTTGGCTGATTTCCAAACCCGTGTGCGGCAGATGATTCTCCAGTTTCAGGAACTGAAGAAGGAGAACATGCAGCTCCAGCAGCAGATTGGAGAGCAGGCTACGGAGATAGAGGAACTCAAGGCCAGGGTCACTCAGGCGGACAACGACTATAACTCATTGAAGATGGCTCGTATGCTTGAGATTACCGACGGTAACCTGGAAGAGGCCAAGGAACGCCTTGCGAAGATGATCCGGCAGGTGAACAAGTGCATCGCCATTCTGAGCGACGAACAGTAAACAGACTATCCGATGCCAGAAGTAAACAACAACGAGAAACTACATATAAGGTTGCACGTCTACGACGAGGAGATCGAAGTGACGGTCAACCGTGCCGATGAGGAGTACTACCGCAGGGCAGCCAAGCTCATCACCAACCGTTATAACGCCTATTCGCAGGCTTATAAGGGTAAGAAGGGTGAGCACACCATCGCGCTGATGACGCTGATCGACATCGCGCTGATGCTGGAGAAGGAGCGCGGTAAGAACGATACGGCACCTTATGATGATATTCTTGCCAAGTTGACTTCTGAGATTGAGGAAGCACTGAAGTGAGAATAACATTGTTTAATATAGATTTTTTATGGATTTAATTTTTGTACTATTGATCGCTGCCGGCGCCCTCGCGTTAGGAGGAGTTGGCGGATATCTGATTTTCCGCTTTGTACTGAAGGGGAAATACAATGAGAAAATGGAGGCTGCCGAGAAGGAGGCAGAGGTTATCAAGGAGAAGAAACTGCTGGAAGTCAAGGAGAAGTTCCTCAACAAGAAGAGCGAACTCGAGAAGGAGATCCAGCAGCGCAACCAGCAGGTTCAGCAGACCGAGAACAAGCTGAAGCAGCGTGAGCTCTCGCTCAACCAGCGTCAGGAGGAACTCAACCGCAAGAGCGGTGAGCTCAACACCCAGCAGCAGCGTCTCGACAATGAGAAGCGCCTGCTCTCCGTCAAGGCTGAGGAGCTCGAGAAGATGCAGCTCAAGGAGCGTGAGATGCTTGAGGAGGTGTCTGGTCTCAGTGCTGAGGAAGCCAAGAACCGTCTCGTCGAGTCTATGAAAGACGAGGCCAAGACCGCTGCCGCCAGCTATATCAACGAGATCATGGATGAGGCGAAGCTCAATGCCGACCAGGAGGCCAAGAAGATCGTCATCAAGACCATCCAGCGTGTGGCCACTGAGACCGCCATCGAGAACTCCGTCAGCGTGTTCCATATCGACAACGACGAGGTGAAGGGTCGTATCATCGGCCGTGAGGGACGTAACATCCGTGCCCTGGAGGCAGCCGCAGGTGTGGAGATCGTCGTCGACGACACGCCCGAGGCCATCGTCATCTCAGGCTTCGATCCCGTACGTCGTGAGGTATGCCGTCTGGCCCTCCATCAGCTGGTCAGCGACGGCCGTATCCATCCCGCCCGTATCGAAGAGGTGGTTGCCAAAGTCAAGAAGCAGCTCGACAACGAGATCATCGAGACCGGTAAGCGCACTGCCATCGACCTCGGTATCCACGGCCTGCACCCTGAACTCATCCGCATCATCGGTAAGATGAAATACCGTTCCTCTTACGGTCAGAATCTGTTGCAGCATGCCCGTGAGACCGCCAACCTCTGTGCCGTGATGGCTGCCGAACTCGGTCTCAATCCGAAGAAAGCCAAGCGCGCTGGTCTGTTGCACGATATCGGTAAGGTGCCCGATGAGGAGAGTGAGATGCCTCACGCACTCTATGGTGCCAAGATTGCCGAGCAGTTCAAGGAGAAGCCCGACATCTGCAACGCCATCGGAGCCCACCACGACGAGATGGAGATGCAGACGCTGCTCGCCCCGATCGTTCAGGTGTGCGATGCCATCAGCGGTGCCCGTCCCGGAGCCCGTCGTGAGATTGTCGAGGCCTACATCAAGCGTCTCAACGACCTGGAGGCCATCGCCATGAGCTATCCCGGTGTCACGAAGACCTACGCCATTCAGGCTGGCCGTGAGCTCCGTGTCATCGTCGGTGCCGACAAGATGAACGATGCCGAGGCCGAAGCCCTCAGCTCTGACATCGCCACGAAGATCCAGAACGAGATGACCTATCCCGGACAGGTGAAGATCACCGTCATCCGCGAAACCCGTAGCGTGGCCTACGCCAAATAAGAAATAAGACAAATAAATAATCCCCCGTCCGGATTGGGCGGGGGATTATTTTTTTGTTCTTATTTATGCGACTGGTAGTAGTCGAGGGCGAGGCGGACGTTCTCGATGACGGCCTCGGAGGAGTAGGTGGCACCGGTGATGACATCAACTTCCTTCTCACGTGCCTCTTTCACCTTCAGACCATCCCACTTCGACTGTAGGAACTTCTTCACACGGTTGTAATATTTGGGGGTCTCCGTCGATGGGAGGAACTCAATCTTCTCCACCTTGTTGTTCTTGATATAGACCTTCAGTGGGGTAGTGCCCTGATAGCCCTCGACGTTCTTGCCTAATTCAGTGGTGTTGATGACGAACGCACCGTTCTCCTTGGTCATCGTCTCATCGGCCATGAAACTTGTAAGGACTAAGCTCATGATGAGGAAAGTGAAAAGTGGAAAGAGGAAAGAGATATGCAAATAGCGGAATCGTTTCATAATTGAATATGATCGTATGTTAATATGTCTTTTTTGTTCTTGTGTCTAAAAAGCGGGGAATTCGGGTTTTGACTGGGCCTTGACAGCCATACACTCCATTTCCACGAGCCATCCGGGACGGCACACGGCAGCATGCACGATGACCCAGGGCTTGTCAGGGAAACGCTCCTCATAGAGACTCCGCACGATGTCATAGTCAGCGATGTCGCGCAGATAGACCACCATTTCTGTCACATCATCATAGGAGCAGTCGGCCTCTTTCAGCAGCGCCTCGACATTCTCCCACATGCGGCGTGTCTGCTGCTCGATGTCCTTGGGATACATGATCTCGCCCTTGTTGTTGATGCTGGCCGTACCCGAGATGAACACGTGCCGACGGTCGGCATAGTCGATGTAGGTGCCGCGCTCGAACGAGACACCATAGTCGCTGGTGCGGTTGAGGTGGGTGGGGGCGTAGAGGTAGTGGATCTGTTCCTGACGGATGCCGGCAATGGCATAGTTGTCCATCTGTGAGAGCACGTTGGGATCCTGCTGACGGCCTCCGATGCCTGTGGAGGCAATGAAATGGGTGTGGACAGTCAGTCCCTGGGTGAAGAACACCTGATTACGCGCCCGCACGACACCACCGTAGTTGAGGTCGATGTCGTTGACGAAGAGCCATGTGCGGATGCAGTTCTCCGAGAGCTTGCATCCCTCCTCGGCAAGTTGCATGACGTACTCGTTGAAGAGCAGGCGCATCTGGTATTCAGAGTTGGCGGCAAGGTTGTGGGCAGAGGCGTTGTAGAGATGACGGAACTCACCGTGACGCACTTCGTACAGGCCGCTCTTGTTGAGCTGTGTCTCGACACCCGACATCAGATAGACCCAAAGGGCGACCTTCGTCCCGTCGAGGGGCGCCTGCTGGATGATGCTCTTGGCACAGAGGGAGAGGTCGGCAGCGATGATATCGTCTGCCTGATTGGCGGCATCGCTGAGGAAGTAGCGCTTGAAGACGGCCTGAGTACCGGCAAACTGCGTACGCAGGGCGTCGTAGGCGTTCAGGACGGCCTCGAGCTGCTGGGCATAGGTCAGTCGCGGATGGGCGACATGGATGATGGCCTGATACTCTCTGACCTCGGTGCCGTTGTCAAAGCAGATGACCTCGGCCGTGGCATTCTCGAACTCTATACGTAACATATCATTCATTATTATATCTTATTTATGTCTACATAACCGTGCATGACGGCGTAGATGGTGAGGGCTGAGACACTTCGGAGTCCCAGCTTGTCCATGATATTCTTTCTATGGGTGATGACGGTGGCAAGACCGATGTTGAGCTGCTCGGCAATCTCCTTGTTGATATAGCCCTGCACGATGAGCGACATGACCTCAATCTCACGGTCGGTGAGAATCTTGCGCCTGATGATGTCAGGCATGGGGGGCAGGTTCTCGCCTTTGCCGTGAGCCCTCTGCTCAAGGCTGAGGAGTGCGCGCACGAGCTGATGCTCCGGCACGTTGACGCAGAGGCTGTGGAACTCGGACAACTGCGACATCGTGTCGAGGGAGAGGGTGAGCACGATGGTCTTGCGACGACGGGCCAGAAAGAAGTCCTTATGCTCCAGCACGATGCTCATGGCCACAAAGTAATGGTAGTAGGCATCGGGATGGCCCGCCTGCAACTCAGCAAAGGAGCCATAGGTGTCGACCGTCATGATGGGCATGACGGTCTGTAGGATCTGTTTCAGACCCAGAGTCGCCAAGGTATTGGCATCTACGATTGCAATCTTCGGTCGATTCATTTATTTAACTGAACACAAAGACACGAATATATTTTTACTGAACACAAAGGCACAAAGACACAAAGAATAAACTTCGTGTCGAAAAAAACTTTGTGTCTTTGTGCCTTTGTGTTCCATTAAATATATACTTGGTGTTCCTTTACGAGAGGAATCCTAACAACGCACCTGCAGCGACAGCCGATCCGATGACACCAGCGACGTTCGGACCCATGGCATGCATGAGCAGGAAGTTGTGGCGGTCGTACTCGAGGCCGAGGTTGTTGGAGATACGTGCGGCCATCGGAACGGCACTCACACCGGCATTACCGATCAGCGGGTTCAGCTTCTTGCCTTCGGGCAGGAAGAGGTTCATGATCTTCACGAAGCAGACACCGGAGGCCGTTGCAATCATGAAGGCCATCGCACCGAGGGCGAAGATCTTGATGGTGTTGAACGTCAGGAACTCCGAGGCCTGTGTCGAACAGCCGACGGTGAGACCGAGCAGCATCACGACGATATCGTTCAGGGCGGCACCGGCAGTCTTGGCCAGACGCGTGGTCTTGCCACTCTCCTTCAGCAGGTTGCCGAAGAACAGCATACCCAACAGGGGCAGACCCGAGGGCACGATGAACGTCGTCAGCAACAGACCGATGATGGGGAAGAGGATGCGCTCCGTCTGACTCACTTCACGACCCGGCTTCATCTTGATGACGCGCTCCTTCTTCGTGGTGAGCAGACGCATGATGAACGGCTGGATCACCGGCACGAGGGCCATATAGGAGTAGGCACACACGGCAATGGCACCCATGAGGTTCGGTGAGAGCTTGGAGCTGAGGAAGATGGCCGTAGGACCGTCGGCACCACCGATGATGGCGATACCGGCAGCCTGTGAGGGTTCGAAGCCCATCGCCAGCGCCACCATATAGGCACCGAAGATACCGAACTGGGCAGCGGCACCGATGAGCATCAGCTTCGGATTGGCAAGCAGTGCCGAGAAGTCGGTCATCGCTCCGATGCCGAGGAAGATGAGCGGCGGATACCACCCTTGTCGTACACCCTGATAGAAGATGTTCAACACGGAGTTGTCTTCGTAGAGACCGATCTCGAGTCCTGCGTCGGCACGGAAGGGGATGTTGCCGAGGATGATGCCCAGTCCGATGGGGACGAGCAGCAGCGGCTCGAAGTCTTTCTTGATGGCGAGCCAGATGAAGAAGGCTCCCACCACAATCATGATCAGGTTCCCGACGGTGGCATTGGCAAAGGCCGTATAGGTCAGGAATTCATGAAAGTTCTGTATGATAAATTGTCCTAAATCCATTTTCTTCTGATTAATTTGAACACGGAGTCTTTATTTATTTTTATTTAAACAAGGATTTAAGGATTTATGGATTTTTCTGGCGGTAGCCTCCTTATTTTATGGCTTTCCTGGCGGTAGCCTCCTTATTTTATGGCTTTCCTGGCGGTAGCCTCCTTATTTTATGGCTTTCCTGGCGGTAGCCTCCTTATAATCCTTTAATCCTTGTTTAATAATAATTCATCATATAATAATTCATCATATAATAATATATCATCATAATCCGTTATCCGATGGTCATGAGCACAGCGCCCTCCATGACGGTCTCACCCTGCTTGACGGTGATGGACGTGACGGTACCGGAGAACTCTGACTCGATGTTGTTCTGCATCTTCATGGCCTCGAGCACGAGGACGATGTCACCCGTGTTCACCTTGTCGCCAACGTTCACCTTCAGCTCTGTGACGGTGCCGGGCAGCGGAGCCTTCACGGCAGAGCCGGTGCCGGGAGCCATTGGCTTGTCGGCAGCAGGTGCCTTCTCGGGGGTTATCACCGGACGGGCCACGGGTTTCGGGGCTTCCACGCGAACCTTCTTCAGCGTGCTGGCCGGGTTGATGGGCTGTTTCAGCTCGACATCGAAACGGACACCGTTAACGACCACCTTGGCGACGTTGCCCTCTACTTCTTCTATCTCTACGTCGTAATCGACGCCTTGTACTTTATATTGATACTTATTCATCTTGATAATTTACCATTTAACTGTTGTGACTTGTGGGAATGTTGGGTGCTTTGTGGGAAGTGGGGATGACAGGTGTCGAGAAGTGCGTCATCTGGTTACCCTCATCCGACCATCCTGTGCGCTGGGGCTTGATGGTGATGATGCCGCTCTCCACATCGTGCACATCGTCCTGATACTGTTTCAGGGCCATGGAGATGACGGCGATGTACACCTCCTTGTCGATACCCTTCTTGTCGAAGCCGTCCTGCAGGATGTTGCCGGTGGCGTGAGCCAGGTCGTGGGTCACCTCCACCGTCTTCGTGATGGGCTTGATGGGCTGGGTATGAGCCACCTTCTTGGCCGTCTCTAAGTGTGCCATGATGAGTCCGAAGACCCAGAAGAACACGAAGAGCAGGAACAGGCAGAAGAACACGATGCCCATGGCGAGGAGGGTGATACCGAAGCCGTGGGGATCCTCGCGCTTCAGCTTGGCGTCTTTCGTCTCGTCGGTCTTGATGAAGTTCTCGATGCCGGCAGTGACGTTCTCGGGCGATTTCACGCTCCATTGGTTACCGTGACGGGCGTAGCTCTGGTCGGCAGCCAATGCGGGAACGGTGACGGAGTCGATGAGCTCTACGGCGTTACCGTTATAGAATCCGATCCAAACGGGTTCTGACATGGGAACCTTCAATGAGAGGTGCAACTTGCCCTGGGCGGGATTCGAGTTGCAGTAGAATACCAGGTGCTGCCTGCCGCCAATCTGCGTACGGGGGTCACCGTTGGGGATGACGCTCATGCGCTTGATGCGTTCAGGCACACTCATGTTCGGATCGAGCACGCTGCGGTCGGTGGTAAAGTACATACCACGGATGTTGTAGGTGGTGAACGAGGTGTTCTCCAGCTCTATCCATGCCTCCCGCTGTCCGTACTCGTCCTGGATGTTGGCGGTGTTGTTGGTCAGCACCTCGTTGATGCGGATGTTCTTGGCGCCTTGCCCGAACACCCCCGTCGCGCTGAACATCAGCAGTCCGCTGAGCAGAAGTCTGAAACTATTCATTTTTAATACGTGTATTATTTTTTTCTTATTTCTTTTTTTAACAAGGATTTAAGGATTTATGGATTTTTCTGGCGGTAGCCTCCTTTTTTATGGATTTTTCTGGCGGTAGCCTCCTTTTTTATGGATTTTTCTGGCGGTAGCCTCCTTTTAATCCTTTAATCCTTGTTTATATAAATATAGACTACCCGCAGAAGAACAGCACGATGATCTGTGCCGTGAAAATCCTTAGGAACATCGCCAGCGGATAGACCGTCGAGTAGCCGATGGCAGGCGCCTCTTTCGAACAGATACTGTTGGCGTAGGCCAGGGCAGGGGGATCGGTATAGGTACCGGCAATCATGCCTGCGATGGTGAAGTAATTGAACTTGTGGCGTATTCTGGCTATCGGCCCGATGATCAGAATCGGGATGACGGTGATGAGGAAACCTGTCAGCACGTAGAGCAGACCGTCGCCTTCCACCACCGTCTCGAAGAACCCTGCCCCCGCCTTGATACCCACGGATGCCAGGAACAACACCAGTCCAATCTCCCGGAGCATCATGTTCGCAGAGGTGGTGGTATAGGTCACCAGATGGATCTTGTAGCCGTAACGTCCGATGAGGATGGCGATGATCAGCGGACCGCCTGCCAGACCTAACTTCACCGGAACGGGCATGCCGGGGATGGCCAACGGGAACGAACCGAAGATCAGTCCGATAAAGATACCTACGAAAATCGTGGCGATATTAGGCGCATTCAGACGACGCAGGGAGTTACCCATCTTGTTGGCCACACGGTCGACGGCATCTTCCGGACCCACCACCATGATCTTGTCACCGACCTGCAGCGGCAGGGAGGCTGAGGCAAAGAGATCCATGCCATGACGGGTGACACGGGTGACGTTCACACCATGCACGCTCGAGAAGTGCATCGAAGCCAGGGTCTTGCCGTTAATCTTCGGATTGGTGATGAGGATGCGCTTGGATACCAGCGGCTGGTCCTGCTGCTCGAAGTCGATGTCGAGTTTCGGACCGATAAAGGCCATGATGGCCTCCTGGTCTGCTTCGGTACAGACGATGAGCATCTGGTCACCCACATGGAACACGGTGTCGCGGTTGGGGATGCAGAGCTCGCCCTGATGGACCAGTCGTGACACCACGAAGTCGCGGTTCAGGAAGTCACGTATCTGTAAGAGCGTCTTACCCTCCAGATACTTGTTGGTGACCTCCAGATGCATCTTGTAGGGCTTCTTGTTGGCCTTACTGCCCTCCATCTCCGAGAGCTGTTTCTCTTCGTCTTCCAGTTTAATTCTGCACGCGTACCTTATTAATACGATAGCGCCTATGATACCCAGTACACCGAGGGGGTAGGCACAGGCATAGGCAGAGGCGATCTGTGGGGCGCCTCCGTGCGGGAACACCGTGTTCAGCGCCTCATTGGCAGCACCGAGACCGGGGGTGTTGGTGACGGCACCGTAAAGCGTGCCGACCATCATGGGAAGACCAGCCGGTTTGGAGGTGTCGAAGAAGATGTAGTAGCAGGCGAACATCACGAGGATATTCAGCAGGATGGCACTGGCAGCCAGTCCGTTGAGCTTGATGCCTGCTGTTCCGAAACTCTCAAAGAAACCGGGTCCCACCTGCATACCGATCATAAACACAAAGAGTATCAGTCCGAAGTCCTGTACGAACGTCAGGATCGGGGTAGGGGCGGTGAAGCCGATATGACCGGCCAGGATGCCGGCGAAGAGCACAAAGGTGACGCCTAACGAGATACCGAAGACCTTGATTTTGCCCAGGTAGACACCGATGGCGATCACGATGGCATAAAGCAGTACGATATGGGCCACCGAGTCGGTGTTCATAAACAAGTCTTTCAGCCAATGAAACGATTCCATAATAACACGCTAATTTTTTACTGTTCTCGCAAATTTGGTTGCAAAGGTACTCAAAAAATGCGCAACGGATGCAAATTTGTGCAATAAATCCTAATATTTTTACTATTTTTTTGAAATCAGACGCGTGAATTCAAAAAATCTTTGTACCTTTGCGCCGCAAAATGTCGGAGAAGGACAAAAATTTCGAGAATGAGACGCCAGTGATTGTCGCTGACGAGGCCGTAGGCGTACCTCGCTGGTATGTGGCTTACGTGGGGACAAGGGCTGAAAAGGCCGTGCGCGACCGCCTCATTTCCTTAGGCTATGAGGCCTATGCCGCCACCCAGTGGGAGATTCATGTCTGGCGGAATGGCCGCAAGAAGAAGATCGAGCGTCCCGTCATCACCCAGTACGTCTTCATCCGTCTCACCGAGCGCCAGCGTGCCGTGGTCGTGACGATGCCCGAGATCCACTACTTCATGGTCAACAAGGCGGGTGCGACGAACGCCTACGGGCGTCATCTCCCTGCTGTCATCCCCGACAGTCAGATGCAGATGCTCCAGCGCATGCTCGGCCAGTCTGAGAGTGCCGTCCGCTTTGCCACCTCCGGCTTCGCCATCGGTGACACGGTCCGGGTGCTTGGCTGGGGTGACAACCTCGAGGGTCATGTCGTCCGCATCCCCGGTGACCGTGCCCGTTACGTCGGCATCCGCATCGACCAGCTCGGCTGTGCCTACATGGAGATCTCCCCCGATCTTCTCCTCAAAACCAAAAATACATAATGTATTATATGTTATTATGTTATTATGTCTTAAAAGATATTCTGTCTAAATATGTTATTATGTTATGATGTCTTTAAAAGATATTCTGTCTAAAATGATAAAATAAGTATAATATGTCCGAAGAAAAGAAAATCAGCATCGATCAGCTCGAAGAGTTGATCGAAGAATCCGAAGGTGAAAAGAGCCGCCTTAATTTCCAGACCATCTATGCGGCTCTGGTACTCAACTGGCAGTGGTTCCTCCTGTCACTTATCATCTGCTTCTGCGTAGCGCTCATCTATCTCCGCTATGCAGAGCCCGTCTATGAAGTCTCTGCCCGTATGCTCATCAAGGATGAGAACCGTAAGCGCAACACCAACCAGATGCTGGCCGGTGTGGAGGACCTCGGTTTCCTGACCAACTCCACCGGTATCGACAACGAGGTGGAGGTGCTGAAGTCGCGCGTCCTGCTCCGTGATGTCGTCAAGGACCTGAAGCTCTACACTGAATACCGCAGTGCGGGACGTGTGCAGAATCACATTGTCTACCAGACACAGCCTGTCATCGTCGATCTCGATCCCGAACATCTCGACTCCCTCGACTTCAATCTCCTGGAGAAGACCCAGTGGTTTAAGATGAAAGTCTGGCGCGAGGGCAGGAAATATATGGTGGAAGGTTCGGCCATGGAAAATAAAACCGAGCTGAAGGCCTTCATCCATAAGGCTGATTCCCTGCCGACGTCATTCAAGACCCCGTTGGGTATCATCACCGTGACGGAGAATGCCGGTCGTGAGTTCGACCCCGGCAAGACCTATCTGGTGACCATCCGTCCCCCGATGCAGGTGGCCACGGAATATCTGAAGCAGCTCTCCATTGCCCCCACGTCCAAGCTTACCTCTATCGCTGAGCTCACGCTCAAGGACAAGAACTACCGTCGCGGCATGGATGTGCTCCGCCAGCTGAACGTCTGCTACAACCGTCAGGCCAATGCCGACAAGAACGAGGTGGCCCTGCGCACGGAGGAGTTCATCAACGAGCGTATGACGAAGATCAACGAGGAGCTGGGTTCCACCGAGAGCGAAATCCAGAAGTTCAAGCAGGCGAATGCCGTGACCTCCCTCTCCGATGCCTCCCAGGCCGTTCAGATGTCCAACGAGTTCTCGGCCCGTCTTTCTGAGGCGAACTCTCAGTTGCAGATGATCAACTATCTGCGCGAATACGTCAACAACCCCAAGAACCGCTATGAGATCATCCCCTCGAATGTTGGTCTGACTGATGCGGCTTCTGCCCGCCTCATTAGCGACTATAACCAGGCCGTCCAGGATCGTAACCGCCTGTTGAAGGCCGCCAGCGAGGAGGCGCCTCAGGTCAAGACGCTCACCGCCACCATCGAGGAGCTCCAGAGCTCCATCAAGACCGCCCTTCTGCAGGCCCGCAGTTCGGCCGACATCAGGCGTCAGGGCATCCAGAACCAGTATTCGATGTTCCAGGGCCGCATCTCCGCCGCCCCGCTTCAGGAGCGTGTCCTCAATCAGGTGGGTCGTCAGCAGGATGTGAAGTCCACGCTCTATATGCTTTTGCTCCAGAAACGTGAGGAGAACAGCATCGCCCTGGCTGCCACGGCCGACAATGGTAAGCTCATCGACGAGCCCCTGTTCGTTGGAAAGGTCAGCCCAAAGAACCTGATCGTCCTCTTCGGTGCCCTGGTCCTCGGTTTCCTGGTGCCGGGAGTCTGTATCTTCCTCGTTTCCTTCTTCCGTTATAAGGTCGAGGGCCATGAGGATGTGGCGCGTCTCACCGACCTGCCCATCATTGCCGATGTGGCAGTGGCCTCCGAGAATGTCAAGCAGAAGGCCGGCATTGTGGTCCAGGCGAACAAGAACAACCAGATCGACGAGATATTCCGTGCCATGCGTACGAACATCCAGTTCATGCTGCAGGGCGACCAGAAGGTGATCCTCTTCACTTCCACCACTTCTGGTGAGGGTAAGACCTTCAATGCCGCCAACCTGGCGGTGTCCTTTGCCTTATTAGGCAAGAAGGTCATCCTCTGCGGTCTCGACATCCGTAAGCCGGCCCTGGGACGTCTTTTCAGTGTCCCTGACCGTTTTGAAGGCATCACCTCCCTGCTCACGCTCGACAAGGTTACCAAGAGTGCCCTCGTCAACCAGATTAAGCAGTCGGGTGTCAACGACAACCTCGACCTCCTGTTGGCCGGTCCTGTGCCCCCGAACCCCACGGAGCTTCTCGCCCGTGAGAACTTCGGTGACATTGTCGGGATGTTGCGCGAGATGTACGACTATGTCATCTTCGATACCGCTCCTGTCGGACTGGTCACCGACACGCTGCAGATTGGCCAGCATGCCGATATCACGGTCTTCGTCTGCCGTGCCGACTACACCCCGAAGTCATCCTTCGCCCTCGTCAACTCCCTCACCAAGGAGAAGAAGATGCCCAACCCCTGTGTGGTCATCAACGGTATCGACATGTCGCAGCGCAAGTATGGCTATTACTATGGCTACGGCCGTTATGGCAAGTACGGCCGCTACGGTTATGGCCGTTATGGCTATGGCAAGTACGGCTATGGCAACTACGGCAACTACGGCTCCTACGGCCAATACGCCGAGTCCCACTACGGCAACAAGGATGACGACTCCATCAAGAAATAGCTTTTAACTGAACACAAAGACACGAAGACACAAAGGGCTTCGCTTTGAGAGAATAATCTCTATGTCTCTGCTTACATTAAAAACTTTGTGTCTTTGTGTCTTTGTGTTCCATTAAATACAAGTGTCTTTGTGTTTCATTAGTATAATATGATTATAGCAGTTGATTTTGACGGGACGATTGTCGAGAACAAGTACCCAGAGATCGGAGAGGAGCGCCCCTTCGCCATTGAGACGCTGAAGATGCTCATTGCCGACCGCCATCGCGTCGTCCTCTGGACCTGTCGCGAGGGCGAGCTTCTCGACCAGGCCCTCCAGTGGTGCCGTGAGCGTGGTGTAGAGTTCTATGCCGCCAATCGCGACTACCCCGAGGAGACCACCGACAACAATCCCCACTTCACCCGCAAGCTGAAGGCCGACCTCTTCATCGACGACCGAAACGTCGGAGGTCTCCCCGACTGGGGCACCATCTACCGCATGGTCTCCCACGGCAAGAAGTGGCGTCACCTCATCGACGAGGCCTACTCCGGTGCCATGGACTACGGTGAGCCCTCTACCCATACCTCAAAACACCGTTCCCACCACCACAAATCCTGGTGGCCCTTCTGATTCTTAACTGAACACCAAGACATTTTAACTGAACACAAAGACACGAAGACACAAAGATATTTTAATCTTTAAATTCCTGTGTCTCTGGGTACTAAAAAAAACTTTGTGCCTTCGTGTCTTTGTGTTCCATTAAATAAATACGTTTAATTCGTAAAATTCGTTGTTTATAATAATATTATTGTATATGAAAAAGAATTCTTATTTCGTTTTAATTCTTCTTGTGGCGCTAGTCACCTCCTGTAGCGCCCCCAAGAACGTCGCCTACCTCCATAACAGCGGCGAAGTAGACCTCTCTCAGTCCCAGTTCCTTTATGATGCCAAGATCATGCCCAAGGACATCCTCACCATCACCGTCAACACCGTCAATCCCGAGGCTTCTGCCCCCTTCAACCTGACAGTGTCCACGACCTTCAATACCAATTCGCGCAGCACCTACTCGCAGCCTGTCCTCCAGACCTATCTGGTCGACAATAACGGTATCATCGACTTCCCCGTCCTCGGTCGTATTTCTGTCGGTGGTCTCACCAAGAGTCAGTGTGAGCAGCTCATCCACGACAGGATCAAGCCCTATCTCAATGCCTCAGAGAACCCCGTGGTCACGGTCCGTATGTCCAGCTACTCCATCTCCGTCCTCGGTGAGGTGAACCGTCCGGGCAGCTATCAGGTATCCCGTGAGAAGATCAACGTCCTCGAGGCCCTCGCCCAGGCAGGCGACCTCACCATCTATGGTGTCCGTGAGAACGTGAAGCTCATCCGTGAGGACGCCAAAGGCAAGAAGCGGATCTACCTCATCAATCTCAACGATGCCAACCTGCTCACGTCTCCCTATTACTATCTCCAGCAGAACGACATTGTCTATGTGGAGCCCAACAAGGTGAAGGCCCGCAACTCCAGCATCGGTCAGTCCACGACCCTCTGGATCTCCGCCACCTCCATCCTCATCTCCATGGCCTCCCTCCTTTACAACATCCTCAAATAGGCTTTACGCTTATATTATAAATCTGTGTAATCTGTGGCTTATGTCAGAACAACAAAAAAAACATCATCATCATCACCATAAAGACGGCGCGTCCCGCTTCCGGGACCGCAGCCTTAACGCCATCTACCTCCGTCATCAGGCCGAGAAATACCTCAAGATACTCCTCGTAGTCCTGGCCTGTCTCTCCGTCATTGCCGTCTTGCTTGTCTACACTATCGGTTAGTGAAGCATATATGGCGATAAATACTATTTTGAATAATGAAAAATATACTTATTTCTTCTGCAGGTCAGAGAGTGGTTTTGGTGCAAATTTTCCAGAACACGTTAAAAGAATTGGGCATAGATTCAAAAGTCTATGCATCAGATATGCAACCAGACCTTGCCCCAGCCTGTTATACGGCTGATGAGTGTTTTAAGGTTCCAAGATGCAATGACGAAAGCTATATTGATGTCTTGCTTAAACATTGTGTTGAAAAGAATATCGGTCTGATCATTCCTACGATTGATCCAGAACTGTTGGTGTTTGCTGCCAATGTGAAGCGTTTCAAGGAGGCCGGTGTCGTTGTGGTTGAACCTGATATGGACTTTATTAAAATCTGTCGGGACAAGAGACTGATAGCAGAGTTCTTTCCAAAGATTGGTATCTCTGTGCCAAGGATAATGGATAAAGATCATCTGTCGTTCCCGTTATTTACAAAGCCTTACGATGGTTCAAGGAGCATTAATGCCTGTGCGATTCTGAATCCCGACAAACTGTCAAAAGCTGTTTTGGAAGCCCCCAAGCAGATCTTCATGGAGTATATCGATAAGGATGAATACCGGGAGTTTACGGTAGACATGTATTATGGGAAGGATTTCCATGTCAAGGGTGTTGTGCCCCGCGAGCGGTTAAGAGTCCGGGAAGGTGAAATCACTAAAGGCATCACTCGTAAGAACTATATTTTAGGATTCCTGAAGGAAAGAATGGAATATATGGAAGGTGTCCGAGGCTGTATCTGTATCCAGGTGTTCTACCGTGAGTCGGATAATGACATCAAGGCTATCGAGATCAATCCCAGATTCGGTGGCGGGTACCCGCTGTCGTATTATGCCAAAGCCAATTATGTGGAATACATCATCAGGGAATATCTGCTGGGTGAGACCATTGATTATTCGGATGCTTGGCTTGACAGGACCATGATGCTTCGCTATGATGACGAGGTGATTGTCAATGATGCACTTAAATAAGGATAGAGATGAGCTTTTTCAATAAGCTATTCAACTGGTACTTTAACAAGAATGCCCTGCCGTTCTGGTGCATCCTTCTTTTCGACTGCATCATCCTGCTGCTGTCGGGACTCATCAGCCACACCGTTTTCAATTACTGGTCGCTGGGTAATGAGAGCTTCGCCATGGTGCTGAGCACGCTGGTGCTGTTCGTGATGCTGAGCACTGTCGGCAGTAAGGTGTTCTACACCTATGCAGGCATCCTGCGCTATTCGTCGTTCGTCGACCTGCAGCGCGTGGGCTATGCCAACGTCTTGTCGTGCGCCATCGTGCTGACGGTCCACTACTGGATGAGCAACTATCCTGAGATGTATTTCCGGCATCTCTCCGTCCGTGAGATCGTCGTGATGTTCGTCCTGGCGACGTTGTTCCAGTGGGCCGTGCGCATCCTGGCAAAGAACGTGTTCGACGTGCTCACCAGCTCGAAGCGCTCCATCCGTGTGCTCATCTACGGTGCCATGTCGGGTGGTGTCGGCCTCGCGAAGAACATCAGCAGCCAGAAGCCGGCCCGTTACAAGGTGAAGGGCTTCATCGCCCACGACAAGCGCTACCGCCACAACCGGCTGTTGGGTGAGAAGGTCTATTCGCTGGAGGACGACCTGGCGGAGATCATTCGTGAGCGCCATATCGGAGGCATCATCGTGTCGCCCTATCGCACCAATGAGTTCCGCAACCATCAGGAGCTTCAGGACATGCTCATCGAGAACGGTGTGAAGATCTTCATGGCGCAGAATGCCCAGGAGTGGGTGAACATCGAGACGTCGAAGTATGACGACAGCCCTGAGGAGGCCCCGGCCTTTGAGGGTGTCAGTCTCAAGGAAGTGAGCGCAGAAGACTTGCTGCCCCGGTCGGAGATCAACGTCGACATGGTATCGGTGGAGAAGGAACTGACCGGCAAGCGTGTCATGATCACCGGGGCTGCCGGCAGTATCGGCTCGGAGCTGGTGAAGCAGGTGGCTGCCTTTAAGCCCGCCATCATGATCCTGATCGACCAGGCAGAGACGCCTGAGCACGACATCCGGGTGATGATGGCGAGTGACTATCCGGAGGTGCGCTCTGAGACCATTGTCACCTCTATATGTAAAAAGGAACGCATGGAGCGTATCTTTGCCGACTATATGCCCGACTATGTGTTCCATGCCGCCGCCTACAAGCATGTGCCGATGATGGAGGACAACCCCACGGAGGCCGTGCAGAACAATATCATGGGTACGAAGACCATTGCCGACCTTGCGGTGAAGTATAATGCCAAGAAGTTCGTGATGGTGTCGACCGACAAGGCCGTGAACCCCACGAACGTGATGGGCTGCTCGAAACGCATCTGCGAGATCTACGTGCAGTCGCTGAGCAAGGTGTCGAAGACGCAGTTCGTCACCACCCGCTTCGGCAATGTGTTAGGGTCTAACGGCTCGGTCATCCCCCTGTTCCAGGAGCAGATCCGCAATGGCGGTCCTGTCACCGTGACGCATCCGAACATCATCCGCTATTTCATGCTCATCCCCGAGGCGTGTAAGTTAGTGCTCGAGGCGGGCACGAAGGGCAAGGGCGGAGAGATCTTCGTGTTCGACATGGGCAAGCCGGTGAAGATTGCCGATCTGGCCCAGCGCATGATCAAGCTCTCCGGGGCCCGCAACATCAAGATCGTGTATACTGGCCTGCGCCCGGGTGAGAAACTCTATGAGGAGGTGCTCAACAATAAGGAGAACACTAAGCCCTCGTTCCATGAGAAGATCCGCATCGCCCAGGTGCGGGAGTATGACTACAAGCATGTTTTGAAGGATGTCGACGAGTTGATCAAGCTCGCCGGCAAGTTCGATGACCTCGCCACCGTCAAGAAGATGAAGGAGATCGTCCCCGAATACCGCTCCAATAACTCCATCTACGAGGAGCTCGACCGCTGAATAAGAAAAAAATAGTTAAAATATAACCCGTTTCTTTGGTCTTTTGGAAAAGACTTCCTATCTTTGTCCCGTCATTGTGACAAAGTTAACACAAGTCTTACTATCAAAGACCAAGAAATGAAAAAAAGTTATTTAAATTCAGCTGCCCTTTGTGGCATGGCCCTTTTGTTGGGCACAGTAGTAACCCTCAGCAGTTGTTCTGCAGACGCTGAGGAAGTGATGAACCCTTCAAGCCAGTCGTCTGGCCCCTGTGCCCCGGTGAGGGTGCGCGTCAGCGACTTCTCCATGTCGATGGACGATATGTCGTCGGGAGGAGGCTTGACGCGAGCGGCCCAGAATCCGGGAGACTATTTCACATCAAGTGCCATGACCCTGGCGTTCTATGATGCCGGTGGCACCGAGGTCTACAAGACCACCCAGGTACAGGGCGACGGCACTTACACCACCTTTGGCGAGTTCACGGCCAATCTACCGGTGGGCACCTACACCATGGTGGCATTAGGTTACGCCTATTACGATGGCGATGTGTTCTTCCTCACCAGTCCTACCGCTGCCGGTTTCACCAGCGAGCGCCCCCGAGAGACCTTCTGCAAGACGCAGAGCGTCACGGTGACCAGCTCAGCACCGCTGGACCTCACGGTAACCCTGAACCGCATCGTCTCAGCGCTCGACATCAATTCTACAGACAACCGTCCGGCAGGCATTGCCAAGATCCGTACCACATACGCCAAGGGCGGCAAGACGTTCAACCCCACCACGGGTCTCGCCACTACTGATGCCGGTTTCACGCAGACCAACACGCCTTCAGCGGCTGTCGGGGCTCACATCGGAGTGTCCAGCTTCCCGTTCTTAGCTACGGACGAGGAGGACATAGACGTCACCATCGAGGTCTTGGATGCAGCCAACAACGTGCTCTTCACCCATACGGCATCTAACGTGCCCTTCAAGCGCAACCGCAAGACCATCCTCACTGGTAACATCTTCACCGCTTCCGCCTCCTCCGCCGCCTTCCGCTTCGAAACCGACTGGCTCACCTCCGAAACCATCCCCTTCTAAGTAACATCTTAAATATAACATCTAAAAACACGAAAGAAACGAAAAAGTATTAGTTTTTTTAGAGTTTTTCGATGTGAAATAATAACATCTAAAGACACGAAAGAGACGAATATTTTTAGTTTATTCCGTGTTTTTAGATGTTGAAAATAAAAAGAACTTATTTTCGATGTTGAAAATTAGAAGAAGATGTCACTACTATACGCAGACGAATCATACAAGATAAACGGAGCCCTTTACGAAGTACACAAGATTTTAGGTCCCGGACTTCTGGAAAAGGTCTATCAGGAAGCACTTGAAAAAGAACTGACCCTTCAGGGTATTCCGTTTGAGCGCGAGGAAAACTTCACTATTATTTATAAAGGTGAGGAACTTGAACAGAAGTACATTGCTGACTTTGTATGTTACAATAAAATCGTTGTAGAACTAAAATCGGTCGATGAACTTCTTCCAGTTCACACAGCTCAAGTCATTAACTATTTAGCCATTACAGGTTATAAGCTAGGACTGCTGGTGAACTTCAATGCTGAAAAGATAAAACCCGAACGCATCGTGAGGTATTGATAACATCTTAATATTTATAACATCTAAAGACACGAAAGAAACGAATATTTTTAGTTTATTCCGTGTTTTTAGATGTTGAAAATAAAAAAAGAAGATGTTTTTAGATGTTGAAAATAAAATGCAATTATACCCATTACTATTCCAACCCAACCTCCACACAGTAGTGTGGGGCGGCAGCCAGCTCAGGCCCTACAAAGGCCTTGCTCCTTCTGATGAGCCCATAGGCGAGAGCTGGGAGGTGAGCGCTGTGCCTACCAGCACCAGCATCATCTGTAATGGCGTATATGCCGGCAAAGACCTCGTTTCAGTCATCAATGAACACCCCGATGCCATCCTTGGCAAGAAGGTCAATGAGAAGTATCATGGCCAACTGCCATTGCTGGTGAAGTTCATCGATGCCAGGCATGACCTGAGCATTCAGGTCCATCCCAATGACGAGATGGCCATGCGCGAGCACGGCAAGATGGGCAAATCCGAGATGTGGTATATCATCAAGGCCGATAAGGGCGCCCACCTCTATGCAGGCTTTAATCAGCAGATCACCCCATACGAATACCAGAAGCGGGTAGAGGACGGATCGATCACGGAAGTCCTTGCCGACCACAAGGTGAAAGCCGGTGACGTATTCTTCTTGCCAGCAGGCCGTGTCCACGCTATCTGTGGTGGTGTGATGTTGGCAGAGGTGCAACAGTCATCCGATGTCACCTATCGCATTTTCGACTATAATCGTCCAGGCATGGATGGCAAGCCCCGTGAACTCCATACCGAGTTAGCAGCCAAGGCCCTTGATTTTCACGTTGAGTCCAGCTACCGTACGGACTATCCGGAAACCACCAACAGGGCAGTTCAGGTTATCGATACCCCTTTTTTCGATGTGCGCGTGATGGAGATTAACAAGCCCAAGCACCGTGACATGCGTAAATACGGCAGTTTTGTCATTTCGATGTGTCTTGAAGGCGACTGCCAGATTCGCGTTCGCAGCACC
>JAFVGS010000050.1 GCA_017474845.1 Prevotella sp.
CGGCTTCGGAACGTTCAGTCCCTCTGTTGACGGACAGAAGCAGGGCAAGGTGAGTCTGGCAGACGCAGTGGCAGCCGGTCCCGAGGCGATGATCAACGGCATCAAGATCAACTTCAACCCCGAGAACTCCAAGGGCGAGAAACTCACGAGCCGCGCACTGAAGGACGACTGCATCTTCACCTTCGGCTACCTCGTGGAGAGTGAGGTGCGCACGGTCGGTGGTAAGGAGCGTCGTGTGCAGAAGAAGACTCCGATCAGCTACCTGATGGCTCCCGCAGCCGACGGCAACAGCGGTGGCAGCAATGGTGGTTCTCAGAGCGGCGGCACCCAGAACGGTGGAACCTCTGGCGGCGACAACGGCGGTAACACTGGCGGTGGAACCTCAGGCGGCGACAATGGCGGCGGTGACAACGGCGGCGGTGGCAGCAACGGCGGAGGCAACGACGTGAACTGATGGCTGACGTAGGAGGTTAGATGATGAAGAAGCAGCGGATTATTGAGCTTGCGGTGAAGGTAGTAGTAGCCGCGCTCACCGCCTTCCTGACGGCACTGGGGACTACCAGTTGCATGGGACGCGGACCTTTTTAGCCACAGATGACACAGATGGTCACAGAGGAAGCGATTATCACAGAGACAGCAATCCCTCGCCACTCGGCGGGGGATTATTGTTTTCACACCACTTTATTTCTTAAAATATCTTAAACCTTTGTCAAAAACATGCAACCTTTTGTACTTTTGCAGTTATAGCTATAGACGAACGATTAAAATGGAATAGTCATGAAACTGATGAAAAGACTGGCAATGACACTCATAGTGACCACATTTCTGGCAGCCTGCTCGACGGACGGAACTGATGTGGACGGTGGTTACATCGATGAAAACGGGAATTTCATCCCCACGACAGAGGTATGGACGGTGACTATCGAGCCAGAGTACGTGATCGGCGGCTCCTACTGGGGAGCCTACACGGGAATCAATCCGCAGATGGAAGCCGTCGACAACAACGGCAAGACAAGCGGAAGATTCTTCCTCGGCGAGATTGAGGGCTTCAAATTTGAGGAGGGCTACCGCTACGTCCTCTCTGTAGAGGCAACGATGACGGACCCGAGAATTGCAGACTGCGGCAAATACACGTTTAAATTAAGAGAGGTGCTGAGCAAGACGTATGTAGGCATCCGCACGGAGGGGCAGCGCGAGGTGACGATGGACGTGAGGGTGGTGATGATGTGGCCAAACCTGACGTCGGCGCAGGGTATCCTCTATCTCAGCGGACAGGCCACTGACGGCAGCGAGACGCTCGACATGGGGCAGTGCGAGATTTTCAGGGCCGATGCGGATTTGCACAACGCAAACGACTGGCGGAGGAGTTTGAGCTGTCACGTCACCAGAATGAGCCTGACCATCACGCCGTCTGAGCGTCCAGTATTCGGCAGCCACTGCTATCGCATCCGCCTGAAGGAGGTGATCAGCCGTCAGAAACTGGAGGACGACAGTGTAGTCATCGCGCCTTCGGAAGAAGCCTATCGCCAGAAGTGCGAGGAAGTGCTCTATGGCATCAATCATTAATAAAACTAATGGAATTAATAACATAAAGAATAAGGAATATGAAGAAAAATGTGTTTATTTCGTTGTTTGTCATAAGTATGACGACATTGGGTATTTTAGCATGCAGCAGCGATTCTGACCATGTGGGAGCCGATGGCATAGAGACAACTGAGCCATTTGCCACAGCAGAGATCGATACACTGTCTTTGGATCTACTACCTGAATGGATTGCTGAAAAAGTGAAACCAGTTGAGGAACTTGGTGATCTTTATCACATGTTTTCCGTCTATCAATGTATGTGGAAAGGGAATCTTTATTACTTCATTTTTGACCCAGTGAAGTCCTGCATCTATTGTGATTCGGTGTATTATCCTGACGGCAAGGTGGTTGAATGGGAAGATGAAGAACAAACCCAGGCATTTGGTCGTGAAAGTACTGATTGGATACTTCTTTATAGATATGGATATAAATAAATAAGGTATGAAACAGTTTGGATTATTATTTGTAGTTTTGAGTTTAGCATTGGTCACATCGTGCTCGAAGGACGAGGACAACACGGAACCCGTTATCCCTATGGCGAGTCGAGAACTGACAGGCGAGTTCGAGGTTACATGGGACCATGTGGAAGACTCTACAGTTAAAACCATCATGGTAAACAACGAATACATCATCATTGATGAACTGCCTACAGAAGGCCTCTTTAAAAGTATTGCGACGGACATACAGGATGCTTGTCTCAATCATCCTGAAATAAAGGCAAATTTGGCCGATTCCATCGGGAATATCTTCTTCGCTTCATCTTATAAGTATCCCAAAACAGACTTGGAGATTAAGTATCAATTGGATTCCTATCAAGCCCCTTTCTATACCACATCGATCTATAGCATCAGGAACAATTGGTCAGAAACCAGTTATAACATCAATATCGATTACGAACCTCCTCACATTGGGGAAACCATAGTCATCGGCCCTGCTGAACCAAATACCATTTCATTTGGAGTCGAGGCTGACGGCGTGCCCTATCGCATCGATCTGGTCAGTAAGAATCATGAATGTTCCGCAGAGTTTAACATGAATACAGGGTTGTGGAGATTCCAATACTGGTTTAACACCTACAGATTCATAAATCTACAAACTGGCCAACATTGGGACATGAAAGTTGTTTGGGAATTTTTACCTCGTAGGACTAAAGAAGACACCATACTTCTGGGGTTCTATGCTACAAAATTAACAGGCTCCGTCGAAGAAAGAGTCATCTTCCATTAAAGGATCAGCAATATAAGAATTGTTATGAGACGACTTGAGATTATATTGATAAGTATGGGTCTGGCTGTGATCACGTCTTGTTCGAAAGACAGGATTGATGACGAAATTGCCAGATTGGATCCAGCTACAATACAAAACACATCTGACAATCTTGCACTTGAGGGCACGTTCTGGGGCGAGTGGAGGCTGAGCAAGTATGGAATGACCTGCGAGGGACAGATAGAAGTGACGAAAGACGAAATAGCCTTCGACGTGCCTGCCGACTACCTCTTCCCGAGGTTAGGCATCGTTACTGAGGAGAGGAAGGCTAAGTATCCCGAGGAGCCGCTCTTTACGTCCGATTCTGCTCCTTCATACTCTAACACCAGACAGGTGATGGTCTGTTCGCTGCAGGGATACTCAGAAGCTGCCACCTATAGTCAACTAAGCAACAGACAAGGTATAGAAATTACGACGGTTGGTGATCTCTTGTTTGATGTCAAGATCGAAGACGTGGAGTATCATATTGTGCTGAAGGGTATCAAAGAGAAACCTACTGCAGTATTTGACTTCAATACAGGACTATGGACGGTGGCGATACCTATAGATACGGTCACCATCACAAACAAGACAACAGGCACCTCTATCACATCGACATTCATCGATGAAGAGGCACCGGACAAGTCTGCCTGGCTATTCGTATTCAGGGCTGCAAAAAGAATCAAATAGGTCGTGCAGGAGACAGAACGACAGCTGATAGAGGCGATACAGGCTGGAGACAGGGAGGCGTTGCGGCGGCTCTATGAACGATACTCCAGATATGCGATGGGTGTGAGCCTGCGGATCGTGCCTGAGCGGGAAGACGCGCTCGACATCGTACAGGACACCTTCGTCAGCATCCTTACCACCATCGGCACCTTCGAATATCGCGGCGAGGGCTCGCTGAGGAACTGGGTGGCGAAGATCACCACGAACCGTGCCCTCGACTGGCTGAAGCATCACGACAGACAGCTGCTCTCTGACCAATTGCCCGATGAAATCGAAGAAGAGGAGGAAGAAACGCCCCTCGAGGAGGTGCCTCCAGACATACTGAGCGGGATGATCGACCGTCTGCCCCAAACAAGCAGGATCATCGTCAACCTGCACGTCTTCGGACAGATGCCGCACAAAGAGATCGCCCAAAGGCTGGGCATCAACGAAAAGACATCAATGTCACAACTCTCACGGGCCAAACGGCTGCTCGCAATGATGATAAAAGAATACTTAAACTCACAAGGGATATGAAACAGGATAGGCAACAGACAGGCAAACACGGTCCTGAAAAGGACTGGGCCCAGCGGCTGCGCGACCATCTGGCTGACTATGAAGCGCCTGTGCCTGATGATCTGTGGGAGAAGATCGAGGCGAGACTGCCGAAGGAGGTAGTATGTCCGACGCCGACTCCGAAGAAAAAGGCAAGGACCGTGCCTTTGTGGGCGAGATGGGCTGCGGTAGCGGCGGTGTTTGTGGGAGGATTGGTGATTTTGTGGAAGGTAGAAGGTGGTATGTGGCGCTCGGCCGAAGGACGCTTGCTACCGGAGGGACGCAAGAATGAGAATAGATATGAGGCGGATCAGACCACCCCACCTAAAGGCACCCCTCCTAACTTAGGAGGGGAAAGCTGCGCACAGGGTAAGATCACACCCAAAGAGACGATTTCATCGGACGAAAAGACGGAGAAAGAGTCGGCAGAAAAGCCCATTCAGCCCATTCAGTCCATTTTATCTGAAGAAAAGCCCATTCTACCCATTCAGCCCATTTTATCTGAAGAAAAGCCCAAAGAGTCTGAGAAGCACCCAGAGGACGTAATTCGCGAGTTGGATCGGAAGATTATGGAATATGAACAGCGGCGAAGCCATAAAGCATCCCTCAACCTCTACGCCTCTAACGGCTTCGGCAACCAGTCGTTCCGCAACGGTGTGCTGATGAGCCCGGAACTGCTCGCCAATTACGATTACTATACGAATCCCAGTAGCGTTGGTACGCGTGGCGGCAACAGTCCTGTCTATCTGGCGAACCACGAGGAGCGGCAACAGTTCTACCAGCCCATCTCATTCGGACTGAGCGTGAATATCCCCATTTCATCGGGTTTCTCCGCATCGTCGGGTGTCGTCTATACCCGTCTGCGCTCTGACTTCACGAGTATCGCGAACAGTCTCGTCTACGAACGGCAGCAGACACTCCACTATGTGGGCATCCCGCTGACGGTACAGTATAACGTGTGGCAATGGCGCGGGCTGAATGTCTATGCGACGGCTGGGGGACAAGTGGACTTCAATGTGAAGGCGAACGTGACGACGGAGGGTTCGGAGACAACGTTGGAAAAGGACGACTTGCAGTGGTCGGTGAATGCGGCTGTTGGCTTGCAGTATAATTTCATCCCGCAATTAGGCATCTATGCCGAGCCAGGCGTGAAGCACTACTTCGACAACGGCAGTCACATCCAGAACTTCTTCAAACACCGCCCCACGAACTTCAACCTTCAGATTGGACTGAGACTAAACATGGGCAAATAACAAACCACTAATTACACGAATTTCACTAATTTTGCTGCGCATGAATAATTAGTTTAATTAGTGTAATTAGTGGTTGTTATTCTACTAATAATTGTAGGCCGACGCCGCGGACGGTCTTGAGCTGGATGCGGGGTTCGTCGGAGAGGAGCTTGCGGAGCTTGTTGACGAAGACATCGAGGGAACGGGAGGCGAAATAGTCATCTTCGGTGTTCCAGAAGCGGCTGAGGATCGCCTCACGGCGCACGACGTTGTTCTTGTTCTCTGCCAGCAGTTGGAGGATCTGCGCCTCGCGCACGGTGATGGTCTGCGAGAGGTTGGTCTCGTCGTTGCGCAGTGTGGCGTGATCAGCGTCGAGGGTGTACTTGCCGAGCCGATAGTGGCTGGTCTCCTTCTGCGTCTTCGCCCCACCCCGCATCTTCATCAGCGCCTGGATATGGGCGTCGAGCTCTTCGGGCACGAAGGGTTTCTTCACGTAGTTGTTGATGCCGAGCCGGTAGCCGGCCTTCACGTCGTTGGGCGAAGTGAGGGCCGAGGTGAAGATGATGATCACGTCGCCGTCGGTTTCACGGATGCGCTCCACCATCTCAAAGCCGTTCATCACGGGCATGTCGATGTCGGATATAATGACGTCGGGGCGGGTCTCCTGCCAGGCCTGGAGGCCTTCCTTGCCGTTGGTGGCGGTGGTCACGGAGTAGCCGCCGATGATGTCCTCGAGACCGGTCTTCTCGATATACGCTAACGATGCGTCGTCTTCAACCAAGAGTAGTTTGATCATAATTATTGTTTGGGAATAAATAACGTGAATTCGGAGTATTTGTCTTTCTCGCTGGTGACGGTGACCTTGCCGCCGTGGGCCTGCATGACCTGATCGACGTAGTTGAGACCGAGGCCGAAGCCGGAGACACCGCCCTTGCGGTTCTGTTCGTGGACGGCCGCACGGCCGAACTTGTCGAAGATGATGCGCTGGTCGTCGCGGGAGATGCCGATGCCGTTGTCGCGCACCTTCAACAGGACGTACCTGTCGCTGTCCTGCGTGGTGATGCTGATCTCGATGTTTTCCTTCGAGTACTTGATGGCGTTGTCGACGAGATTGGAGATGGCTTCGGCGAGGTATTGTTCATCGGCGAGGACGTGACGGACGAGTAAATCTACGATGAAATCGATATTTTTGTCCGTTTTCGCCTTCGCTTTCTCCACGATGTCGGCGATGACGGGCTCGAGGTTGACGTCCTGTTTGTTGAGGATGAGCTTCTTGTTTTCGAGCTTCGAGATGGTGAGCAGCTTGTTGACGAGGGCCAGCAGGTGCTCCGCCTCGCTCTCGATGATGGCGTAGTACTTCTCCTTGATCTCCGGTTTGTCGTCGACCTTGCCGCTGTGGAGGAACCGGGCGCCCATGATGATCGACGAGAGGGGCGACTTCATGTCGTGGACCATCGCGTAGGAGAAGTCGTTGCGGAGGTCGGCCATCATCTTCTGTTCGTCGAGATAGCGCAGCAGCCTCAGGAGGATGGCGCCGAAGAGGATGAGGATGATGGCGCTGGCGAGGAAGAGCGGACTGAGCCGGCGGGCGAGCGACGGATAGGGATTGTTGAGGGCGAGCCGGATGCCGCGCGACTGGTCGCGGCGGGTGCTGAACACACGCGTCTTCAACGCTGTGGATGACAGGCGGTCGTTGTTCTGGCGGAGGATGCGGCCGTCGGCGTCGACTTCCATCACGGTGAAGTCACGGTCGAGGCTCACCACGCTGAGCAGCGAGTCGACATAGAGCGCGAGGGTGTCGAGCGACACTTCGGAGTGATAGAGATGACTCAATGCGTCGTTCATTCCCTCGACCGACGATTCCAGCGAGAGGTCGCCACGCAGATGGGGCAGGCTGAGCGTGTCGCCGACGGACACGATCTCCGCCCGCTCGTAACTCTCGTAGAACATGCCCCACGTGAGCTGGTTGCCGGCACGCTCGGAGATGTCGCGCACGGCCGAACGGTAGGTCATCCACATGTAGAGTCCCAACAGCAGCATCACCGCTACCATCGCCCCTACGGACACATATTTATATTTGTTTTTCTGCATATTTGAGGGCAAAGTTAAGGCAAATATTTCACTTCTCCAAAAGAATTAACGTAAAGATAACATTTAAATAACCTTAAATGCATGTAGTTTTTCATACCTTTGCAGCGTCTAACAGGCAAAAGTTTAATTTTAAAAGCAAAGAGTTATGGAATCAATTATCACTATCGCAACCGTTTTAACGATGTATTTCAACGCCGCTAACGACGTTAACTCTCAGTATTTGTACAACTCAGACCTGGAAGACGGCGTCATCCACAAGATTGAGGTCTATGAGCAAAAGGCCGAGGGCCAGATGTGCGCCAAGATGGAGTATCGTTACAGCTACGACGAGCAGGGAAGGCTGACCACCCGTGAGGTGATGCGCTGGGACGAGGCCAAGAAGGACTGGGTGAACGACTTCCGTCACACCTATAAATATTATAAGAAGGGGTACAACATGGAGACCAGCAAGTGGGATTCTGCCCAGCAGACTTACGACCTGCCGATGGAGGTGACGCTCTACCGCGAGGTGGCTCCCAATGTGACATCGGTGAGGACGTTCAAGATGAATGAGGCGAAGAACGACATGTATCTCGTCAACAGCCTGCTCTGCATGGAGTCATTAGAGCAGATCTGCGACCGTCTGCTGGCTATCTATTAAGGCTTTCTTTCTCTCTCTACATATTAAAAACCTTTAAAAGGGTTTTAGAATCCGTAACCGGCGTAGGCTGATTACGGATTTTTAGTTATCTTTGTGGCGATTTTCTCAATACAAATAACATGGAACTGATTAAAGACAAGACTTTTGGAGGCGAGCGGCCGCTGTTCGCCACTCACGACCTGAGACTGGAGCGTGTGACGATTACCGACGGAGAGTCGGGCATCAAGCAATGCCGGAATATGGAGGCATACGACTGCAAGTTCTACGGCAAGTACCCCTGGTGGCACGTCGACGGCGCGAAGATCGACAACTGCTATTTCGCGATGGATTCGCGCTCGGCCATCTGGTACACGAACGACCTGGTGATGACAAACTCGCGCATCGATGGGCCGAAGTTCTTCCGAGAGATGAAGAACCTGACTCTGGAGAATGTGGAGATTACCGATGCCGACGAGACGTTCTGGAAGGTGGACGGCATCCGGATCAAGAACGTGAAGCTGCACGGGGGCACGTATCCGTTTATGTTTTCACAGAATATCTACGTCGACGGACTGGAAAGCGACTCGAAATACGTGTTCCAATACTGCAAGAACGTGGAGGTGCACAACGCGAAGATCCTGACGAAGGACTCGTTCTGGGAGTGCGAGAACGTGGAGGTCTACGACTCGGTGCTCGACGGCGAATACTTAGCCTGGCACTCGAAGAACGTGCGGTTAGTGAACTGTCACCTCGCCGGCGAGCAGCTGCTCTGCTATACGGAGAACCTCGTGTTGGAGAACTGCACCATCGACAAGATGTGCGACCGTATGTTCGAGTATTCGACCGTCGAAGCTGACATCCGCGGACATATCGAGAACATCAAAAATCCCACTTCCGGACACATTATCGCCGATTCCATCGGTAGTATTACCATCGACGAGAACGTCCGGCAACCGAACAACTGCGTGATAGACATAAGAACAAATAAAAAGACATAATAACAGAATAACATGATTTTTAGACAAAAGAACAGAAAAGAGACATAATAACAGACTAACATATTTTAGACATAAGGACATAAGAACAAAAGAATTAAAAGCAAATTAAAAACGTACTCATCTAAAAGAAAAATATGTTCTTATGTTCTTCTGTCTAGAAAAAGAAAAAAACGTTAGTATGTTAGTCTGTCAAAAAAAAGAGTTAATATGTATTATTTCGATGAAATCGTAGAAAGACGGGGCACAGGGTGCGTGAAGTGGGATGAGAGTCCGAGCGACGAGGTCATTCCCCTGTGGGTGGCGGATATGGACTTCAAGGCGGCTCCGGCGATACTGGAGGCCGTGAGGAAGCGGGCTGAGCACGGGGTGTTCGGCTATACTGTCGTAGAGGAAGACTATTATGTGGCTGTCATCAACTGGTTCCGCCGGCGGCATAACTGGCGGATTCATCGGGAAGAAATCCTCTATACCACAGGCGTCGTGCCGGCGATGTCCGTCGCCATCAAGGCGCTGACGATGCCAGGCGAGAAGGTGCTCATCCTATCACCCGACTACAACTGCTTCTTCTCCAGCATCCGTAACAACGGCTGCGAAGTGCTGGAAACGGCATTGATTTATAGCAGCGGACTAACACGGACTAACACGGACTATAGAAAGAGTTCTGGAGAGACTGAAGAAGTCCGAGTCTGTCCGAGTTCTTCCGATGCAAGATTCACTATCGACTGGGGCGACTTCGAGGCGAAGTGCGCGGACGAGAAGACGACGGTGTTCCTGCTCTGCAACCCGCACAATCCTACGGGACGAGTGTGGACAAAAGAGGAACTGGAACGAATGAATGATATCTGCCTGAAGCACAATGTGAAGGTGGTGAGCGACGAGATACACTGCGAGCTCATCATGCCCGGATATACATTCCAACCATTTGCTGCCGTCAGCGAGGCGTGCCGGAAGAACAGCGTCATCCTCAACTCGCCCTCGAAGTCGTTTAATATCGCCGGTCTGCAAATGGCGAATATCATCTGTTCACAGCCTGAGTGGCGCCACCGTATCGATCGAGCCATCAATATCAACGAGGTGTGCGACGTGAATCCATTTGGTCCTGTGGCACTCATCGCAGCCTATAACGAAAGCGAGGACTGGATTGACGAACTGAACCAGTATCTTTGGGGAAATTACACCGTATTGTGCGATTTCATCGGGAAGAACCTGCCTCAGTGGAAGGTCTGTCCTCTTGAAGGAACCTACCTCCCCTGGGTAGATGTCTCGGCGATGGACATCCCCGTTGAAGAACTCTGCGAACGTCTGCTGCGAGAGGCGAAGGTGTGGATCAACCCAGGTACGATGTACGGCCCAAAATCAGGCAAGGGCTACGTACGCTTCAACATCGCCACCCAGCGCACCCGACTTATCGAAGCTTTAGAAAGAATCAAGGTATCTTTTTCCCCTCCTGAGTAGGGGGAGAAATGAATACCTTAGTTAATCAGGAAAAACTTCGTCAGGCCGTTGTAGGTGGCCTTGATGGTGGCGCGACCCTCGACGATGGGGCTGATCTCGAATTTCACCGATGGATTGCTGGAAGTTGCCGTGAGTTTGGAACCTGCGGCGAGCTTGCCGTACACCTGATAGCGCGTCTGATCCGTGTAGCCGTTGAGATTGGTGAAACGGATGGGCGTCGTTGGAATCACGAGCTGAGTACCGTCGGCACAGATCTCCACCGTCGGAACGACGGGCGCCTCAAAGGCGGCATCACCCTTCGAGAAGCCGATACCGTGCAGGTTGAAGAGCCCCTGCGGACGCTGCTGACCACGAGGACCACCCCAGCGCGGACGCTCAGGAACCTTCACATCAGGACCGTCGGTCACGAGGTAAATGGCGTGTTTGCCAGTCAGCCCTTCGATGGCGGGCACAGCCTGCTGATACATCATCGCAGCCTTAGGCGCATCGGCGGGAATATCAAAAACAGCGATTTCATCGCCCTTCCAGGGGTCATCAAGACGTACGTGGATCTTAAAGGCCCCGTGTCCGCCAGAGCTCAGATTGAGGTTCAGCATCGTGTTGTCGCCAGCCTTCGTTCCCTCGAAAGCCTTCAGTCCCTTCGTGTCCTGAGCAAGACCACCGAAGCCGAAATACTTAAAACCTACGATTCCACCGTTGGTAATGCCCACGAGATCCATCGAGTTGTTCCAGACGTCATGATTGTCCTGCATCCACTCGTTGCTGTTCGTGCCGCCCGTCATGAAGCAGGCGAGACCGGCACTATAATAAGAATAAGGTGGGAGACCGAAGATCTGGAAACCCTCGGAGGTTACCTCAGCACCTGTATAGGTGTTGCCGTCGGAGGCAGCAGCCGTCCACTCGTTATTGGCAGCATAGGGGTCGTAGCCGGTGATCTTCACCACACCACCCTTGGCGACGGGTTTCTTGTCCCACGTGATCTTCACGGGAGCCACCATCGGCTGACGGGCGAAGCCGAAACCACGCGGCGGACGATGATAGAACACATACCACTGACCGTTGATCTCCTGCAGTGAACCGTGCGTGTTGTGGCCTGCGTTGGTGGTGATGAGCTGTGAACCGTCTTCACCAAGCACCACACCACGGGAGTCTACCAGCACACCACCTGAGCGCCAAGGGCCTAAGGGCGAATCGCCGAAGGCATAGCGCAGGGCGGAGTTGGTGTTGCCTAATCCGTATTCCTTGCCACTATAGCCAGAGAACACCATCACGTACTTGTTACCCACCTGACGGATGCTCGAGGCCTCGAAGAAGTTGAAGTCGAGCGGATTCTGTCCCTGATAGAGGGCCTTGTACTCGCTACCTTCCTTATCGAGCAGCCGGCCGTCGGCACTGCTTGCGGGAATGAAGGGATCGATGAGTTCGGTTCCCGGACGCTGGGAGTACATCGTGTTCTGGTCGAGCTCACAGGCCGTAGAGTGCTGGAAGCCGTAGAAGACGTAAGCACGGAAACCTTTATCGTAGTCGGGATCCTTCTTATTGGTGATTTCCTCGATGAAAACGGAGGGATCGAAGTCGATGAGCGAGCCAGGCACACACTGACGGCCGTCTTCCGTGAGGTTGATGGGCGTGAAGGGACCATCTGGACGGTCGCTTTTGCAGACCATCGCCACACGACGCCAGCCACGAGAATGGGGATAGAGATAATAGGTCTTCTTGCCTGTGGCTTTGTCTTTCACCTCCACGAGGTCAGGCGCAAACATCGTGTCCCACTGACCGTCGACATACCAGGTGAAGATGGGGCCTTCGTCGCGCCACTGGGTGAGATCCTCGACGGGAGCAGACCACATACGGATATCACTACCACAATAGGCGGTATAGTTCGTATCGTGCGAGCCGATGATGTAGGCACGCAGCTTGCCGGGATTGTCGGGATCCTCGAAGACACGGGGTTCACCGTCGGGCACATGCTCCCACAAAGGCAGATACGGATTCTGGGCACTGACACTCAACGCAGCGCACACTAAGAAAGAGAAAACGAATAATCTTTTCATACATTTAGTCTTTAGTTGAAATTGAATTGCCACGCAAAATTAAAAAAATTCTGGAACATATAAGGCTATTTGTGGATAAATTCGTATCTTTGCAACAACAAAGAAAAAATCTGTTACATCATAAAAGATTGGAATAACATGAACCTGAAGAAATCCATCCTTGGCGCCATCGTGCTTTTGGGATCCCTTCCCTTGCAGGCCGCCGACTATAACATCCTTGACTTCGGTGCCAAAGCCGACACCACCGTACTCTCGACCACAGCCCTGCAGCGCGCCATCGACTGCTGCTCGGAGGCTGGAGGCGGAAGAGTCGTCATCCCCACAGGTAACTACAAGACCGGCTCTCTCATCCTGAAGTCGAACGTACATCTTTATATAGAACAGGGAGCGACGCTCTACGGAAGTACTGACATCAGGGATTATCTGCCGATGAAATCGGACTATGTGTCGCTCCGCACCCAGACTACCACCATCCAACTGATCTATGCCGACAAAGTGCACAACGTGGTCATCGACGGCACAGGCACCATCGACGGACAAGGACGGGCCTTCGTCAAAAAGACCTGGAACGACGAGGGCATCACCCGTCCGCACCTGATACGTTTCATACAGAGCAGCGACATCACCATCCGGAATATCACCCTTCGCAACAGCGGCTGCTGGATGCAGCACTATCTGGCCTGCGACCGGCTGCACATCGATGGAATCAAGGTTTTCAACCGCAATAACTACAATAACGACGGTCTCGACCTCGATGGTTGTCACGATGTCATCGTGAGAGGAATGATGTCTGACAGCGACGACGACGGCATCACGCTGAAGTCCACTTCGCCCCGTCTCTGCGAGAACATCCGCATCTCAGACTGTGTAGTGAGCAGTCACTGTAATGCTGTGAAACTTGGTACGGAGACCAACGGTGGCTTCCGCAACATCAACATCAGCGGCATCGTGGTGAAGCCGAGCAGCGACCAGCGGGAGAAGTTCTTCGGACAGTGGATCGGTTCGTCGGCCATCTCGTTAGAGATCGTTGATGGCGGCACGATGGAGAACATCAACGTTTCCGATTTCACCGTTGAGGACACAGAGTCGCCCATCTTCATCCGTCTGGGCAATCGCGGACGAGGCTATCAACTGAGAGACAAAGGAACTGCGTTGAGCGGCAAAGGCAATGAAGACACCATTACCGAACTGATTCCCATCGATCATGTGGGCACCATCGACGGCATACGCCTTCATCATATTCAGATCCACCATGCAGGACAGACGGGCTGTTCCATCACAGGTCTGCCCGGACATCCTGTGCGCAACGTGTTCCTCTCCGACATCACCTTCCATCACAAGGGCGGCGTGAAGGCCAGCGAACTGGCGGAAATTGCCGATTCCATCGCCAATGAGAAAGAGAAATCCTATCCTGAAGCCACGATGTGGGGCAACCTGCCTGCCAAGGGTTTCTTCGTGCGTCACGCCCGTAATGTACAGTTCTCCAACATCGAGATACTCACCGATGAACCCGATGCCCGTCCTGACTTCGTGCAGACAGACACCGAGGGCTGGGGAGACCAGGGCGACGGCACCTATCTGAACCCCGTACTCAATGCCGACTTCTCCGATCCCGACGTCATCCGCGCGGACAAGAAGTACTATATGGTGGTCTCAGACTTCCATTTCATCGGCATGCAGGTGCTTGAAAGCGACGATATGGTGAACTGGCGCTATATCTGTCAGGTCTATCGCCGCTTCGATGAGCCGGGCTGGGACAGCAACCAGCACTATGCCGGTGGATCATGGGCACCAACCATCCGCTATCACAACGGACTCTACTACATCTTCTTCTGTACTCCTGAGGAAGGTCTTTATATGACTACCGCCAAAGACCCGCGAGGCCCGTGGGCCCCACTCCATCTCGTGCAACGGGTGGAGAAATGGGAAGATCCCTGTCCCTTCTGGGATGAGGACGGTCAGGCATATTTGGGTCGGAGCCGTCATGGGGCAGGTCCCATCATCGTCCATAAGATGTCTCCCGACGGTAAGACGCTGCTCGACGAGGGTGTGACCGTCTATGAGGGTCCCATCGCAGAAGGCACGAAATGGCTCAAGCGCAACGGATGGTACTATCTCATCATCCCAGAGGGAGGCGTAGGCACAGGCTGGCAGACAGTGCTCCGTTCACGCAACATCTATGGCCCATACCAACGGAAGATTGTGCTTGAACAAGGTTCCACCAAGATTAACGGGCCTCACCAAGGGGCTTTGGTCGATGCACCAGACGGCAGTTGGTGGTTCTATCACTTCCAGGAGACGCCCGTTCTGGGACGTGTAGTCCATCTGCAACCCGTCCGCTGGCAGGATGACTGGCCACTGATGGGTGTCGATCTCGACGGCAACGGCATCGGCGAACCCGTTAAGCGATGGGGGATGCCTATTATAGAGGAAAGTGGAAAGTGGAAAGAGGAAAGAGAAAACCAGGCAAGCAATTCAAACGGGAGCCCAAACATTTCCTCCGATTTCATCGATGAATTTTCCCTTGCTCAAGACAAATCTCCTTCCATTTTCCTCTCTCCTCTTTCATCCAAACTCCATCCCGCCTGGCAATGGAACCACAATCCAGACGACGCTCATTGGAGTCTGACAAAACGGAAAGGCTTCCTTACCATCGACGCCCAGCCTGCCGATAGTCTGAAGGCCTGCCGGAATATGCTCACGCAGAAAGTTGTGGGCTATCTGAGTAAGAGCACAACAATCGTCGAGGCCAAAGGCGACTGCTACGCCGGTCTTTGCTGTACGGGCAAGCTCTTTACGGGCATCGGTCTCTGCAAAAAGGGCGTATTCATCGAACAAAACGGCCAACGCAGACTCATCAAGTCCGGCTCCTTCCCCCGTCTCTACCTGAAGGTCATCAACGACAACCAACAAAATCGCCACCAATACTTCTACAGCATTGATGGCGAGTCCTACCTTCCAGCCTGCGATCCCTTCCCCCTACGTGCTGGCTACTGGAAAGGCATCCGCGTCGGCCTCTTCTGTTACGGTCCCGATGGAATGGCGCAATTTGACTCCTTTAGGCAGTGCGTGCTGAGATAAAAGGAACACAATCCAAGCTTTTTTACGTCGGCGGCAGCAAATTTTTCACTTTTCACTCTTCACTTTTCACTTTTTTTTCGTACCTTTGCACCCGAAAAGACGTGCCTGCTATTTAAGGACCCACGCGCCCTGATAGTTAAATGGATATAACAAGGCTCTCCTAAAGCTTAGTTCCGAGTTCGATTCTCGGTCGGGGTACCAGGTTTAAAAGTGGGGGTTGCAGGCACAAAAATCTCACAAGATTTGATAGCAATACATAAATATTCGTAAAAATATCATAATTAAACGTTAACGAATATTATAACAGGCCTTTTCGTCGAAAATGGTTTGTAGGTTTCGGCAAAAGGAGTAACTTTGCACACGTCAAAAGGTTAATAGATTGTTTTAGGTTAATTGGCTAGCAGAGATGCCCGCCAATTACAGAAAAGAAAACGTGAGTAAGGAGCCCACAGCGATGTGCGCTCCTTTTTCTATTTCTGTTTCTGGAGCATTTCGCGGGCAGTGGCCACCATCTCAGAAAGCTGCGGCGTGGGATTCTCCACCTCTGCGGCCTTCTCGATGAACTGCTGATAATAGTCGCGAGCCTGTTCATCGTCCTTGAGGATGTAGGCGTAGGCATTGGCTATATTATAATAGGTGGCGACGGAAGTGGGGTTATAGGTGAGATGCTCTTTCCAGGCTTCGACGGCCTCAGGATAGTGCTGAGTCAAGTAATAGCCTTCGCCCTCGGAGAGTGTGATCGCTTTCATGATGGTTGTATCCGGGCGCAAGAGTTCCTTGGCGAGATTCAGATAGTTCAGCCCCTCAGGATACCGTTTGGTATCGACGCAGACCACACCAAGACGATAGGCACAGCCCGCATGCTGCATGCCACTGATGAGGAAGGCGAGTTGGAGATACTTATAGGCTCGCTCAAGGTCCTCTATTTGTGAGTAGCACATGCCAGCGGAGTAGAGCGTATTGAAGGTGGAATCTCCTTGCTCCATCAGCCGATCGTACATCATGGCAGCCGCCGTAAAGCTGCGATTCATAAACCACGCATCAGCCAGCGCCCTGTTTACCAGGATGTTCGTAGAGTCTTTCAGCGAGTATTTAATGCCACAGATTACGCCCTTCTCTGGCTGATTGGCTTTGGCATAAGCAAGCGTGAGCCCAGCCACCACCTCGCCATCCATAGGGAATCGATTCACCAGCTGACCAGCCCAATAGATAAAGGAATCATTGTCACCCTGTTTCTGATAACTATAGGCGAGTTGTCGGAAAGCATCGTGGGAAAGACTGTCCTCAGGCATATTCTTCAGCAATTCTGCTGTTTGGCGGTAATTGGCACGTTTGTAATGGCAGTCAGCCAACTTCAGGCGGACATCACGGGGGATCTTGTCCTCAGGCACGTATTGACTGAACTCGGCATCCATCACGTCGATGCCCTCCATTGAGAATCGCACGCTGTCTTGGGCTTCTGCGATTGCATAAGCCCGTTGGTAGCACTTCAGCGCCTCGTAAGTATTGTACTGCTGCATGCAACTGTCGCCTGCCTGTACATAGAAACTGAGGGAGTCAAGCCCCTCGCCCCTGACGGAGAGAGTCGTCAACAGGGCGAGGGTGATCAATGATAATAGACTTTTCATTATTATGACTTCTTAAGAGTGATGATGACCACACCTTCCTTGGCCTTTTCACCATACTTCTCGACGGCCTCTGGACCATCCTGCATATAGAAACGTTCGATGGTCTTGGGATTGATTGAATACACCTTCTTACCATCCATGATTTGGCCATCAACGATGAAAAGAGGTCGTACAACCCTGGATTTCTCCATCTCGACATCCATTTCGACGATCGACCCGTCCTCTTCGCATATATGGTCTTCCACAGCCTCTCTACCGCCATCGAAACGGAAACTTAAGGGGACGGTGTACTTGACGCGAACAACCTTGCCATTCTGCTTGCCTGGCTTCCACTTCGGCATAGCGCTGATGACACGCAGGGCCTCAGCATCAAGTAAGGGATCGACAGACTTCACGACTTTCGCATTCGAAACACTGCCATCCTTCTCCACAACGAATGTCGCGATGACACGTCCCTGAATGCCAGCCTTCTCTGCTTCTTCAGGATACTGGACATTATGGTTCAGGAATTCAAGGAGAGCCTCAGCGCCACCAGGATACTGAGGCATTTCTTCCACCACGTCGAAGACATCACCATGAACTGGTTCGAATGTACCCTCAGCAGTAGGGGTTTCAGGCATTTCTGCCTTTGTTTCGTCAGTTTCCACTACAACAATCGTCTTATTATCCCCCATATTGATAGTCGCATTTTTCTTGCCTTTCTTCGTTATCTGTTTCTGGGGGCCGTCGTAACGGACATCGACCACTTTCTCGGCATTGACGGCGAGGGCTATGGCGACGATAGGAATGAGTGCCAGCAGTTTCAGAAGACTGCGGCGACTGGATTTTGTATGTAACATCATATTGATTCGGTTTTTGAGGGTACTGTGACTGATGCCGTTGACAAGGGAGTACCCGCCGATGCCTGCGGCTTTTGTGATTAACAGGTATTGATATTGACGCGCATTGATGCCTTGAGAGAGTACCGCCGCATCAGCCTCGTACTCGTGGATCGCCCTGAGGTCAGAGCGCAGCATCCACATGGCGGGGTTGAACCATTGCAGAGCGGTGAGGGTGTCAACGAGGATCAAGTCCCACGAGTGACGCAGGCTAATATGTCCCCGTTCATGAGCGAGAACCGTAGCATCGTTGGTTTCGTAGTCACTACGATTCATGACTATATAATGCATCCAGCTGAAGGGCGACAGGGCTGCGTTACCGGTCACGCAGATGATGGTGCCATCCTCCTGGGGAAGCTGCTCGCTATGCTTGATAAGACGTATGATTCTGAACAATGACCAGAAGGTGTGACACAGCGTGAGCGCTACACCTATTATAAATAATATAGGCAAGACGATCTGCCACAAGGGCATTGCTGGTTGTTCGACTGCTGCTTCAGCCTGCCAGGCACCTACTGCCACGTTTGCAGTCCGTTGTATCGTCACCGTCTCGTGGATGGTAATCACACAGAGAGGAAGGACGTAGGAGGCAACCGCCGTCAACAGGAGAACCAGGCGGTTCACGTGATGGAACGTCTCACGGGCCAACATCAGGCGGTAGAACAGATAGAATACCGCAATGAGCACAGCCACCTTCAGGTCGTATGTCAGAAACTCAGTCATCATAGGATTTACGATTTACTATTTTCTATCTGGTCTATGAGTTCACGGAGTTCTTCGACACTGATCTTCTCTTCCTTGACGAAAGAGGAGACGGCCGAGAGGTAGGAGTCGTTGAAGTAGTTCTTGATGACACCAGCGATGGACTTGCGGCCATACTCAGCCTCTGTGATGAGGGGATAGTACTGGTAAGTGTTACCAAACTGCTTGTGGTCAAGAAAGCCTTCCTTCTCCAGAATACGAACCATCGTGGAGAGCGTATTGAAGTGCGGGCGGGGTTCGTCGTAGTACTCCAAGAGTTCCTTAACGAACATCGGACCATGCGCCCAATACAAATCCATGATCTCCTTTTCCTTATTTGTCAGTTTTTTCATTGTCGTTTGCTTTTAGTTCTTACAATCAAATATGCGTCGCTATCAATATCTGAGTGCAAAGTAACTAAAAGTTTTCGTTATATACAACTAAACAGATTAGTTATTAAACTAAATTAATTAGTTTCGTGTGTATTTAACATATTTTCAGTTAGTATTATTTTCGAGCTTCCTTCATACGTCGTTCTGTGTAGCGAAGGATGAGTTCGGTATTCTGATGCTCCAAATCATTCTTGACAGAAGAGTGAGTATCGTGGCTATGACTTACCTCTTTCTCCAATATCAACAGACTATCGGTGGGGATTCTCTCAAGATCACCTTTGGTGAGCATGCGCTGGTAGACCTGAGGCCAGCGGCTCGAATGGGTATCGGCACCTTCCAGCGTCACACCAAGCGTAGACTTGTCAACAAAGACATCCATCAGACGCTCATATGCATCCTCTAGGAGCAGGCAACGCATGCCAAAGCCCTCGACATATCTGGTGACCCAATGAGTGGATTCATCGTCCAAACCATAGCGGGCGTTGAGGTGACTGGTCAGTTCCTCAATGCCTCCTTCATCCGGAACAAACTCGATGATGCCGTCAGTCCACACGGTGGTATTGAAGTTGGGAATTTTGGAAGGATTATTATAATATGTAGTTGTGAGATGGCCAAACGCCTGACGATCACCACGCAAACTCTTCAGATAGTTGACAACTTCGCGCATGCCGTCCCATATCTCTGTAGGCATATTACCGCTGCCGCCGAAACTCTCGTCTGGGTCGGTATACGTAACATGGAAGTCGGTGGCGGCACCGTCGAGAATCATCATTTCCCACTTGTAGAAGCCCTCAGACTGATAGAGATTAGTAGCATGGATGATGCTGTCGCAATGCAGGAATACGTCTTCGCCGACTTCAAACGTGAGGCGTTCATAGTAGCAGTCCCCACGGAGGGTCAGCAGTCGCTTACCATCCCGTGTGAGCCGGAGAGAGACCTCATCCTGATGACTGATCTCCATACCACCTCCCAAGTTATAACTGAAACTCTTCAACTGGCTCTTGGGAGCTTTCTTATTATTAGGCAAAACTGGGGTACCCATCCAGAGCACAGCCAGCAAAACAAACAAAATGCGTATCATCGTGTGCAAAATTACATAATATTTGCGGATTAACCAAATTTTTATTGTATCTTTGCACCATCATCTACATTATCACTTAATATGAGAAGACAACGCTACTTACTAACCACCGTGCTTTTGATGGCGACACTGATTCCCACCATAGCACACTCGCTGATTTATCTGGATGTCGACGTATGCCTCCATCAGGACGGCACTGCAAGAGTGACGGAGAAACGTACCTGTATGATAGGCGATGATGGTACCGAGGGGTTCATCACGATGCTGAATATGGGCAACATAGGCATCTATGACCTCAAGGTAAAGGACGAACAGGGTGTGGAGTTCCTCTGCGAGGAAGGCAACTGGAACACCAACCGTAACAGACGGGAGAAGACCTGTCGATGCGGCATCCACCAGATCAACGGAGGCGTGGAACTGTGCTGGGGTATCGGAAGCGCAGGAATGCGCACCTATGAGATCAGTTATACACTCACAAACTTCGTCAAGGCATACACCGACTACGACGGATTCAATCACTCTTTCTATGAGGCAGACAACACGCCCGCCCAGGCCGCCTCGCTGACGATAAGACTCGAAGGCGACTCCTTACATATACCTACATCACGAGTCTGGGCCTTCGGCTTCACGGGCAGAGTGATGCTGGCTAATGGTAAGATGTCGGTAGCGGCCTCCGAGCCGCTGAAGGAAGGTGGCAGTATGATTGTGATGTGTCAGTTTGACAAGGGTATCTTCACGCCTGCCGCCAATGGCGAGGGAACGTTTGCTGAAGTGCGTCACAAGGCCTTCGAAGGAAGCGACTATCAGGAGGAACTGTATTGTGAGAGGTATGAGGACTCCATCCCCCTATCAGGCACTCCAACCTCTCTGATGGGTGGTTACGGATTCACTGGTGAGAATAACGCCTCGTTGGGAGAACAAGCATCAGACACTCTGAGTGACCTGATGGACAACAGTTGGTTTATAGGTTTCATCATTTTCATCGTCTTCATCGTCTACATGATGTTCAAAGGTCACGACTGGGGCGGCGGTTCGTCATCAGGCGGCTACAGCGGAGGCAGTAGGGGAAGTAGCTCCAGATCGGCGAGTAACAGAAGCAGCGGCTGGGGTGGCAGTTCGTCATCACGTGGAGGCGGAGGTCACAGCGGTGGTGGTGGAAGCGGATTCAGATGAAAAACAGTATTGTCCGCATTTACGGGTGATGTCTCAGTAATCGTCTAAAATCTGGCGGAGGCGTTTCATCCTTTCATCCTTTTTGTTCTTGCGCCACTTCTTGGGAACGAGACGAGCAAGAAGGGGGAGCAGATTGACTGCGCTGGGGTCAGCAGCCGCCAGTTCGGCCTCGGTCTTATTGATCTTCAGTTGTTTCTTCAAGGCCTCAGGCAACACATCGTGGGGTCCGTGTCCGAAGACGACGACCTCGCGGACGTTCAACAGTTTGGAGATGAGGTAAACCGTATCGCGCACTTCCGTGAGATTGATCATCCGAGGTTCATAGTTGACGTGCGAGAACGCCAGCGAGCGACAACTGTCCGACACGCTGAAATAGCCTAAGGAGTCTGTGGTCGTAGTACCGTCCTTGCTCGTCACATTGGCACCAGCGACGGGGATGAGCGTCTCCACGTCGACCACCACAAGCCTCCGCTGGGCGAAAGTTTGTGTCGCAACTGCCAGGAAAAGCAGCAAAAGCGTGCGTCGCATCATCTTCATCGGCTGCAAAATTAGGCATAAGCCCCCGTCCTTCCAAATGTTTTCAGACTATTTAGTGATTATTCAGACAAAATTTTAAAAAAATTACCCCAAATACGTAAACGTTTACGGAGAAAACATCCCAAAAGTGATGGCCAATTCATGAAAAAGTGCTATCTTTGCCGAAGATTCACCTATTTATATTTATATTAACAATTAACAAACCAAAATCATTATGACCAAACAAATGAAACGACTGGGCACATTGTGCCTCCTGCTGATGCTTGCGATAGTAAGCCGGGCAGACGGTTTCAAGGACTTCAGCGTCATCGTCAACAATCAGAACGGAACCCTGTTGACGGCGGAGGAGCAAGTCCAAGGAACAGCGATTGATTTTGAAGTGGGCGTCGTCGATGGTGTCACCACCCGAGAGATTCCCGCAGACGGCACTGCCGCTGGCCACGTCAGTGGTAAGTTCCACAGCGAACATGGCTGTACAAACCTGCAAGTGCAGGCCTACGAAGCCTCGAACGTAAAGATCACGGTCGGACAGTGCACCTACAGCCCTGCCACCATCACCGTGACCGATGCCGCAGGCAATGTGGTTGCCACGAAGACTCCCAACGGCCCCGGCTGCTGGAAGAACGACAAGAACAACGTCGACGTGCTCTACTACACCGGCAAGGCTACGACCCTGACCATCACGGGTATGGACTACTGTCCTTTCGTGGCCGTCAGCGCACTGACTGAGGACGAGATCGCAGCCCTCAACGCAGAGTACACCCTCTCCTACTTCGACTACGACGGTACGACGCTCATCGGCACCCAGCTGGTCAAGGGCCAGGAGCCCATTGGTGAGTTTGCCTATGGTGCCGAAGACTGCAGTGAGCTTATGGGCGGTGCCTTCCGCGGATGGTTCAACAAGCCCGAAGGCGGCAGAAAGTACAAGGTGGAAGACATCGTGGAGGGCGATATGTCTCTCTATGCCGTATCCACAGCTATCGAGTTTGCCATCCCAGGCACTTCTTTCTCCTACAATTTAGCAGACCCCAACTTCGACCCTGCCGACCATGAGTGTATCGACATCATCGGCGACAAGGCCTACTATCACGATGCCTCTCACGGATGGGCATTCTACAACGGCGAGAAGATCAACCTGACAGTCGCTGGCGATGCTACCATCACGATTGTCAACTGCCAGTATGGTAACGGCACGAACATCGCTGTCGTTGACGCCAATACGGGTGAGACCATCGGTTCGCTGCCTGCCAAGTCGGATGCCGACGGCGGTGTGGCTTCCTTCGAGTATGAAGGCGGACCTACGACTCTCTCATTAGTGATGGAGTCTGGCGGTGAGATGTACATCCACAGCGTAGCCATCGCCAACAAGAACAATGGCGGCGGTGAACACGAATTAGTGACACTCGACAATGAGCCCGTCAGCGCATTCTTCGACTTCGGTCTGGGCATCGACGGCCAGAAGGCTGACTTCGGCGAGGCTAACGACTACTTCGTCACCAGCAAGGTGACCTACGGCAGCAACCTCTCCATCTTCGGAGCCCGTCAGGATCAGACCCAGTTCATGCCAGCGACCCAGCAGAACGAGCCCGAAGGCGCTGTCACGGCAGCCGACGAGAGCAACGCCATCCGCTTCATCATCCAGCCGAACTACGGCCTCACCTTCACCCCGAAGAAGGTCTCCCTGAAGACTACCCGCTTCGGTACGGACAACGGTCTGCTCGACTTCGCCTGGGAGAATCCCGACAAGAGCACCGTCATACTGGCCCAGGCCGTGAAGCCTGAGCGCAACGACAATGTCAGCGAACTGTCATACGACATCGAGGGTGCCACACCCGGTGAGGGCAAGTGCGCACTGCTCATCAACCTCTATCATCTGCAGAGCGGTAAGCAGATCGGCTTCGGCGACATCCTCATCGAGGGTACGCTCAGCGGCACAGAGAAGGAAGTGCCCATCCTCGCCACTGTGACCATCAACGGTGAAGAGTTCAAGGCCGAGAAGATCTTCGACGATGCCTACGAGGCCACGATGGAGCTCTCGAAGAAGGTGCCCATGATCAGCGAATCCAACCCCATCTCGGCCACAGCCAAGAAGGGTGAGGTAGGTACCATCGGCTACGTGGGCGACGAGACCCAGTGCGTCGTGACCATCCCGATGACTCAGGGTGAGACCTCACTCGACTATGTCCTGACCTTCGTACAGAAGCCCGACTACAAGCTGACTTACATCGATACCGACAAGCAGACGGTGCTCGGTGAGTTCACCCGTGAGAAGGACGAAGTGATCGGCGAGTTCGACGTTGACTACAACAACGCTACTGCTCCTGACGGCACAAAGGTGCGCGGTTGGTTCAAGAAGACCGCCGGCGGCGAGAAGTGGACCGCTGAAGATGTCGTCACCAGCGACATCACCCTCTATGCCGTCGCTACGGAAATCGAGACACCCAGCACTTACAAGAAGTACGTCTTTGACCTCACCGACAAACTCTTCGATCCCGCTGACCACGAAGCCTTCAATCCCTCTGGCAGCTTCTACTGGCACGACGCACAGCACGGCTGGGCCTTCAAGGGCGACGCTGAGAACAAAATCGACCTGCTCGTAGGTCCGAAAGCCATCATATCGCTGACCCTCTGCCGTTACGGTAATGCCGGCGATATCATCATCACCGACGCCAACGGCCAGCAGATCGGTACGCTGCCTGGTAAGAACAATGAGGATGTGGATGCTGAAATCGTTGCCTTCAACTACGAGGGCGAGGGCGGCACCATCACCCTGAACCTCAGCAGCGAGGGTGAGATGTATCTCCACGGCGTGAAGATCGTCAACACCAGCGAGACCAACTACGAGAGCCAGGGCCAGTGGTACTTCGTGAAGCCCGGCAGCGCAGAGAGCCTCCTCGAGGTGCTCGACATCGTCAACGGCGCCAATGCCGACAAGGACGCTGAGCGCTCATTCATCTTCGTGCCCGACGGCACCTACGACCTCGGCGAGACCGTGAAGACCGCCATCAGCGGACATAACATCTCCATCATCGGACAGTCAACGGAGAACACCATCATCGTGACGGCTCCCGACAAGAGCATCGAGGGTCTCGGCAGCGCCGATATGTTCAACGTCAGCGGTACAAACCTCTATCTGCAGGATCTCACGCTTCAGAACGCCCTCGACTACTATGGCGCCCTCGACAACAAGCAGGTGGGCGGACGTGCTGCCGTCATCAACGATGCCGGTAACCGCACCATCGGTAAGAACATCCGCATGCTCTCTTGCCAGGATACCTACTACAGTTCGAACGATAACATGCAGTCGTACTATGAGGACTGCGACATCCACGGTACCGTCGACTTCATCTGCGGTGGTGGCGATGTGCGCTTCCAGAACACTACCCTCTCGCTGGAGCCCCGTCAGCTCGACCTCAAGGGCAGCCGCACCGTCGTCGCTCCTCGCGGAACGGTGAAGTTCGGCTATGTCTTCGACAATTGTAACGTCGTAGACCTCGCACAGGGCAATGGCACCTGGAACTTCGGACGTACCTGGAACAACCAGCCCATCACTGTCTATCTGAACACTACGCTCGACGACAATGCCGCCGCAACGCTCATCTCTTCGCGCTGGATCGAGAAGGGTATGAACAATACCGATCCCGTGCTCTTCGGCGAGTACAACACGCTGGATGCTGCAGGCAACAATATCACGCCCGCATCGAATATCATCCACTCTCACGGTGGCGACTTTGAGACCATTATCAACGCTGAGCAGGCCGCTGGCTTCACCTACGAGATGATGTTCTCCGAGAACCTCGAGAAGCAGTGGAATCCCGCTATGCTGACCCGTCAGCTGGAGGCTCCCGCCAATGCCAAGTTTGAGAATGGCGTCGTCAGCTGGACACCTGCCAACAACGGTGCCATCGCCTACGCCATCTTCCTCAACGACGTGTTTGTAGGCATCACCGAGGGTTCGAGCTTCGACCTCAGTGGCATCGACTTCATCCCCGGCATCGAGTGCATCACCATCCGCTCTGCCAACGCAATGGGTGGCTTCGGTCCTGCAGCTGTTGTGAGCACCGGTACTGCCGAACCAGCAGAGGTCACCCTGTCGGAGACCGGCTATGCCACCTTCTACGACTCAAAGACCAACTATGCCCTGCCCGCAGGCCTGAAGGCATACGTCGTCAGTGCTGCTACTACAGACGCTCTGACCTATAAGGAGGTACCTATGGTTCCCGCAGGCACAGCCGTCATGCTGAAGTCTGACAATAAGAGAAGCGGCAGATTCATTCTCCAGCCAACAGGCGTAGGAGGCATATTTATCGGTGAGAACCTGCTCCAGGGCAGTGACGAGACCACGACCACCACAGCCTCTGGCGACTGCCTGTTCTACAAGCTCGCCTTCGGTCATTCCGGCTCTGCCAACGCCAATGTCTTCGGCTGGTACTGGGGTGCCGACAACGGCGCAGCATTCCAGATCGAGGGTCATCGCGCCTGGCTCGCCATCCCGAAAGCAAAGGCCTCTGTCCGTGGCTACAGCTTAGAGGGTGACGCAACTGCCATCAACAAAGTGGCTGCCGACAGTCAGAAGGGCGAGTACTACAACCTGAAGGGCCAGCGCGTCGCCGCTCCCACTAAGGGTCTGTACATTATTAATAATAAGAAGGTCGTGATTAAGTGAGAATAAAACAATTAAAAACATAAGTTATGAATAGAATCAAGTTTCTGATCGCCTCTGTCTTTGCCACTATGGCACTGACAGCCTGCACAGGAGTCGAGGATACCCCAGTTATCCCCCAGAATCCCATCACAGACAATGTGGACGATCCTCAGGAGGAGGTCACCGATCAGCCCGCCGCTGATCGCGGATAACCCTCCATCATCAATCCCTTCCGTCAGCCCGTGCCCACAACGCACGGGCTGATTTCTTTTTCTGGCGTATCATCGTACCTGTCGTTACAAAGATATCAATTTTATATTTATGCGCCATGAACTTATATTCGCCGCCCGTAAACATATGTTCATGCACCGTGAACTTATGTTCAGCGTCCGTGAACATAACTATTTACGCTGCAATTGCAAAAACAGAATCCCTTTGACAATTATTTTCCCGGTGCCGGGAAAATGACAGGACTTGAGACAGGTACTATAAAGAAAGCACCGCCTATGGGGCAGTGCTTCCTTTATTATTATTAAGGTGTAAACCTCGGATTACTTCTTGGCAGGAACAGCTTCCTCTTCCTTGATGGTGCGGCCCAGTGTCAGGTAAGCCACAGGAGCAGCGATGAAGATAGAAGACAGCGTACCGAAGATGACACCCAGGATCATAGCGAACGAGAACGAACGGATGGAGTCGCCGCCGAGGATGAAGATGGCGAGCAACACGATCAGCGTCGTCACAGAGGTGTTTATGGTACGGGCGAGCGTCTGGTTCAGCGAGTCGTTGAACAGCTGCTGACGGTCGCGCTTGCCATAGAGGCCGATGTTCTCACGGATACGGTCGAAGACCACCACCTTATCGTTGATGGAGTAACCGATCACCGTCAGGATAGCACCGATGAAGGTCTGGTCGATCTCGAGCGACATCGGAACCCATCCCCACAGCACACTGTACCAGCCAATCACGATAAGGGCATCGAGGGCGAGGGCAACGGTAGAGCCTACAGAGAAGGCGACGTTGCGGAAGCGCAGCAGGATGTAGAGGAAGATGGCGATAAGGGCGATGATGACTGAGATGATAGCACCGTAAGTGATATCCTTAGCCACCGACGGACCCACCTTGGCAGAGCTGATGATGGAACCGCCCTCGCGGACATCAGGATTCTTGAAGTGCTCCACATTCTCCTGGCTCACGAGGCCGGCCTTCTTCAGCGTGTTGAAGAGGATGGTCTCAGCCTGGTCGTCGACCTCAGGATTGTTAGACTCGATATCCCAGTTGGTAGAGATACGGACGGTCTTACCATCGGTACCCAGAGCGATGACGCTAGTGTTAGCCTCCTTCTGGGCATTCTCACCCATCGTGTTGATGAAGGCACCGGCCAAAGCCTGACGGACAGTCTCAACGGGAGTCTCCTTATCGAGAGTCACCACGTAGTTACGACCACCGGTGAAGTCGATGCTCTGGCTCAGGCCGCGAACGGCGAACGAGATGCAGAAGATAACGGCTGCAGCACCCCAGATGATGAACGACTTCCTATAGTTACCCATGAAGTTGTAGTGCACGTTCTGCATCAGGTTCTTCGAGTAGCCAGTGACGAAGGTCAGCTTGGTCCACTTGTCCTTGTTCAGCATGTGGTCGTAAACGACACGTGTCATATAGACGGCGGTGAAGAACGATACACAGATACCGATGATCCAAGTGGTAGCAAAGCCCTTCACAGGACCTGTACCGAAGTAGAGCAGGATGACACCTGTGATCAAAGACGTCAGGTTCGAGTCGAAGATGGCTGAGAAGGCGTTTGAATAACCCTTATTGAGGGCTTCCTTCACTGAGAGACCCTTGCGGAGCTCCTCCTTGATACGCTCATAGATCAGCACGTTGGCATCCACAGCCGTACCCAGCGTCAGCACGATACCGGCGATACCAGGCATCGTCAATGCAGCCTGGAACGAAGTCAGGATACCGAGGGTGAAGAACAGGTTGAAGAGCAGGGCGATATCGGAGAGGATACCGGGGATCCAGCCATAAAGCATGATCATGTAGATCATCAGCAGCACGAAGGCCACGACGAAGGAGATGACACCCTGCTTAATAGACTGGGCACCGAGTGACGGACCTACGACTTCCTCCTGTACGATACGGGTCGGAGCCGGCATCTTACCAGAGTTCAGCGTGTTGGCAAGGTCCTTAGTGTCCTCGATAGTGAAGTTACCTGTAATCTGAGAGTTACCACCATCGATCTGAGTCAGGATACGGGGAGCAGAGTAGACGGCGTCGTCGAGCACGATGGCCACAGCCTTACCGATGTTCTGCTTCGTGATTTGGCTCCAACGACGGGCACCGTCAGAGTTCATCTGCATAGACACACAGGGATGCCCCATCTGGTCGAAGTCGTCCTTACCATTAGTGATGACATCACCCTCTAATGGGGCACGGCCCGAAGGCTCGGTAATCTTCAGGGCATAGAGCTCGAAGATGTCACCCCTTGTATTCTGACCACCGAAGTCCTCGGCCTTGGCACCCCAGCGGAGTTTCAGCTCAGCAGGGAAGATCTGACGGGCGAGATCGGAGAAGATGATCTTGTTGATCTCAGCGGTATCGCGGGCATTGGCATAACCGACGACGGCGAGGGTGTTACCCTGTGTAGGCTGGAAAATCGAGAACAGCGGGTTCTGCTTCTTTGCCAGCTCCTTTGCCTGAGCATCGACACCCTTGTCCTTTTTGGCCAGCTTGGCAGCCAGGTCATTGGCAGCAGCCTTCACAGTATCAGCGGCAGCCTCGGCCTCAGTAGCGGTGGTGTCTTCCTCGACGACCTCACCGCCCTGGATAGCGTAGCGCTGGTTCAGCTGAGCCAGCAACGGAGTGACCTCCTGAGAGTTATAGGTCTCCCAGAACTCAAGGTTAGCACTTCCCTGGAGGAGCTTACGCACACGCTCCGGCTCCTTGATACCAGGCATCTCGACCATGATACGTCCGCTCTGGCCCTCGAGCTTCTGGATGTTGGGCTGGACGACACCGAACTTATCGATACGGTTACGAACCACGTTGAATGAGTTGTCAACAGCCGAGGCGACCTCCGTACGGAGTGCAGCCTCCACCTCAGAGTCCGTGCTCTGGGTGCTCACCTTACCCTTCATCTGCTGAGTAGCGAAGATAGCAGCGAGGGGACGACCATTGCCTTCTTGTTTCCAATACTTAATAAACAGGGAGATGAAGTCGTTCTGACTGGTTTCCTCTTCCTTCTTGGCCAGTTCCATAGCCTTCTTGTAGGCAGCGTCCTGCTTGTGGTCAGCGAGCACATCGACGACATCGGGCACAGACACCTCGAGGATTACGTTCATACCGCCTTTCAGGTCAAGACCCAGGCCAATCTCCATCTCACGGCACTGCTTCAGCGAATAGATGCCCATATACACCTTCTCGTTGTTGATTGAGTCGAGGTACTCCGCACCAGCTTCCTCACCCATGGCGGCAGCCTTACTCTCGTAGTGGCGTGTCACGAATGAGAAGGAGAGGTAGAAGCAGCACACGAGCATCAGAAGCACTGCGATTACTTTTACAATTCCTTTGTTTTGCATTTTGATTTTTAATGTTATTTATTATATATATATTCTGTTCGCGTACAATTTTAGCGTGCAAATATAGACATTTTTTCAGATATGGAAAAAATTATTGGCGTTTTTCGTTCATTTTTTAAGGTTTATGCACTAATTTTAGCCAACAAAAGATAGGATAATGGTCGCTGGCGTCAATTTTGTCATCTATCTGGCAGTTATAAGGCATGAAATGATCGGAGCACAAAATGTGGTCGATACGGAAATAAAAACCTTTCCGATTATATGACAAACCGAGTCCTCTTCCTGTCTCCGCAAAACAGTCCGTCAAGCCCTTGGAGATGACGCGACGGGAGTAGGAAATGGGATTATCGTTGAAGTCGCCACAGACAATCATCGGATACTGGCGATGCTGTTCGATATACCAGTGTACGGCCTCAGCCCCCTCGGCCCGTATCACATTCGACTGCCCGAGTTTCGACAAGATCAGCTTCGACTCCTCCTTGAGGGTATCCCGTCGCATCTTTCCCTTGATCATCTCCTCATAGTGGGAACGGTCTTCGGAAGAGAGATGGGTAGTCTCCAGATGGTTGTTGATAACCAGCACGGTGTCTTTGCCGACTTGCAGATACCACGCTACAGAACCGTTTGCTCTTGACTCATAAGGAATACGCTCGCGCCGGATGATGGGATAACGGGAGTGGATGCCCATACCGTTCATGTGGGTGGCCTCTGTGATGAAGAAAATGGTGTCGTTGTAGGGATAGAACTTCTGATAGCGATGGAAGACATAGCGTCGCCAGGTGTCCACATCCTCCTGCAGACAGACGATGTCGGCATCCTGACGGGCGAGACAATCGTAGATAACGTCGAATCCCTCATTATCCTTATATTTATCAACGCCAGTATAGGAGCAGACATTGTACGAAAGGACCTTGATGGCATCTTCGGGCACATCCTGAGCCGAGTGTATCGGCAAATAAAGGGCTATGGGAGGGTAGGCCAACAGATAGCCCACGACCGGGATCCACACCTTCCGCCATTTGAACGTGAGCCAGAAGAAGATGAACAGCAGATTCACCATCAGGAATATGGGGAAAGTCATACCCAGATTTGACAGCAACGGATACGAAGCAGGGCTGATACGGTCAGAATAGCCAGCAGCCAGCATCAGCAGCACTGTTGCAACATTCGCTCCGGCGAAGATATTAATGGTGAGGGTTTTCAGTTGCTTGATCATCGCTCGTTGCTCGCATCGAAGAGTCGTTTCTTCTCCTCTTTCGTCAGACTATCGTAGCCACTCTTACGGATCTTGTCGAGAATAGCGTCTATCTCTTCCTGGTTCTTACGCTTCCGGGCATTATACTCCTCATCGGTCTCTCTTGCCCCACCCTGCTCAGCATGCATGTGTGGCGGCTGATGCTGGTGGGTATTCTGCTGCCGCTGGTCGAAATTGCGCTTCAGGTTCTCAAAGAACTGCTGACCGCGACTACGGTCGTAGCTCCCGTTGGGATGCTTATTCCAGTAGCGGATCATCAAGTAGCCGAAGAGCATACCGCCTAAATGGGCCGTATGGGCTACACCATCGCCAGAAGAGCCGAGGGCAGAGAAGAACTCAATGGCCACATAACCCAGCACGAACCACTTCGCCTTGATGGGGAAGGGGAACGGGATGATGAACAGCCGTTCGTTGGGGAAGGTCATACCAAAGGCGAGGATGACGGCATAGACGGCACCCGAGGCACCAATGGTGGTCCAGGCATTAAGGGCGGAGGAATACTGGTTCCCATACTCCAGCACCATCCCCAATGTAGTCTCCGGAACCTGCTCTGCGACAGTCATATAGAACGAGCCGAACTGTGCCAATTCCTGCAGCAGTCCTGCGCCGATGCCGCATGTAATGTAATAAAAAAGGAATTTCTTCGGTCCCCATACATTTTCTATGACACAACCGAACATCCATAGTCCGAACATATTTGACAGGATGTGCATGAACGAGGCGTGCAAGAACAGATAGGTCACCAGCTGATAATAGTGGAAGTGGCTGGCCATGAAGAAATGCAGTCCACCAATGTCTGCCAAGTCGATTCCACGCATCTGGAAAACCAGTGTGGCAAGGAAGGCAATCAGGTTGATGATCAACAGATTCTTCGTAACGGGCGGTATGCGGAACATCATGCTATTTACGATTTTATCAATTTACGATTTACGATTTTTGCCTTACGGCAGTATTTCGGCTGCAAAATTACGAAAAATATCTTGTTTTAGCCCTAAAAATGGGTGGAATACTACTTTTTTTCATTAAAAAAGCAATTTTTTCTCTTTTTTTGTTGTTTCTTTGAATAGTTTACACTATATTTGCGAACAAATTCAGTAAAATATTAGTTTTATTACTATTAATAATTCATTTTAAAATTAAAAATTATGAACAAAACAGAATTGGTAGAGAAGATTGCAGCAGCAGCTGGTCTCTCAAAGGTTGACTCAAAGAAGGCTCTGGAAGCCACAATCGCAGCTATTAAGGACGCTCTCGTAGCAGGTGATAAGGTTGCTCTCGTTGGTTTTGGTACATTCAGCGTTAGCGAGCGCCCCGCTCGTGAGGGTATCAACCCCGCTACAAAGGAGAAGATTTCGATTGCTGCCAAGAAGGTGGCTAAGTTCAAGGCTGGTGCAGAGCTTGCTGATGCTATCTAATCCGAAATTGTAAAATAAAAATACGTGGAGGCCTCAATTGAAGCCTCCACGTTATTTTTCAGTTCTCACTTTTCAATTCTCACTTATCCTGATCCAATCGGCATCTACCCAGCCGCGATCGCATTTGGGATCACTCTCGGCAGCGACAAAGCCGAACTTGGCACCAATCCATTTACCCTCCTTCATCTGGAACGTATTGCCACAGTCGAAGAATTTCTTACCATTCTGACTCCAAGCAAAGCGTACCTTTGAATCCTTGACAGACAGCCTCAAGTAGATATCCTCGTGGATACCCGGCTTGTAGTCAATCTGATCCACAGCCGTCGGTTTCAATGTGGCAATGACAGTTTCCGTCTGAGCATTGCCTTTGTCGGCACCCTTGCAGGTCATTTGCACCAGTTCAAACGTCTGCCCCACCCTGCGGACGACGAGGGCACTATAGTCGAGACCCATCATGACTAGACCGCCAAACTGGCCGTCGGCCTTTGAGGTCATACGCAGTTTTGTCGTCACGGTAAAAGCGTCGGCAGGTGTTTTCTGCAGCAGCAGATTGGGCACCTCCCAGAAGTTTTTCCAATCCTTGGAGAGCTTATAGGTGTAGATACGGAATGTGCCAAAGGCAGTAGGGACACCATATTTCTCATCATAGTTCGCATGCCACTGCCACTGTTTCCCCATGACAGGCGCATCAAACTCATCGCTCTCCATAGGATTCACGATCGGAGAATTATCCATTGAACATTTCGGCTTTCGGAATGTCTTCACCGGCTCACCGTTCTTACCCATCATGGGCCATCCCGACGACCAGTCTACGGGGTTCAAATGCACCACTCGACCATAAGCCTCCTTATCCTGGAAATGCAGGAACCAATCCTCACCATATTTCGTATGTACCCATCCACCCTGATGAGGGCCGTTAATGTCGGTCTTACCCTGGGCGAGCACGATCTTATGTTCGTAAGGGCCGTAGGGCGATTTGGATCGCATAGCGAGCTGGAAGCCAGTAGGCACACCACCGGCAGGACACATAATCCAATACCAGCCGTCACGCTTGTAGAACTTCGGCCCTTCACAAGTACGATTTTCCGTACCATTACCGTCGAAAACAATCACAGGCTGTCCGACGGCTTTCGTACCATCAGCCGACAACTCGCGCACCGTCAGCACAGAGGCGAACTTACTGCGCGAGTTTGCCCAGCCATTCACTAAATAGCAGCGCCCGTCGTCGTCCCACAGAGGGCAAGTGTCGATATACCCCTGTCCTTTGATCACACACACAGGCGCCTCCCACTTGCCGGCAGGATCCTGCGTCTTCACCATATATACACCAAAGTCAGGATCGCCCCAATAGATATAGTACCAACCGTCATGATAGCGGATGGAGGGAGCCCATACACCTTGACCGTGCCGGGGCGTACTGAAATACTTCAGCAGTTCCTCACCGCCCTCATAGAGATTTCCCAAAGCGTGGTTGATGATCTCCCAGTTCACCAGGTCCTTCGAATGCAGGATGGGCAGGCCTGGCACACACTGGAACGATGAAGCTGTCAAATAATAATCCTCCCCGCTGGCACCCACGCAGACGTCAGGGTCAGAGTAGTCGGCATTGATGACAGGATTCGTATAGGTACCGTCACCATTATCCGGCGACCACACCTCAGATACAAACTGGGCATGAGCCATCACAGGGATGACCCATGCCAGAACCCATATTTTTTTCACCTTTTCACTTTTTCATCTTTTCACCTTTACTTCGGCTGCTTGCCGATGTAGGCCAGGATACCACCATCCACATAGAGCACATGGCCGTTCACGGCGTCAGAGGCATGAGAAGCGAGGAACACGGCGGGACCACCCAGCTCAGAGGGATCGAGCCAACGGCCAGCAGGTGTCTTGGCGCAGATAAAACTATCGAACGGATGGCGGCTGCCGTCTGGCTGACGCTCACGGAGCGGAGCCGTCTGCGGCGTAGCGATGTAGCCCGGGCCGATACCGTTACACTGGATGTTGTATTCGCCATACTCAGAGCAGATGTTACGGGTCAACATCTTCAGGCCGCCCTTGGCAGCAGCGTAGGCACTGACCGTCTCACGGCCCAGCTCAGACATCATCGAGCAGATGTTGATGATCTTACCCTCCCTGCGCTCCATCATCTCGGGGATGACGGCCGACGAGCAGATGAACGGCCCCACGAGGTCGATGTCAATCACCTGCTGGAACTCTGCCCGCTTCATCTCGTGCATCGGAATGCGCTTGATGATACCTGCATTGTTCACGAGGATGTCAATCTGCCCCACTTCCTGGTGGATCTTCTCCACGAGAGCCTTCACGGCGTTCTCGTCCGTCACGTCGCACACGTAGCCCTTCACGTTCTCAATGCCGGCCTCCTTATAGTTAGCCAGACCGCGAGCAAGGAACTCTTCGTTGATGTCGTTAAAAATAATCGTCTTGATGCCGGCAGCTACGAAAGCCTTGGCGATGTTGAAACCGATACCGTAAGATGCGCCGGTAATCCAAGCGTTCTTACCTTCCAATGAAAATAGATTTGCCATAATTGATTTAAAATTTATAATTTATAATTTTGATGCAAAGTTATAAAATATAATCGAATCATGCAAGCACTACCCCCGAAAAAAGACTGTAAAGGTTTACGTAAAATGAGGTTCAAATATAATAATTGTAATGTTCGCGCGCACATAAAAACTCTATGCCGGGCTGGGCATAGAGCATTTATAACAGTTCCTTTAGTGTTGGACGACTCGGATTCGAACCGGGAATGACAGAACCAAAACCTGTAGTGTTACCATTACACCATCGTCCAGTTTGCGGGTGCAAAGTTAGTGAAAATTTGGCAAACCGCCAAATTTTCACCAATCTTTCTTATTTTACGATGAGCAAGTAGTAGTTCTTCTTGCCTTTCTGGGCCAGAAGATACTTGCCGTCAATGAGGTCATCACTGGTGATCTCACGATTCTGGTCGGTGAGTTTCTCCTTGTTCAGCGAGACACCACCGCCCTGCACCATCTTGCGCATTTCACCCTTCGAGGGGAAGACGGGAGCCACCGTCGTCAGCAGCTCGATGGCGGGTTGCCCGAGCTGGTCGCGGGAGATCTCGTGCTTCTCCACGCCATCGAAGACATCTAGGAAGGTCTGCTCGTCGAGCTTTTCCAGCGCCTCCTTCGTCGACTTTCCGAAGAGGATACCAGATGCTTCGATAGCCATATCAAGGTCTTCCTGCGAATGTACCATCACCGTCACCTCCTCGGCGAGACGCTTCTGGAGGACACGACGGCCTGGATCCTGCTTGTGCTCCTCAATAAGGGAATCGATAGTTTCCTTCTCGAGTGAAGTGAAGATCTTAATGTAACGCTCGGCATCGTCATCGCTCACGTTCAGCCAGAACTGGTAGAAACGGTATGGCGTCGTACGGTTACGATCCAGCCAGATGTTGCCGCTCTCTGTCTTACCGAACTTCTTGCCGTCGGACTTGGTGATGAGCGGACAAGTGAGGGCGAAGGTCTCCACCTCGTTGCCCAGCGTACGGCGGATGAGTTCCGTACCTGTGGTCATGTTACCCCACTGGTCGTTGCCACCCAGCTGCAGCTTCACGCCATAGTGCTGATAGAGATACAGGAAGTCGTAGCCCTGCAGCAGCTGATAGGTGAACTCGGTGAAAGAGAGTCCGTCGCGGGCCGTACCGTTCAGACGCTGCTGCACCGACTCTTTCGCCATCATATAGTTGACGGTGATGTGCTTACCCACCTCACGGGCAAAATCGAGGAAAGTAAAGTCTTTCATCCAGTCATAGTTGTTGACCATGATGGCTGCATTAGGCTCCTTCGACTCGAAGTCGAGGAACTTGGCCACCTGCTTCTTGATGCACTCCTGATTGTGGCGCAGGGTCTCGTCGTTGAGGAGATTGCGCTCCTGAGACTTGCCGGAGGGGTCGCCGATCATACCTGTGGCACCACCCACGAGGATGACGGGACGATGGCCACAACGCTGCAGATGACGGAGCATCATGATGCCGCAGAGGTGTCCGATATGCAGAGAGTCTGCCGTGGGATCTGTACCCAAGTAGGCGGTCACCATCTCCTTCTGGAGCAGTTCCTCGGTGCCGGGCATCATCTGTGCCAGCATACCGCGCCATTTCAGTTCTTCAATAAAGTTCTTCATACCTTATTATATATATAATGTATCCAATTTTGTAATTTTATAATTCTCCTACGGGACGGGATCGTAGCCGCTTCCTCCCCAGGGGTTGCATCTCAGGATGCGCCAGACGGCCAGCCAGAGACCCTTGATGGGACCGTGTTTCATGATGGCCTGCTTGGCATATTCGCTACAGGTGGGCGTGAATCGGCAGGAGGGTCCCAGCAGCGGGGATATACATATCTGGTAGAACCTGATGGGCTGAACCAGCAGCCAAGACAATATGTGAGACAGCCAGTTCACCTTTTCACCCTTTCATTTTTCACCTTTTCAAGGATCTTGATGACTCGGGACTCCACTTCGTTGGTGGGGTAATGGCGGTCGGAGAGCCAGACGAATCCCATGAGCATCTCCTGATTGTCAGCCAACCTCTCCCACAGCAGCTGCTTATGCCGGCGGTAAGCCTCGCGGATCTGACGTTTCACACGGTTTCTGTCGACAGCATGCTTGAAGCGCTTCTTGGGAACACTGATCAGAATCTGGACTGGTGCGTGGCCTTCGCGGCGCCCTATCACCTGATAGACGGCCCTGAGGGGAAAAGCGGAGACAGACTGGCTGCTACCATTCCCGCCTTGCGAGCGACCAGAGGCCGAGCGGTCAAAGAGCGCCTCGATCAGCAGATTGCTTGTCATGCGCTCCCGTTTCCTGAAGGTAGGAGCCGCTGCCATCGTGCTAACCTTGTTTCTCCAAGAGATAATGCAGGAGGGCTCCCGTCATCGAGGGATATTTCTCCGACGGTGCCTCGATGTCGAGACGAAGGCCCGCATCCTTGGCTGCCTTAGCGGTGGCAGGACCGAAGGTGGCAATAGCAATCTCACCCTGCTTGAAGCCGGGGAAGTTCTTCGTCAGCGACTCAATACCCGAAGGGCTGAAGAAGATCAGCATATCATAGTCGAAGGTCTTAACCTCCTCGGGAGTGAAGTCGTTGCTGACGGTCTTATACATCACACACTCCCTATGGTTGAGTTTCTTCGACTCCAGCAGATTCGAAACACTGTCGTTGTGGACATCGCTCATCGGCACGAGATATTTCTCATTCTTATGCTTCACCATCGCAGGGATGAGGTCGTCCACACGGCCAGACTCGCCGAAGAACACCTTGCGCTTGCGGTACTGCACATACTTCTGAATATACAGGGCGATGGTCTCTGTCACGCAGAAATACTTCATGTCTTCCGGGATGTTCACACGCAACTCCTTGGCCATATTAAAGAAATGGTCAATAGCATGACGCGAAGTAAACACGACGGCCGTATAGTCAAGGATGCTGACTTTCTGGGCACGGAACTCCTTCGCACTGATGGCCTCCACCTTGATAAACGGACGGAACACCAACTCAACCTCAAATCTGCTCGCTATATCAAAGTACGGCGACTTCTCACTGGCAGGTCTTGGCTGTGAGACTAAAATTTTCTTTATCATCTCTGTCTTAAAAAATTACTCTCAAATGATTCACGATGACCGCCAATCCACCCCAAAGTGAAAGCAACGGTACCATTTCAAGGGCGCAAAAGTACAAAATTATTTGCACATAAAACGCTTTTTGGGCGAAAAAGATGACATAAGTTTTATAAAATGTTAGAAATTTAAAGAAAAACACCACTAAAAAGGTGTAAACAGCGGCAGCTTGTATTGGGAATTGGAAATAAGCGAGCAAAAGCAGGACGGGGAACAGCAGTATCCCTTCCATAGACAGAAGGAAGATGAACGCTGTAAGAAATTTTTTATTCCCCGAGGTATCAAACATGATGGTGTTCACCATGGTGTAGAGGAGAAACTTCAGCAGGAAATAGCCTGCCATGATGAGGAATATCACGCCCAGCAGGAGATGTTCGGTGGAGAAGACGAACGTGTCATCGACCGTCGTGAGCACATAGAGATAGTAAAGCAGGGAGCAGGTGAGGCAGGTGATGACAGAGAAGACGATCTGGATATTGATCTCGTCGCCCGTCTCCTGCACGGAGTGCTCACCTTTCTGCACATAGAAGAAATCCTTGATCTGCCGCCCGATGAAGCCTGAGATTCTGGAGAAGGAGAATGTCATCACCAGGAAACAAAGAATGAGCAGCCCGGAAATCAGGCTGTCGTTGCTCATCGTCTCAGGCACAGGGTCGCCGGCCACGCCATAGCGCCCGCCGTCCAGCTCAGGGTGATAGAGCGAGTCGTTGGAGAAGAAGTTCTCGCGATAGTACGTCGGCAGCTGCACATCTTTCAGGTCTCGGGGTATCCCCTCGCCAGGCAGATGGAGGGTGTCAGGGCGTTCGCTGTAATGGATCTCGTCTGGCGCGAACCACGCCTGAATGGCGGAGTCCTGCTGAGCAGGCGTCGCATCCTTAGGCAATAACCGCAGCACCTGGTAAGGTGTCTGCGGCTTTGCGGGAGTATGTGGCACTAAGTCGAGTGCTGCGATACTGGGTGGTTCTACGTAGATCGAGTCTTGCATCAGATTCCAAACTCCTTGCGGATATCGTCCACACGGTCAAGTTTCTCCCACGTGAACAGTTCCACATCGATGGTCTTCGTCTCGTGGTAATGGCTGGTGAATGTCTTCTTGATCATTTCACACTTCCGCCCCATGTGTCCGTAGGCAGCCGTCTCGCTGTACATGGGCTGGCGCAGCTTCAGCGTGCGCTCGATGGCCTTCGGACGGAGGTCGAAGAGTTTTTCAATCTTCTTGGCAATCTCACCGTCGCTCATATTGACCTTGCTGCGGCCATAGGTGTTCACGTAGATGTTCATGGGCTTGGCGATACCGATGGCATAGCTCACCTGAACCAACATCTCATCGGCTACACCTGCCGCCACCATGTTCTTCGCGATATGACGGGCGGCATAGGCTGCCGAGCGGTCCACCTTCGAGGAGTCCTTTCCAGAGAAGGCACCGCCGCCGTGAGCGCCCTTGCCACCATAGGTATCCACGATGATCTTACGGCCCGTGAGACCTGTATCACCGTGAGGACCACCGATGACGAACTTGCCCGTGGGGTTCACATAGTACTTGATATCCAGTCCAAACAAATCAAGCACCTTCTGCGAATGGATCTGCTGCTTCACACGGGGGATGAGGATATTGATGACGTCGTCCTTGATGCGGGCCAGCATCTTCTCGTCCTCGTCAAACTCGTCGTGCTGCGTAGAGACGACGATGGTGTCGATACGCTCTGGGATGCCGGCATCGCTGTACTGGATGGTCACCTGACTCTTGGCATCCGGACGCAGGTAGGTCATCTCCTTACCCTCCTTGCGGATGTCGGCCAAGGTGCGCATGATGAGGTGTGCCAAGTCGAGCGAGACGGGCATGAAGTTCTCCGTCTCGTTGGTGGCATAGCCGAACATCATACCCTGGTCGCCGGCTCCCTGCTCTTCCTCATTGCCGTTGTCGACACCACGGTTGATGTCGGCACTCTGCTCGTGGATGGCACTGAGAATACCGCAGGAGTTGCCGTCGAACTGGTACTCCGCCTTCGTATAGCCAATGCGCTTGATAGTGTTGCGGGCGATGGTCTGCAAGTCGATATACACCTCGCTGCGCACCTCACCCATGATCACTACCTGTCCTGTGGTGACAAACGACTCGATGGCGCAGCGGGCCTTGTCGTCGTAAGCCAGGAACTGGTCTAATATCGCATCAGAGATCTGATCCGCCACTTTGTCGGGATGGCCCTCAGAGACTGATTCTGATGAAAACAAATAACTCATTCTCTCTAAATTCTAAATTTCCAATTCTTAATTACTCTGCGGGCAGCATGATAACCTCTGCACGGTTGCCGGCCTTCAGGATCTCAGCTGCGATGGCACTGATGCTCTCAGGTGTCTGAGCGTTCACCAATTTCTCGTAGTCAGTGTGGAAGTCGATGCCCCACTTGCGCCACAGATTGATCACACTCAGCCAGTAGTTATTCTGCTTCAACTGGTCACCGTGGCTCTTCAACATATACTCCTTCACTTTCTGGAGTTTGTCGGCATCACAGGTCTTGGTCAGAGCATCCACCTCGTCACGCAGGATCATGATGGCGGTGTCGGCCTTCTCAGGCTTCATGGGACAGATGGCGAGAATCTGGGCTGTTGTCTCGAAGTCATTGCGATCGATGCCAGACAACGACTGCACAGTATAAGCGGCGCTGGCTTCCTCACGGATCTTCTTCAGATATTCCATATCAAGGATCTGGGAAATCATATCAATCTTGACATCATTCTCTGCTGTCAGAGGGATGTCCTTCGTATACCACTCCATCACAGCATAAGCCTTCGGTGTCTCACCCTTATGCTTGAAGTTATTGATGACAACACCTTTGAATTCGGTTGCCACATTCGGACTCTTTACCACTTCCTTCTGTGCCGGCAGAGATGCGAGATAGGTCTCAATCAGCGGACGGATGGCCTCTTCGTCGTAGTTGCCGATAATGGTGAAGGTGAAGGCAGCTGCGTTGGCCGTCTGCTCCTTAGCCATCTCGAGGATGCGGTCGTAGTCCACCAGTGCCAGGTTTTCCGCCGTCATCGCCTTGTTGCGCGGATTATTGCAGGTCAGCGTAGCCGTCAGCGAGTCCTGAAGCACAGCCTCGGGCTGCAGCAGGCGGTTCTTCAGATTAATCTCAGCGGTCTGCATCAGGTTGTCGTAGGACTTCTGGTCCTTGGCGATGTTGCTGAAGTAGAGGTATGCCAGCTGCAGCATGGTCTCCACATCCTTCGGCGTAGAGCTGCCGTTGACATATACTCGGTTGGGATTCATCGAGAGCGATGCACTGGCAATCTTGCCAGCGAGGGCTTTCTCCAACTCGGTGTGCGAGAAGTTTCCGAGACCGCTGGCCTCAATCACGTCGTTGAACATCTTGATGTTGGCGAAGTCCTTCTCTCCATAGAGTGCCGAGCCTCCAAAGCCCTCACCACGCAGCAGCACCTGGTCCTTCTTCAGGTCAGTCTGCTTCAGCACAACGGTGGCTCCGTTCGAGAGCTTCAGTTCCGTATAACCGAAGGTATCATTCTTCGTCTCGCTGACGATGGCACCCTTCTGAGGTGTCTCCGTCATCAGGGGTTCGTCCTTTACATTATCCACATAAGCCTCGATCTGTGCGCTGCGGGCATTGGCAACAGCAGCCTTCAGACCCTCCTCTGTGGGATATGTGGCACCCTCCTTCTCAGTATTAATACTATACACCACAAAGTTACTGTCATTAGGCAGGATGTATTCCTTAATCAAGGCATTGACGGCTTCCACGGGAATCATCGGCACATACTGCTTCATCGTGGCATAGGTATAATCGATGCTGGGGAGAGGCTCGTTGTTCAGGAAATTCTGTACACACTGGTTGACGAACTGGCTGTTGTAGCGCTTGTCCTTGTTCGAGTACTGCTTGTCGAGCTGACTGGTATAGTTCTGCTTGAAACGGTTATACTCTGTGGGGGTGAATCCGAACTCCGCAGCACGACGGGCCTCGGTGAGGGCAGTCGTGACGGCAGCCTCTGTCTGTCCGTCCTTCGGATTCACGTCGAGCTCAAAGGCATCCATCGTGCGCGAGAAGATATACTTGCCATAGGAGGCTGACGAGCTCACGAACGGGCTCTCGGGCTTCTCGGCATATTCCTTCAGACGATCGTTGAGCATGGTGATGGCCGCATCTTTCAGATAGTCGGCAAGCATATAGGCCATCGTCCCCTTCAAAGAGTCGGGGAAGGTCTCGTGCTTCATCATCATCCACACTTCATTGGTGCGCTGCTCCTTGTCCTTGTCGATCACGTAGATGGCTTCCGCGTTGTCAGGCACAGGCTCCTTCGTTACCAAGGCACGGTTCTCAGGCAGCTCGATGGGCGAGAACATATCCTTGATCTTCTGTTCAATCTTGTCTACATCCACATCACCTACTACGATGATACCCTGATTGTCGGGACGATACCACTTCTCATAGTACGACTGCAGGAAGGGGCGCTCGAAGTTGTCGATGATCTCCATCAGTCCGATAGGCATACGGTGACCATACTTCGAACCCGGATAGAGTTTGGGCAGGTCGCGCTCCAGCATACGCATGATGGCACTGGTGCGCAGGCGCCATTCCTCGTGGATCACGCCACGCTCCTTCTCTATCTCCTCCTGCTCCAGCAGCAGACCGTCAGCCCAGTCGTAGAGGATGAGCAGACACGAGTCGATGATTCCCTCGCGCGTTGTAGGTACATTACTTATATTATAAACCGTCTCATCGATGCTGGTATAGGCATTCAGGTCACCACCGAACTGTATACCCACGCTCTCACACCAGCGCAGCAGCTCGTTGCCCTTGAAGTGCTTCGAGCCGTTGAAGGCCATGTGCTCCAGGAAGTGGGCCAGTCCGCGCTGGGTATCATCCTCCTGAATGGAGCCCACACGCTGGGCGATGTAGAACTCGGCTCGGTTCTCGGGCCAGTTGTTGTGACGGATGTAATAAGTCAATCCGTTGTCGAGTTTGCCGATGCGCACATCGGGATCTACGGGAATCGATGGCATCTCCATCTGAGCCATCATTGTCACTGTGCCGATCATGACCAGCAGCAGACTAAGGAATAGTTTTTTCATCTTCATAAGTTTGGTTGTTATAAATTTGGGTGCAAAATTACTGCTTTTTTTCTGATTAGACGCAGAAGTCTTCTAAAAACTACGTTTTTTTATTTTTTGTTTATAGTTTATGGTTTATTGTTTATAGATGATAACCTTGCAAGCCATTCGTTCTGCCTATAGAAGTAATCATCTATAAACCATAAACTTTAAACTATAAACCAGATCATTTCCTCATGTTTCTCGGATGATGCTCAAGGATCTCCCTGCGTAGCGTCGAGGTGTCGATGTGGGTATAGATCTCCGTGGTGCCGATGCTCTCGTGGCCCAATAGCGCCTGAATCACCCGAAGGTCGGCACCTCCTTCGAGCAGGGCTGTGGCAAACGAATGGCGCAGAGTGTGGGGCGAGATGGTCTTCTGGATGCCAGCCGCCTCCGCCTGACGCTTAATCATGATAAGGATCATCACCCGCGTCAGATGAGCCCCACGACGGTTCAGAAACACGTAGTCCTCTTCGCCAGGCTTGATGTCCATGTGCTGACGGTCGTCAAACCAGAACCCAAGTTCCTGTATGGCCTTCTTTGAGATGGGTATTAGGCGCTCCTTCGATCCCTTGCCCATCACACGGATAAACTGCTCGTCGAGATAGAGGTTAGACAGCTTCAGGTTCGTCAGCTCACTCACACGCAGACCGCAAGAAAATAGCACCTCGATGATTGCCCGATTGCGATGTCCCTCCCATTTCGAGAGGTCGATGCTCGCTTCTAGACGGTCCACCTCAGCCGTCGTCAGCACCTCAGGCAGATGCTGGCCTATCTGCGGCGACTCCAACAGCTCCGTGGGGTCATCGTCGCGATAGCCGTCGAGCTGCAGAAAACGGAAGAAGCTCCTCACGCCGCTCAGGATCCGGCATTGGCTCCGAGGATGGATCCCAATGTCGTGCAGTCGGGCAGAGAAATGTTCCAGGTCTTCCAACTGCACCTCACGAGGGTCTTTCCCCTCCCCTTCCAGATAGTCGAGCAGCTTCCGCAGGTCATGCTGATAGGCGTCGAGCGTATTGCCCGACATGTTGCGCTGCAGCTTCAGATACCGCACGTAGCGCCTCACCATCTCCTTGTTTCCTGCTTCTGCCATCGGCGACTCAAATCATAAAGTATCGTAATAGTGCGTGCAAAATTACGAAATAATGATGATTTTTAAGTACCTTTGCCGTAGATTTTAATATGAATTAAGTCGCAAATGGCCTGGAAACTGAAATACCGCTGCAAGTCTTGCGGCTACGAAGCTGATGTGTACGAAGGTCGAGGGCTCTTTCGTCAGGAGATTTCGGCCGTGTCGTGCCAAGACTGCAAGTCCATACAGAACATTGTCGTTGGCGGCATCATCGCCGACGTGGCCCCCTCATACCGAAGCGAGGTTGGCCGTCTGTGCCTCAACTGCGGCAGCGACCGTATCAGGCTCTGGGATAAGCGCACCTGTCCCAAATGCCAGGAACGAATGGAACCCACGGGCGACAAGGAGTTCTGGACGTAAGTAACGCAACAAGTGTGTATTAGGTTACACCCTTTTACGGAATTACAACGGAAATCTGTACGGAATAAGACATGCTTTACCAAACCCTATATTACTCCACAAGATGTGGAGCAAATTACTCAACAGGCTGTTGAGCAAAAGGGGAAAACAATTATTCCCCAACTTGGGGAGCAAATACGAAATGATATATTCTCAAAAGGTTGGGGCCAAACTAAGTGCAAGATGACTCGGTTATATCCGCAAGTCTGGTAATAGGACGCAGTCCAACACGCACCTTTTGAAAGGATTTGACATTCGAAAGTTTGAAAGTGAAAGCGTAAAGACAGGTTAAAGCAAACTGAGGGTTTAGGCTAAGTAAAGTCCGAGTTTACTAACTGTAAAGTCCGAGTTTAGACTAACTAAAGTCCAAGAGGCTGAAAAGTGTGACAAAACGGGGTATTGAAGGCGATTTTGACTATAGCGAAATTTGCTTACATGTTTAAAGAATTTCGTTTTGCATGTATCATTTTGCAAATACGACACGAAGGTGAAATTTTCATGCCATTCAAACAATGGACATCGACAAGCTATAATAGTAATACTTATATTATATATTATATATATTATAATA